>DASRUA010000001.1:0-2383 GCA_035655615.1 Dermatophilaceae bacterium
CAACCGCGTCACATTGCCCCGCGAGGTGACGGACTCCGTCAGCCGGCGTTGGCCCAGGACGGGCAGGCTCCGGCCGTGCAGGGCCGCCACCAGAGGGTCGCCAAGGGTGAGCAGCGCCGCGATGGCGGCCTGCGGATTTCCCGGCAGCCCCAGCAGCCAACGGGGTCCGGCCCATCGACCGAGCAACATGGGGTGGCCAGGACGAACGGCAACAGTGTCGACCACCAGACCCCCAGATGTGAGGGCGAGAGCCTGGCGAAGGTAGTCAACCGGCCCCGAGGCTGTTCCCCCTGAAGTGACCACGACGTCGACGTCGGTGCACTCATCAAGAGCATGGACGTGTGCATCCAGTGTGTCACCCACCCAGGACACGCCCACGACGTCGACGCCCAGCCGGTCGAGCCATGCGGGGATCTGTTGCCCGAGGCTGTCCCGGACCTTGCCGTCCCGCGCACGCCCGGAGCGCAGCAGCTCGTCACCGAATACGAGGTAGCACGCCGTCGGCCTGCATACGACACGGATCTCGTCGTACCCGGCAGCGGCCGCCAGCCCAAGGTGCCCTGGCGTCAGAAGGGTGCCCCCTGCTATCAGGGAAGTGCCGGTTTCCGCCTCCTCTCCAGAAGGCCGGATGTCTTGGCCCCGGCTCACATCCCCCGTAAGCATTCCGGTGTCAGAGAGGTGCCCATGTTCGGTGCGCAGGATCCCTGAGGTGTTTGCGGGTAGCTGAGCCCCGGTGGCAATCGCCATCGCCGTGCCCAGCGTCAGAGCGGTGTCGGGTACGGCTCCGGCAAGAACCTGGGCCATGACCGACCACGGTCCTGGCCCGCAGACCGCCCAGCCGTCCATCGCTGACGAATCGTGCGGCGGCAAGGGCGTGCGGGCATGCACCTGCTCGGCCAGCACGCGACGGTCGCCACATCGAACGGCGATGATCTGGGTGCCGAGAATCTGACCGCTCGCGTGCGCCCTCCGACGAGCCTCGTTCCACTCTGGGGCGATCAGGGTCATGACGTGGAGCCACCCCGTCCTTCCGTTGTATTGGGCACCTTCCACGAAACCGTAACGCCGCTTCCTAGACCCGGAAGAGCCGGGCAGCAGCAACCCAAGCCCGCCAGTTCCAGGCCAATCGATCGCGAGCAGGACACCGCCACCCGCATGCGCTAGAATCAGGATATGCTGATGTCAGCGACCACTGATGAATTAGTCCGGGCAATTGCCGATCCCCTGCGACGCCAGATCGTCGAACTCCTCGCGAAGGAGCAGCTGTGCAACTGCCACCTGGTCGAGCTCACGGGTGCCCGGCAGACGAACCTGTCAAACCACCTGCGGGTGCTTCGGGACGCGGGTCTGGTGGAGACCGAGCCGGCAGGCCGCTTCACCTATTACCGGTTGCGACCAGAAGCGTTGGCCCGCTTAGCCGAAACCCTCACCGAGCTCGCGGTCCAAGCCCGCGATGCCAAACAGATCCGGAGGCCGTGCCCGTGACCACGCAGCCCAACACCCCCCGTGTGGGAGAACCCGAACCGGCAGACGCGCCGATCGTCGTCCACCTGTCGGCGATGGACCGGATGCTGCCGGCGTGGATCGGCCTGGCGATGGTCCTCGGACTCGTCCTGGGGCGCCTGGTCCCCGGCCTGAACGACGCACTGAACGCCGTGAAGATCGGCCAGACCTCACTGCTGATCGCCCTCGGGCTCCTGCTGATGATGTACCCGGTTCTGGCCAAGGTCCGGTACGACGAGATCGGCCTGATCACCGCGGATCGACGGATGATCGCCGCGTCACTTCTGATGAACTGGGTCGTTGGCCCGCTGGTGATGTTCACCCTCGCCTGGCTCCTGCTGGCCGACCAGCCGGCATACCGAACCGGCGTCATCCTCGTCGGGCTCGCGCGGTGCATCGCAATGGTCCTGCTGTGGAACGACCTGGCCTGCGGCGACCGCGAGATGGCAGCGGTCCTGGTCGCCCTGAACGCGGTGTTCCAGGTGGTCGCCTACGCAGCCCTGGGCTACTTCTACCTGGCGGTGCTGCCCGGCTGGCTCGGGTTGGAGCAGTCAACTCTGGACGTCTCCATGCTCGGCATCGCGAAGATCGTCGCAATCTTCCTCGGTATCCCCTTGGTTGCCGGGTACCTCACCCGGACACTGGGCGAACGAGCGAAGGGACGCGAGTGGTACGAGACCAAGCTCCTGCCCAAGATCAGTCCCATCGCCCTGTGGGGGCTGCTCTTCACGGTGGTCGTCCTGTTCGCATTGCAGGGCAACACCATCACCTCCGAACCCCTGACGGTGGCCCGGATCGCCCTGCCGCTGCTCGGCTACTTCTTCATCATGTGGTTCCTGGGCTTCGCCATCGGGCGCGCACTCTCCCTCACCTACCCACG
>DASRUA010000002.1:0-2413 GCA_035655615.1 Dermatophilaceae bacterium
CGGAGTGCTGCAACAGGGTGGCGGTGAAGTCGGCGCTCTGGGTCTTGCTGCTGCGTGGTTGTCCGTTGGCGAAGCTGAAGCTGGTCCACGCCAACACGAAGTAGAGGACCGCCTTGGAGATCCCCTTGGCCTTGTCCCCCCAGCGCGATGCCTCGCCGCCGGTCCGCACCGCCAGGGCGTTGGCCAGCTGCCACAGCCCGAGGGCGAGGAATCCCAAGACGGCCACCCAGAGGGTGAACCGTCCCAGCGGACTTCCGGAGATGGCCTGCAGCGCACCGGACTGGTCTGCCGACTTGGCGCTGGCGAACCAGGCGACCTGCAGGGCGATCCAGCCGATCAGCAGGTGGAGAACACCACTGACGGCGTAGCCAACGCGGGCTCCGATCTGGAGTGCAGGCTGGTCCTCGACCTGGTTTGCGACACTCGCGACGTCGCGTCCACGCGCCAACGAACTCTCCCTTCGCTATGTCGATTCTACGGCGAGGTACTGCCCTGGGCCGTTAGAGTTTCGATAGCCGAGATGACCGTCAGCCCAGCGCAGTGGCCAGCTGAGGAGGTCGACCAGAGGTGTTGCTCATACCCCCTGATCTGGATCGGCGCACCGGGCCGGCGCGCGGCACCGCCATCCGGGGCATCCTTCTTGGCGCGCTGGCACCGGGCATTCATCCTCACTGCTGAGACTCCCTTGCGGGCTTCGGGCGACAACAAGGCGGCGGCCACCTCCAAACAATCGGGAAGCTGCTCTCGACGCATATTCACCTTCGGGGGAAGATGGGCGCCCTCACCTCAACCATGAGCGAACATTGGCTCGGGCTGTTGTCCCGGTTACCGATCGGGTCTCTGGGTCTGGTCGCCTACTCCGACCGCGCCCGTCGGCCTGCGCGGTCAGCGGGCGGCCCTTGGTGGGCTCGGCCGTGTTTTCGGAGGTTAGGCGACGACGTTCCGTTGGGCGGGTGTGGTGCCGGCAGCAACCATTGCATCTGTGATGGGGCAGGGTTTAAAGCTTTTGACGACCAGATAGACGCCCAGCGAGAACTCCCAAAGAGCCACCGGGAGTGCGGCGAGCCCAGCCAAGGGGTTGGTCTGCACGATGAGGCCTAACAGCGTTGCGATGATGGGGGTGGCGAGCAGAGGGCCTCCGATGAGTCCCATCAGGGGGATGACGCGTGGTACGAGGCCTGACTGGTACATCAAGGTGCCCAGCAACAGTGCGCTGATGGCCGGCGAGAGGCTCTGTCCGATCAGGAACGTCCAGTTGTAGGTCGCGACGAGCGACTTGCCGGTGGTGACAAGCGAGGCCGCATCTGCTCCGGTGGCTGCGGTCTGTCGCAAGGTCACGAGCGAATGGAGGGTCACAACGCCGGTGTGGATCATGCCGGCTTCAAGGGTGCGAATGGCGACAAAGCCAAGCGCCATGCCTTCGTTCTGCCGCCTGACCACCGGAAACAGCGTGGCGGCGGTGCCGATGCCAGCGAGTGCGACGATCACCTCGAGCAAGCCGCCCCAGAGCAAAACAGCGACAACTTGGCCAATAGTGGCAGTGCGTCGGACTGCCGCACTGCCGTCCCGTAGGCGGAACGGTCGCCGAGCACCTGACCGCCGATCTCCGCCGACTATGGTCGTCCCGTAGCCGGATCACCGTGTGAACCCAAGGACCGTTGTGGGGATGGTGGACGGTCGGCAAGACACGACCGCACCGTCTGGCCCGCCGCCAATTCCGCGTTGGGCGGCCTGGGCGGGTGGTCGCTTGTCCCGCGTCCCTTTGAAGCGCTTGCAGGGGGTTCAGGATGCTGACTGGTCTGGTCATTTCGCCAAGCCGGCCACCAGGTTGATGGACGCCGAGATGATGACCACCCCCAGCGGAAAGGACAGCCAAGCGTGGCATAAGGCCATGCGTCGGATCTGCTTGGATTCGATGTTGGTGTCCGAGACCTGGAACGTCATGCCGATCGTGAAGGACAGGTAGGCGAAGTCGCTGTACTGCGGGGGCTCGGCTTCGTTGAAGTCGATCCCTCCGGCCCGGCCGGAGTAGTACAGGCGCGCATATCTCAGGGTGAACACGGTGTGGACAAGGGTCCAGGACACGGACACCGATACCAGCGCGAAACCCGCCTGGAGGTACTTCAGGCTCCCGTTCGCATGGCCGGCTCCGAACAGCACGACCCCGACGGCGATCAGGCTGGCGACCGCTGCTCCCAGCAGAACCACGTCAGCCAGATCGCGGCCGGGGTTCTCGCGCTGGGCGTGGCTCGCTGTGGATTTCGCGTCGAGTCTCCACACCGTGGACCACACCCAGGCACAGAAGACCACTGCCAGGATGTCCCAGCCGATCAAGGGTGCGGACCGGCCCGCTCCTACCGCCGCAGCGGCTGCGCCGCCAACGATCGCTGCGCCAAGAGACACCAGCAGTTTC
>DASRUA010000003.1:0-2890 GCA_035655615.1 Dermatophilaceae bacterium
GCCTCGATGTCGGTGGCCGAACCCAGATAGCGCTCGGAGACCATCTTGGGTTTGCCGTCCACCCGCGCCATCTGGCGCAGATACCAGTACGGCTTCCCGTTGATCACCTTCTTGTACAAACTTGCCATACTTTAGGTCATATACTATTTGAGCCTTCTGTGGCAGCCGACACGCCGAGAAACCCCAGGTCAGACCGGGTGCCACGTCCCCACAGTCGGATCAGGATCCGAATAGCCCGGAAACTCCCGCTAGAGACCCAGGGCGGTGGCCGCGGTCGGTCCATGCTTGCTGGACGCGGCCTCCAGTTGGACGTCGTCGACCCAGTCGATGCGGTGCCGTTCAGGGAACGATGACCGGACGCATCTGAGCCAGCCCTGGTGTCCGTAGGCGGATCCCTATAGGACGACAGTGATCACGTGACATGCACGATTGAGCGGCCCGCCGCTGTCTCTGGGGGTTCTTTGACCTCGCTGGGGTGATGCGGGACCGGGGAACTGGGCAGGGAGGTGTCCTCGTTGGCCCCCGGCGGCAATGGGCTCAGCAGTGGAGGGCAACTTTGACAGGCTCCTGAGCGTGGAGTTAGGCACAGCACGGCTGGTCCTGCGGCCCGTGGCCATCGAGGACGTTGCGATGGTCCACGCGTATCGGGGATGCCCCGAGGTCGTGACCTACCTAACTCACCCGGCTCTCGACCTGGAGCGGACGCGTCAGCGCCTCGCTCGTGCGGCCGTGCTCTGGCAGTCTGCCGACAGGGAGCGCTTCAACCTCACGTTCGCTGTCTTGCTGGACGGCACATTGATTGGAGACGTGCACGCATGGAACATGGCGGAGCAGTTCCAACCCGCGTCACCAGATCCCGCTGACGTGTGGATCGGATACGCGTTCAGCCCTCGAAACCATGGCCACGGGTATGCCACGGAGGCCATGAGGTCTCTGCTCGACTGGTTGTTCGCGCAAGGGGCCGAGCGGGTGTTCGCCAACACCTACACCGACAACGTACGTTCGGTAGCGCTCCTGCAGCGGCTGGGGTTCGAGGAGCATCGGCACTACACCGCCGAGCAGGACGCGTCAGGTAAGCACCTGGCCTCATGCCGGATGCGACTCGACCGTGATCTGATGTGTGGCACCGAGTCCAGCACCACGTCCCAACCGGCGTAACGCAACCCGGTCGACATCGTCGGCGCCAGGTCATGGCCGCATACAGCTCGCGTTCCAGTCGCAGTTGGGGATCGGTCTACGGGAACGCCGCACACCCTCAGCGAGTGCTGTGCCGTGGTCTCTGTTACCCGCGGTCTAGTCGACCACTTGGTAGTGGGTGAGCATGCCGGCGCCGTGATGGCGCGGCTCGCTGCCGGATCAAGCGCCGGCCGCGGTCACGATCGCGTCAGTGGCGAACCCGGCGATCATCCCGATTAGCAGCCCGTAGGCGAGGAGGTCAGGTCGGCGTGTCTTGACCGCGACGCCGAGCAGCTCGATGATCACGTACAGGATCGAACCCGCAGCCATCGTAGGTCCCTCTGTCCGAGCCGTGGACTTACGAGCTGCCCCGCCATCCCCGCCATCCCCGCCATCCCCGCCATCCCCGCCATCCCCGCGACCGGGGTGAGGGCGTTTGACTGTGACGGCGGGGACGCGGGGATGGGCGGGACTGATGTGCTCAGTCGTGCTCGGATTCGTTGTCTTCGTCGGCGGGCGGTCGGATGATCCACTCACCCCGAACAGGCCGGCGGGTCCAGTGCGCGTCGATCAACAGGGCATGTGGGGTCGCGAGTCCGCCGGGGGATGCCGCTACCTGTGAGGGAGGTCTGGCGGGCACTGGCGTGGGCCCATCAGGAAGGCAGACAATCACGTGTGCCCCACATCCAGAACGCTGCTATCAACCTCCGTCTGGCCCAACTCGGGCTGCCCATGCCCGAAGGGTTCGAGGACACCGAGTCGGCCAGGCTCACGCGTCCGATCTTCGCCCGCCAGCGTGAGCTGAGCCGTCGGCTGTCCGAGCGGTTGTGCGCGGCGGACGGGCGAATCCAGGCATTCCTGGACGACTACCTGGCCGAGACCGGTGAGCGCCCCCAGCTTCCGCGGCGCACCCTGGACCTGGATGAGCCGGGCCTGGCCCGCGACCTGTCCCTGCCCTTCGACGGCGACAGCTTCACCTCGCTGCTGATGAGCAGCTACCGGCTCGTCAACGGCGTGCTGCACAACCCGGCCAACGATCGCCGGACCACCGCGGGGGTCTTCCACATCGCCGAAGGGGGACTGCCCATCCCCGATGACAAGATCGCCGTGCCCAAGGTGGCGTTCGCCCGGCTTCTGGCCCGCGCGTTCGAGCCGCCGGAGATCGACAAGGTCCTGCCCTACACGGCCAACCAGCCCCAGCCGGCGGCATGCTTCGTCTCGTTGCAGCTTCGCCCGCTGGTGTCCCCAGAGGTACCCGGCTCCGTGCGCGAGAAGCGAATGGAGACCCGCTTCATCGTGCCTGGTGGCCTGGTCGCCAACCTCGACTTCGTGGAGGGCATCTTCGGCAATGGGGGTGACCCCTATCTGCCCGAGAACGACGCGTCCCTGGCCCCGGAGACCTGGACCGGCCACACCGGCGCCGTCATCCTCGCCCCGCACCTGACCCGGCTGACGAAGAAGGAGCTCGGGCTGCCCCACGTGAGCCAGGCCACCGACCGGCAGAAGCGCGACGAGGTGTGCTGGGAGAAGGAGGACGAACCGTACAACGGCGGGCGCGCCTTCAAGATCTGTGCCCGGGACACTCGCGGCGTGATCGTGACGGTGATCGCCGACACCTACTTCGGCTACTGCAAGAAGGAGGTCAAGACCCAGATCTCCTACTCGGCGAACCTGTTCGGCAACGCCGAGGAGGAGCACGCCGGCGGCGCGCTGG
>DASRUA010000004.1:0-4751 GCA_035655615.1 Dermatophilaceae bacterium
AACAGCGTGGCCCATGTGTCCAGCGTCCGGCCACCGCCGGGGGCGCGGGTGGTGAACTCGACCATGCCCAGCAGTGGGAGGGCGAAGAACAGGCCGATCATCCCCACGACGACCCGCCGGAAGATGGTCTGCCTGCGCCGGCGAGCGGCCCGCAGTTTCATCGGCCCAGCCACTTGGTCGTGCGCCGTTCGAGAGCGACGTACAAGGTCATGACCACCGCGACGATGGCAACCATGCCCAGCGCCATGGCCTTGCCGACGTTTTCCTGACCCAGGATCACCTCGGAGCTGAGCGTGCCGCCGATCTGTAGCGGGATGATGGGGGAGCCCTGCGAGATCAGTGCCGCAGCCGTGGCATACGCGCTGAAGGCGTTGGTGAACAGGAGCAGCATGGCCCCGACGAAGGAGGGCGCCAGGATCGGCCCGGCGACGTGTCGCCAGTAGTGCCAGGTGCTGCCGCCGAGTGACTCGGCCGCTTCGCGCCATTGTGGTCTCAGACCCTCCACCGCGGGCAGGAAGACGATGAGCATCAACGGGATCTGGAAGTACGTGTAGACGAGGATCAGCCCCTTGTCCGGCTCGAACAGCCAGGTGCTACCGGCCAGGTCGATGCCGATGTTCTGCAACCAGAGGGTCAGGAATCCCTGGAACCCGACCGTGGCGACGAACGCGAACGCCAGCGTCACGCCGCCGAACTGGGCGAGGACGCCGCACAGTGAGGTCATCATTCGCCGAAGCGTGCCGCCCTCGCGAGCGGTCGACACGGCATACGCCAGCAATGCCCCGAAGACGGCGCCCAGGACTGCCGTGACCGCCGAGAGCACGACCGAGTTGATGAAGGCGGACACGATCTGTGGTTGAGCCAGGGCAGACAGGTTGCCCAGGGTCGGACGGCTGTTGCCATCCAGGAACGCGCCGACCACGACGATCAGGGTCGGTACCAGAAGGAAGATCGTGGTGTAGGCGAAGAAGGGCAGGACGCCGAGCAGGGCGCCCACCGGCTTGCGGCCGGTGGGCGCCCTGGTGCTCGGGTGTTCAGCCAACAGCCTTGGCCCAGTTGGCTGTCAGATAGGCGTTGGCCTTGTCGCTCTGTTCCTTGGTCAGGAACACCGGTGTGCCGACGGCCTTGGGCAGTGCGGCATACGCGGCCTTGTCGATCGTCCGCGCTGCCACCATCGCCGCTTCGCGCACGGGCCGTGCGCCGCCCTTGAGGAACAGGTTCTGTCCCTCGTCGGAGTAGAGGTACTCCTCCCACAGACGGGCAGCGGCCGGGTGCGGAGCGTCCTTGTTGATCGCCTGCACGTAGTATCCGCCGACGACGGCGCCGGCTGGGACGACTGTCTGCCAGTTCATCTTGCCTGTGAGCTTCTTGCCCTGTGCGACGTTCAGGTAGTCCCAGTCGAAGACGACCGGTGTCTGGCCGGACTCGATCGTGGCACCGGTGGGGTCAACCGGCAGGAAGTTGCCGACGGTCTTGAGCGAGTGAAAGAAGTCGACGCCCTTGCTGATGTCATTGGGCGTTCCGCCTTGGTTCAGGGCTGCCATCACGACACCGCTGAACGCCGAGCCCGCCTTGGTGGGGTCTCCGTTGAGGGCGACCTTGCCCTTATAGGCCGGCTTCAACAGGTCCGCCACCGTCTTCGGCGCCGGGACCTTGCCCGCGTCGTAGCCGATGCTCATGTAGCCGCCGTAGTCGCTCACCCCGAGGCCGGTCGAGTCCTTGAGCAGGGCCGGAATGTCGTTGAACGTCGTCACCTTGTACGGGGCGAACATGGCGGTGTTGGCGTTGGCAACCGCGCCGCCGAGGTCGAACACGTCAGGCGCCTTCGACTGACCCTTGAGATTCTTGGCCGCGGCGATCTCGTCGGCGCTGGAGGCGTCGGGCTGCGCACTGTTGACCTTGAGGCCGTACTTGGCCTGGAAACCCTTGATGATCTCGCCGTAGTTGGCCCAGTCCGGCGGGAGCGCAATGACATTGAGCGTTCCTTCCTTCTTGGCTGCGTCGACCAGCGAGGCCATCCCGCCAAGGGCGCTGGCCGAAGTGGCGGTCGAAGCCTTGACGCCTCCGCTGCTGGTGCTGTCGGAGGTCTTGGTCGGTGGGGAACAGGCGGCAATACCGATCAGGGTGACTGCGGCAAGTATCGCAACACCACTTCGTCGAGCCATTCGTTTCTTCACTTCGGACCTCCGGGTTGGGGTGGGGCTACCCGCGCAGGCTAGCGTTGAAATGTTATCGCTGAGGTGTCGTGTCGCGGGAACTACACGGTGTCGGGTGTTGATGGACGGGAGATGGCCGCAAGATAACCGTTCGTCGCGCGACCAGTCACTCGTCGGCACCTCGCCCGATGGGTGGTTGGATAGGCCTCGTGAAAGAACGCAATACGTCCGTAGTCATCCTCGGTGGTGGCCCAGGTGGATATGAGGCGGCCCTGGTTGCCGCGCATCTCGGAGCGTCCGTCACCGTTGTCGACCGCGACGGCCTTGGTGGCGCCGCTGTCCTCACCGACTGCGTCCCGAGCAAGACCCTGATCTCGACCTCGAACTCGCTGTCACGCATCGAGGTGGCGGGCGGGCTGGGGGTCCGCTTCGACGGCGAGGAGACCGGCCATGAGGCCGCGGCGGACCTGGCTGCGGTTAACGAGCGCATTCTCGAGCTGGCCGCCGCCCAGAGCCGTGACATCGAGGAGCGGCTCGACACGGTCGGCGTGCGCGTGTGCAAGGGCGTCGGCCGGCTGGTCTCGCCTGCGAGGGTGTCGATGGACCTCGTCGCAGGGACCACCGAAGAGCTGGAAGCGGACGTGGTGCTGATCGCGACCGGGGCAACCCCTCGCGTCATGGACTCAGCCTTGCCGGACGGGGAGCGGATCCTGACCTGGCAGCAGCTTTACGCGCTGTCCGAGGTCCCGAAGCGTCTCATTGTGGTCGGTTCGGGGGTGACCGGTGCGGAGCTTGCCGACGCCTATCTTGGTCTCGGCAGCGAGGTCGTCCTGGTCTCATCGCGCAATCGGGTTCTCCCCGGCGAGGACGCCGACGCCGCCACCGTGATCGAGGACGTCTTCCGGCGGCGCGGCATGCAGGTGATGAACCGCTCCCGGGCGGCCGGCGCCAAGCTTGTGGGCGATGGCGTGGTCGTCACGCTGGAGGATGGCCGAGAGATAACCGGCTCACACGTGCTGCTCGCCGTGGGCTCGATCCCGCAGACCCAGAACATGGGGCTGGCGCAGGCGGGTGTGGCGTTGACCGAGTCCGGACATATCCGGGTCGACCGGGTCTCGCGCACGTCGGTCAGAAGTGTGTATGCCGCGGGCGACTGTACGGGGGTTCTTCCCCTCGCGTCCGTGGCCGCCATGCAGGGTCGTATCGCGATGTCGCACGCGTTGGGGGACACCGTGGCTCCCCTCCACCTGCGAGGCGTCAGCGCCAACATCTTCACCGACCCCGAGATCGCGACTGTCGGCTACTCCCAGAAGGACATCGACGAGGGTCGTATCGATGCGCGAGCGGTCATGCTGCCACTGTCGACCAACCCCCGGGCCAAGATGCAGAACGCGCAGGACGGGTTCGTCAAGCTCTTCGCTGCCACCGGCAGTCACTCGATCGTTGGCGGTGTTGTCGTGGCTCCGCACGCCTCCGAGCTGATCTTCCCGATCGCTCTCGCGGTTCAGAACCGGCTGACGGTGGACCAGATGGCCAACACGATTACGGTCTATCCGTCCCTGTCAGGCTCGATCGCCGAAGCCGCCCGGCGCCTGCACTCCAACGACTGAGGTCGCAGGCGACGGTGTTCCCTGATTGCTTCAGTCCTTGATCTCTGCGATCACGAGACCGTTGCTCACGGTCAGGCCCACGGTGGCCGTCAACCCGGTGATGGTGCCGGACTTGTGGGCGTTGATCGGTTGTTCCATCTTCATCGCTTCGAGGACCACAACGAGCTCGCCGGCCTCGACCACCTGCCCTTCCTCGACCGCGATCTTGACGATTGTTCCTTGCATGGGTGTGATCACGGAGTCGCCCGAGGCGGCAGCTCCGGCCTTGCCGCTGCCGGTCCGTTTGGGTGCCTTCTTCTTCGAGCCGCCACCGCCGCCACCGAACTTCAGCCCGCCGGGCAGGACAACCTCGAGGCGCTTGCCACCGACCTCGACGACTACGCTCTGGCGCTCGCCGGCCCCCTCAGGAGCAGTGGCCAACACTCCGGTGTACGCGGGGATCTTGTTGACGAACTCTGTCTCGATCCAGCGGGTGTGCACCCTGAACGGCTGGGCGGGGTTCTTGGGCGCGAAAGCCTCGTCGTTGACGACAGCCTGGTGGAATGGCAGAACGGTGGGCATGCCGTCGATGACGAACTCGGCCAACGCGCGGCGCGCCCGGGCCAGCGCCTGGGTGCGGTCTTTGCCGGTGACGATCAGCTTGGCCAGCATCGAGTCGAACGCTCCGCCGATGACGTCACCGGTCTCCACGCCGGAGTCCAGCCGCACACCGGGGCCAGACGGCGGACGGAAGCTGGTCACCACGCCCGGGGCGGGCATGAAGTTGCGGCCGGCGTCCTCGCCGTTTATCCGGAACTCGATCGAGTGGCCGTGGGGGGCGGGGTCTACGTAGCCGAGCGCTTCACCGCTGGCGATTCGGAACTGCTCGCGGACCAGGTCGATCCCGGAGACCTCCTCGGTCACGCAGTGCTCGACCTGCAACCGGGTGTTGACCTCGAGGAACGAGATGGTGCCGTCCGGCCCGACCAGGAACTCGCAGGTGCCG
>DASRUA010000005.1:0-2720 GCA_035655615.1 Dermatophilaceae bacterium
GGTCGAGTTCGAGCAAGCGTATTGCCGTCAGAACACCCCGGGCAGCAGTCGCTGCCAGGAGAACTAATCCTCCACTGAACCCGGGCGGTTCAGCCTCGATCCACGTGCGCCGTGAGGCGCTGACAACTCGAATGAGGTGGGAGACCTTCATCGCCGTTCTGTCGCAGCAGGGCGGTGCAGCTGAGGGCAGCCCTGCCCGGGAGGTGCCGGGGAGGGTGGGAGCAGCCCTGACAAAGCCGGGACATGCCAGTACTGCCAGATGGTGTGGGTTCGGCGAGCGTGACGAAGAGGAGTACGCGAGGAACCAGCGGTTCACTTTAATCCGCCGCCAGGTCACCGACCAGCTGACGTTCCGCACTTCTCGCGCTCGATATGGTCCCCCACTTCAGGAGTCAGTGGTAGACGCTTGCTGGGATGTGTAGGAGGTCCAGGACCTGCTGTTGCAGCGGGGTGAGCTGGGGCTGGAAGGTCTGCGCGACCTGATCCTGACTTATCAGTTGGTGGCGTTTGACGTCGTCGAAGATCTCCAGGATGCGGGGAGCGCTTGGGGTGGGGCAGTTGCGCAGTTCGGGGTAGAGCGGGATGCCGGCAAGGCCGTTGGTCTTCATCGAGGTCCGGATCTCGCGTTCGATGAGGGCTTCGGTGAGCATGGCCAGGAAGTGGCAGAGCAGGAGCGATTCGATGCGGTGCGGGGTCTCCAGGTAGACGGGCGCGACTTCCTGAGGTCCTTTGAGCATGTGGTTGCGACGCTCGAGGTTGGGCTGGTAGTGGTAGGCGGCGAGTACTTCAGCAGGGGTCATCACGGTGTCGTTGGTGATCGTCGGGAAGCAACCATCGGTGGCGGCGTCGTAGGCGACCTTGTCGGCGTGGATCGTGGCGGTGATGGTGAAGACTGGTTTCTCGCTGCGCCGGTAGCGGGTCGCGCTGCCGGGGCGGCCGCGTAGTTCTTGATGGAAGCTCACGTCGCTGGCTGCGGTGATGGTGAAGCCGACCCAGCGTCCTGCTCCGGCGCCGGTCAGAGCGGTGGTGGCGGCTTGTTCGACGGCGACCCTGGTCTTGATGCGCGTCTTGGGGGTGGCGAGGCGGGCAGCGACGGCGTCGATCGCGGTCAGTCCTGCCTCGATGCGGCCTGCTCGGGTCGCGGCGTCGCGGGCTGCTTTGGTGCTGGAGTGCACCCAGATCACCCGGTAGCCATCGACCGAGGGTGCCGGGGCTTCGAAGGTGCGCCAGATGCGGTCGGGGTCGCCGAGCCGGGAGCCGGGAACGCGTCGGGCCTCTTGCCAGGCGGGGGCGTGGGTTTGTGCCCAGTTGCGGAACCAGGTGTCCTCGCGTCGGCCGTGGGGCACGACGGTGACGAAACGCCCACCGTGGTTTGCGATGTGACCCATGGCCTGTTTCGAGCACAGCTTGCTGTCCGCTACATAGAGGAACCGTTCGTGGCCCACCAGGGCGCGCAGCTCGTCCCAGGTCGGGATGTGGGTGAGGTCGTCAGGGGTGTTGCCGTCGGCGACCCGGTAGGCGATCGGCACCGCGCCGTCAGCGGAGATGGTGAGGATGAACAACAGCTGTTTGAGGTCGGGGCGGAAGTCCTTGTTGTGGCCATGGCGGATCGCCGGGGTCGCCTTCCCGCCCCGGTCCCGGCCATCGGCGTCGGGGTAGGCCCCGGTCACCGTCACGGTGGTCGAGTCGTTGTGCAGCTGGGTGGTCTCGACGGCGAAGTTGCGGATCACCGCCAGGACCGTCTTGGTGATCAGGCTTGCCCGGTCGGCGTCGAAGAGCCGGTCGAGGGTCCGGCCGACCCTGTCGTCATTGAGCATTTCGGCGTCGCCCGCTCCGAGCCCGAGCACCGCTGGGTCGTAGGGCGCCGCCCACTCACCGAGCGCATAGACCGGACGATGACCGGCCACGATGTTGCGCACCACCAACGCGATCACCGCTGCCGGGGCCAGGCGCAGCCGTGCGTCGTCGTGAGGCAGGTAGGTCAACAGGTGATCGGCCAAGCCCATCCGGGCCAGGAAGACGTTGACGATCGGCAAACAGCCAAGGTCTTGGCTGTGCAACGTGAACTGCCCTGGAGTGGTCATCGTGGTCCTCCTTGACGCCTTTCCCGATATCGGTCAGTATAGATGCTGACAGATCACGAATCAGGGACCTGGCGACCACGAATCGAGGTGTCGTGACCAGCCAACTCCAGCGTTATGAGCGCACCTACCGCGCCCTGGCGGCCGAGCTTGCCACCATCGGGTTCATCAGCCCGGGCAGCGTCGTGCTCCGCTACACCTCGTGTGGGAAACCGGGCTGCCGCTGCCAGGGCGACCCGCCACAACGCCACGGCCCCTACTACCAGTGGAGCCGGGCGGTTGCCGGCAAGACCGTGAGCCGTCGGCTGAGCGAGGGTGAAGCCGAGCTCTACCGCAGCTGGATCGCCAACCGGCGGCGCCTCGAACGGATCGTCGCCCAGATGGAGCAGACCTCAGCTGACGCAGGCGAACTCATCCTGCGTCAAACAGCCCCGCAGGAACCACCCCGGTCAGCGAAGCGCTGACCCCCCACAAGTGGGGAGCCAAACGGTCATCGAGAAGTGCGGAACGTCAGATTTATGGCACACAAGAGTGGAAAAGGCTGTTCACCAGTGTCAGCCAGCGTCAACGAACCACGCACGAATCGGCGGATCGCCAACAATCTGAACGGGTATCTGCCGTTCTTCTAATCCGTAGGTC
>DASRUA010000006.1:0-4687 GCA_035655615.1 Dermatophilaceae bacterium
GCGCGTGCACGCCGTGATAGCCATCCGGGCGCATCGTCGACCCCAGCATCGCGACACCACGCCGCGCCGTCGTCAACGCGGACAGGGAAAGCACGCCATCAAGGATATCGAATGCTCATCGACATCGCCCGGTCATTCCTCATGGCTGACCAAACCGTCCCGATTGCCGATGGCGAAGAAGGGTTCACGATCCGGCTAAGGTATATGTGGCCATTGCTGCTGCGAGGCTTAGGTGGCCCAGTATCGGGCAAGAGGCGCGAGTGATCATCGCTACAGGTCGCCATTGGCTCCACGCGGACCCCGCGCTGCAGTCGCCGCCAGGATCCGCGCTCCGCGGTTCACACAAAGAGGGAGCTGGATCTTTCGTGCTGTACCCATTGTTGGCCTCACGCACGTTGCGCATGGTCGCGACCGACCTCGACGGGACGATCATTCCCCATGGCCAGGGGGTTTCGGCTCGCACCCGCGCCGCAATGCAGGCGTGCACGAGGGCTGGTGTGCGTGTGGTGTTCGTGACTGGACGCCCTCCGCGCTGGCTCACACCTGTTGTGGAGGCCACCGGCCATAAGGGATTCGCGATATGCGCTAACGGGTCGATCACCCTGGACCTTGAATCCGACTCGATCGTCGCACTTCACTCGATCACCAACGAGGTGGCAACCGAGGTGGCCCGCAGGCTACGAGTCGTGGTTCCGGACGTTGTCTTCGCGGTGGAGACACCCCTCGAGCTGCGCGCGGAATGGGGGTATGAAGCGGTGCGCGGGTCTGGGCGCGGCGAGGGGCTCGCCCCAGATCCGCAGCAAGTCGGTGCCCGGCGCCAAGCGCTGCGCCTGGAGGAGTTGCTGGACGACGAGCCCCTGATCAAGATGATTGCGCTCAGCTCGAGATCCACACCCGACGAACTGCTGGCCGCGGGGCGCGCACACGTTGCAGACCTCGTCACGCCGACGCATTCCAGCCCTACCCTGGCCATTCTGGAGATGGGTCCGCGGGGGGTGACCAAGGGCTCGAGCTTGGCCGACCTGGCCCGCACGTGGGGTATCGCACCCGCAGACGTCGTGACCTTTGGCGACATGCCCAACGACATCGAGATGCTTACCTGGTCCGGGACCAGCTACGCGATGTCAGGCGGTCATCCAGACGCGATTTCCGCCGCCGACCACCTCGCACCCAAGGCCGGCGACGACGGCGTCGCCCAGGTGCTCGAACACATGCTCCAATGAGACTTGTAGACAGCAGAGGTGTCCTGCGCTGATTACGGACGTCGGTCGCATGACGGCAAACGCGGGCGCGGCCATGTCGAGCTCGGGAGGCCCAAGCCTCCGTGTCTGGTTCGCGGTCCAGGTTCATGGACACCACTTGCGTGCCCGCCCGCGGGCTCAACCCGCTACGGAACGACGAAAACCGTGTTTGTGCCAAGTCGGCGCAGCCTCCGCGCGTGCCCGTAGAGCGATGGCGACCGGTCACCAATCGAGGACCGCTACAACCCGCGTCGCCGGCACGCTTCGATCGGTCAGATCAGCCCCGTGGCCTTCGAACTGCAATACTCACGCCAGATCGCGGACTCTCAAAAAGCCGCATAACCCGTGTCCACGAAACGGGGGCAGGGCCACTAGGGCTACCGAAGTTCCGTCGCCGACCTGCACTTCGGGGCCCTACCGTCTGCAGGCATAGCCCCTCAGCGGCTCGAATCGAACGAGGGGAGAGCGCGATCAAACACCTTGAGAGACCCGACCTCGCGGACGACGTCTGAGCCTCGTTCCTTCAGCTCAGCGACCGAAGAAACGCCCACGAGAGTCATCGTGCGCTGCAGCTCGTCAGCAAGAATCTCGATCACGCGACCTACACCGGGGGATCCAGCCGCTGCCAATCCGTACAAGTAGGGGCGCCCAATCGAACATGCGTCGGCTCCGAGAGCGAGTGCCTTCACGATGTCACTTCCCCGCCGAATGCCTGAGTCAACGTATAGCTCAAGGCCGTCCCCGACTCGCTGGCGAGACTCCTGCAACACGTCCATCGGGCTCAGCATGTGGTCGAGCTGGCGTCCCCCGTGATTACTCAGCTGCACTGCATCGAGGCCGATGGCGGCCGCCCTGACGACATCGCCCGGATTCACGCAGCCCTTCAGAACAATCTTGCCCGACCACGCTGCGCGCAATGCCTCGAGGTCATCCCAGCCCGTACTCGATTCGGAATGTCCAAGAATCTGCTGCCACATCAACGGCGTGACCTTCGAATGATTCAAACCATCCGAGTCATTCGAAGCATTCGGCGCTGTGTTCGGGAAGCTGATCCCCTCTGCTCGCAGAAAACTGAACCACCAGCCCGGCTTCGCGGCTGTGCCCAGCAGTGACGAGAGCGTAAGTGCGGGAGGAGCCGTAAAACCATTCCGACGATCCCGTTCTCTCGAACCCAGAGCGCGTATGTCCACGTTCACCAGGAGTGCGCGGTATCCGGCAGCAGCACATCGATCCAGCTTGGCGCCCAGGAGGCCACGATCGGGCGTGAGTCCCAGATTGAACCAGCGGTCAAGGTCAGGAGACTGCTTCGCCACCCCCTCCATGGATACCGTGGCGAGTCCCGAGAGCCCATAGGGCACGCCAGCCGCGGTTGCCGCTCTGGCAACTGCCAGCTCGCCCTCCGGATGAAACAGTCGCGTCGCGCCTGTCGGTGTGAGCATGAGCGGTAGCGCAGTGGCTCGCCCGAGTATCGTGGTCGTCGTGTCGGCACCAGTGACCGCACCCCAGGCTGGCATGAGTCCCCATTGATCAAAGACCGCGCGGTTGTGACGAAGGGTCACTTCGTCTTCAGCGCCTCCGACGAGGTAGTCGAAGATCCCGGTCGGTAGCACTCGCTTGGCCGCAAGGCGATACTCCGCCACGTTACAGGCGTTTGCCAGCACACGCCTGCGCCTCGAAAGCACGGGTGTCCTCAACTGGACAAGCTGCCTGACATCTCTGAGCTTCATGTGTCGCCTCTCACTGCAACGGTTGCGACGGGTGGTGGCTACTAGAGGACCTTGGAGAGAAACGCCTGGGTGCGCCGGTGCTGAGGGTTGGTGAGCACGTCGGCCGGGTCGCCGGACTCCATGACCACGCCGCCGTCGATAAACACCAGCGAGTCTGCGACCTCGCGCGCGAAACCCATCTCGTGCGTGACGACGACCATGGTCATGCCTGACCGGGCCAAGCTCTTCATCACGTCAAACACCTAGATTGCTGTCACCAGACTTCGCCCGGTTGCCGATTGCCACCTGAAGGCAGTCGGCGACGGCTGGGCTAGTGCGCAGCCACCTCACACGTCCGTTGGTTGTTCACTAGACCAACCACCCCCTTCCATCTGGATGCACCTACCACGCTAGGTCGGCAGATGGGCACTCGCAATGGGTCACACAGTCTGTGTCCAACCCGCACTGGGGGAACGACGAGACACAACCTCCCATCGGAGGGGGAGTCCGGCCCCTCGGGGCTGTTTTTAAGGCAACCCAGTGAAACCAACCGTCTTCGTCAGAAACCCGGCGCACCCGGTTCGTCTGGCGATCGGTCCACGGGACGGCTCTGGATCGACCAACCCGACGACAGGCGTGATGGGAGTCGAGTAGGGATGGGAGTAGCTCAGATCGGCGGTGCTGGGTCGTACTCGATCCCTCGGCGCACCTCTCGGGCTCGGTCGACACCGGCGAGGCGGGACACCAGATGCAGCGCCATGTCGATTCCCGCGGAGATGCCCGCCGAAGTGACCACATCTCCATCGTCGACGAACCGCTCGTCGGTGCGGACCTCGATGGTCGGGTCAAGTTGGGCAAGCATCTCCAGCGAGTTCCAGTGCGTGGTGGCGGGCCGGTGCGCGAGCAGACCGGCGGCCGCGAATACCAGCGAGCCGGTGCAGACGCTCGTCATCAGCGGCACCTCGAGACGCTTCTGGCGCACCCAGTTCAACTGTGATTCATCCTCCAGTTGTGGGCGAGTGCCCTTACCTCCGGGGTAGACCAGCACCTCAAGGGGCGGCGCGTCAGCGTAGGAGTAGTGGGCTTGCACCGCCAAGCCTTGGAGCACTGTACGAGACCGCCAGACTTGGACAAGCACGACACCGCGAAGCCGTCCTCAGGGTGGTGTCGGGTCCAGTACGACAACACCTCCCACGGCCCAATGGCATCAAGCTCTTCGACGTCGTTGAACAACAGGATTCCGATGTGCTTGACCTCGGGCAGTGTCATCTCGCCATTCCATCATCCGCAGTGAATTTGTCTATCCGTGTCCCGCAAGTCGAACCCCTATTGGCTCAGGAGTTCTCAACGACGTACTCCTCCGGGTCGATGTCCTCGCCGGTGACCGCACGGGCTGGGCAGTGTTCCGCGTCGATTGCGACCCACCGCGCACCCAGGCGCGACCTGCGCGCCTCGTGGCTGCGCTCGCGGCGGTCAGGGATGGCGTCGCGTTCCTCTTCCGACAAACGGGCGTCATTGGCTTCCTCGGGCGCTGCATCGCCTCCAGCAGGTTGGCGAGCGGCTGCCATGTGGCCGCGACGCGCCTGTATCGCCGGAGGCACGGAGCAGCGGGGTCACCGACCCTCTCGATCCCTGTCAGAGGCGGAACAGCCAGTCGACCCCGTCAGAGGCGTGGGTCGTCACCCCGCGGCGGATCCACGTAGTCCCCGCTTGTCGTGTGATGGACAACGTCCGTGCGCC
>DASRUA010000007.1:0-26712 GCA_035655615.1 Dermatophilaceae bacterium
CCCGCCGTGAGGAGGTCATCGCCGGAGGCGGTGAGAAGCGCCACGCCAAACAGCACGCAGCCGGCAAGCTGACCGCTCGTGAGCGGGTGGCCGAGCTGGTCGACCCGATGAGCTTTGAAGAGTTCGGGATGCTTGCAACGCACCGCACCACGTTGTTCGGGATGGACAAGGCGGTCATGCCGGCCGACGGAGTGGTCACCGGCGCCGCATCCGTGCTCGGTCGCCCGGTGCACGTCGCCAGCCAGGACTTCAGCGTCGCTGGTGGTTCTGCCGGTGAGATGCACTCGGTCAAGGTGGCGACCGCGATGCGCGCCGCTTTGGAGAACGGCACCCCGTTCGTCTTCTTCAACGACTCCGGTGGCGCCCGCGTCCAGGAGGGCATCGACTCGCTGTCCGGCTACGGCAAGGTGTTCTTCCAGAACGTCGCGCTGTCGGGCGCGGTGCCGCAGATCTCGATCATCGCCGGCCCCTGTGCCGGTGGGGCGGCATACTCCCCGGCGCTGACGGACTTCATCATCCAGACCACGGCGTCGCGGATGTTCATCACCGGCCCGGATGTGATCAAGCAGATCACCGGTCAGACGGTGACCGCTGAGGAGCTGGGTGGCCCCGGTGCCCATGCGGTGCGTTCGGGGGTGACCCATTTCGTGGCCGAGGACGACCATCAGGCGATCCTGATCGCCAAGAAGCTGCTGAGCTTCTTGCCCAGTAACAACACCGAGGAGCCGCCGTTCATCCCCGGCCATGACGATGTGGAGCGCGACGAGAGCCTCAACGACATCATCCCCGATGATCCCAAGAAGGGTTATGACGTCCGCGAGATCATCGTCAGGCTCGCCGATGTGGGTGATTTTCTGGAGGTCCAGGCAGGGTTCGCCCCCAACATCGTCGTGGGCTTCGGCCGTATCACAGGCCGTACGGTCGGATTCGTGGCCAACCAGCCGATCGCCCTGTCCGGGGTGCTCGACATCGACTCCTCCGACAAGGGCGCACGGTTCGTGCGGTTCTGCAACGCCTTCAACATCCCGCTGGTCACCCTGGTGGACGTTCCCGGCTTCCTGCCCGGGGTCACCCAGGAGTATGGCGGAATCATCCGGCACGGAGCGAAGCTGCTGTTCGCATACTCTGCGGCAACCGTCCCGAAGATCACCGTGGTGTTGCGCAAGGCGTACGGCGGCGCGTACCTGGCCATGTGCGGCAAGGACCTGGGCGCTGACCGCGTGTTCGCCTGGCCAACGGCCGAGATCGCCGTGATGGGCGCCCAGGGTGCGGCAAACGTGGTCTTCAAAAGGGAGATCGCCGCCGCCGACGATCCGGACGCCAAGCGGGAAGAGCTCGTGCAGCTGTATCGCGACACCTTCGCGACGCCGTATGTCTCGGCCGCGCGAGGCCTGGTTGACGACATCGTCGAGCCGTCCGACACACGCCGCAAGCTGGCTCGTGCGTTGGAGAACCTCACCGCCAAGCGTGACCTGCGTCCGCCGAAGAAGTACGGCCTGATCCCGCTCTGATCGTTGTCGCCCCGACAGAAGGAAGCACCATGAGCGAGACCAATGAGCCCACCGAGGCCATTGCCGAGCTGAAGGCCCTGGTGGCCGAGCTGGCAGCCCGCGTCCAGACGCTGGAGGAACAGGCGGCGCAGCGGCATCCTGAGGTTAGTGAGGAAGTCCTGCTGGCCATCTCCGCCGCCTGCGCGGCCTACCTGGGTGAACGCGCCAAGGTCAAGCAGGTTCACCTGCGCCGTGGCGGCGGTTGGGCCGCTCAGGGACTCGCGACCGTCCAGCAGCAGCACGCCCAGCTGCACGGATTCGGTGAACGGCAGGCCCCATTGACACAGATTCCACGACGACGGACGACATGAAACGGACAATGACATGAAACTGCAGTTGACCGTCAACGGGTCGGTCTATGACGTCGAGGTTGAGGTGGAGGATGAGCCCCTGCCCACGCTGGGTGCCGTCCTCGTGGGCAGCACGTCTGCCTACACGATCACCCCGACCGCGACGAAGGCGCCGGCGACTTCCGCCAATGCGTTGACCTCCCCCGTCTCTGGCACCGTTGTCACGGTCCTCGTCGAGGCGGGCGCCGAGGTGAAGTCCGGCGAGACCCTGCTGGTGCTGGAGGCCATGAAGATGGAGACCGAGGTGACGGCGCCGAAGGACGGCACGGTCAAGTCGGTCGAGGTGGCCGTCGGCGACGCTGTCCAGGGTGGTCAGGTCCTGATCGAGTGGGACGACTGACCACTGAGGAACCGCTCAGGCGGGCGAAAGACAGAACCCCGGCTTCGTCTCACCCAGGGCGGGGCCGGGTCTTTGCTGACCTGTCGATCAGCCGAGTCTGCAGGGCATCAAGCGCCCAGGTGTGGTCACCCGGCATCAATGTCGTGGCGGGGCACCACTGTCTTGTTGTGCGGCGCAGCCAGGCCGGTGCCAGCGAGCAGTAGCAGCTCGAGCGCGGGCACCGGCAGCGGCGGGCTGAAGAGGTAGCCCTGTATCTGGTCACATTGGTGGCCTCGCAGGTACGCCAGCTGAGCTGCTGTCTGCACGCCTTGAGCGATTACCTCCAGGTCGATGCCGTGGCCCATCCTGATGATCGACAGGGCGGTGGCGGCGGCGTCTGAGCTGCGGGTGACGTCGCGGATGAAGCTGCGGTCGATCTTGAGCTTGTCGATCGGGAACCGGCGCAGGTACGCGAGGCTGGAGTGCCCCGTCCCGAAGTCGTCGATGGAGATCTGCACCCCTGCGGCCTTCAGGTTCTGCAAGGTGGCGATCGTGCGGTCCGTACTCGTCATCAGCAGGGTCTCGGTGATCTCGAGCTCGAGCAGCCGAGCTGGAACTTCGTAGGTATCCAACGCAAGGAGGACATCGCCCTGCAGATCGCCCCTGACGAACTGCCGTTCTGACACGTTCACCGAGACCTGGACCGGCTCGATCCCGCGTCGTCTCCATTCCCTGATCTGTTCGCATGCCGCGGCGATGACCCAACGGCCGACATCGACGATGAGGCCGGACTCCTCCAGTGAGTAGATGAACTCACTCGGCGGGACCAAGCCGAAACCTGGACGGTCCCATCGCAGCAAGGCCTCCAGACCGACGACATGCCCGCTTTTGAGCTCCACCTTGGGCTGGTAGTGCAGGACGAACTCCCCGTTCTTGACCGCATGTCGCAGTGCGGTCTCGAGCTCCAGCCGACGCCATACCTCGGTATTCATCGCACTCGTGAAGAACTGGAAGGGGTCGCGCCCCGACTGCTTGGCCTGGTACATGGCCGTATCCGCGTACTTGAGCAGGGTCTCGGTGTCGGTCGCGTCGTCGGGGTGCAGCGCGATGCCGATGCTGGCGGTCACGGTCACGTCGTGGCCATCCAGGCGGAAGGGTTTCAGCAACGCTGTCCGGATCTTCTCGGCTACGACTGCGGCATCGCGTCGGCCCTCCGGAGTCGTCAGGATGAGCGCGAACTCATCTCCCACGAGTCGCCCGACGGTGTCGCGGTCGGACACGCACTCGATCAGCCGGTCGCTGACCTGGATCAACAGCTCGTCGCCGACCCCATGGCCATAGGTGTCGTTGACGTTCTTGAAGTGGTCGAGGTCCAGATGAAGGACAGCGACAGACTCCCCGGCGCCCGAGGCGTAGACCAGCGTCTTGGTGAGCGTCTCGCAGAACAGGGTGCGGTTCAGCAGTCCGGTGAGGTCGTCGAAGTGAGCCAGACGCTGCAGGCGGCCTTCCGCCTCGATGCGTTCCGTGATGTCGCGCGTGACGGTGATGATGATCCAGTCGGCTCCCGCGCGCTGAGCCTGCCGGTGCACCTCGACAGGGAAGGCGGACCCACCTCTCCGGTATGCAGTCTCGATCGACGCAGTCCGCCCTCGGCCCTCGATGATCGTGTCGTACAGGGCCTCCAGCTGATCACGCGAGGTCGATACCAGGTCCATGGGTCCGAGCTCGAGCAGTTCTTCCCGCGAGTAGCCCAGCATCTTTGACGCCGTCGCATTGACCGCGACGAACCGCATGGTGGTGCGGTTCACGAGGACGATCGAGTCGTCCGTTGCATCCATCGCCGTACGAACACGCTGCAGGTCCACCGTGCGGGCCTGCAGTTCCGCCGTCCGTGTCTCCGCCTCTGCCTCAAGGGTCAGCTGGTGGTTCTCGAGGAGGTCGCTGAGCCGCTTCAAGCGCAGGAGGTTGCGCACGCGCAACCACAGCTCGGCCCGATCCACGGGCTTGGACAGGAAGTCCTCGGCTCCGGCATCCAGTGCCGCCAGGCGTGCTTCGCGGCCGGTCTGGGCCGTCACCATGATGATCGGAATCTTGGCGGTTGCGGAGTCGGCCTTGACAGCCCTGGCCACCTGCCGTCCGTCCAGCCCGGGCATCATGACGTCCAGCAGGACCAGGTCTGGCGGGTCGTCGGCGATGGACGCCAACGCCTCCTGGCCACTGTCGGCGGTACGCGTGACATATCCCTCGGGCCCCAGCAAGGCTTGGAGCAGTCGACGATTGGCGCTCTCGTCATCGACGATGAGGATGGTGGCCGGCTCTGTCATGTTGGAATCGGACCCGGAGGTGGTGCCTGCGTGGCGTCCGGCTGCGGCTCCTGTAGGAGGCGTTCCATGACCGCATAGAGCTCCTTGTACCGCAGCGGCTTGACGATGTAGGCGTCGCAGCCGGCGGTCTGGCTCCGTTCCTTGTCTGCTTTCATCGCCAGCGCACTCAGTGCGATGACCGGGATGGATGCTGTGGCGGGGTCTTGCTTCAGAATGGCGGTCGCAGCCAGGCCGTCCATGCCCGGCAGCTGAATGTCCATGAGGATCAGGTCAGGCTGCTCAGCGAGCGCCAACCTCAACCCTGTTTCAGCGTCCACCGCGGGCAGCACCTGGTGACCGGCCCCATGCAGGAGCAGTGACGTCAGCTTCATGTTCGCCGGGTTGTCCTCGACGACTAGCACCTTGGCCATCTGATGCTCCTTCTAGCGTCGCGGCAGAGCATGCCGGACCTCAGCCAGGAAGTCGGTGCGGTTGAAACCGGCCTTCTCGATGATTCGAACGACGTGGCTCGGATCAGCGTTGAGGACCTGACGGTCCAGTTCTGTGATCTCTCTGGCCGTGACGACCAGGATCGGGATGTCTGCCGTGCTGGGGTCGTCCTGCAACCTCTGGACGACGTCGAACCCGGTCACATCGGGCATCATCAGGTCGAGCAGGATGAGATCAGGGCGCACCCGATGCGCCAGGACGATGGCCTCTTGTCCGCTGTAGGCACGCACGGTCGCATAGGCGGGGCTCGGCAGGTTCAAAGCGATCAGCTCCACTGCCTTCGGGTCGTCGTCGACCACCAGCACCGTGCGGGTCTGGTCCTGCGCGTCATGGAAGCCCAGATCCGTCAGCGCCATCTTCAGCGCGGAGCGATTGAGTGGTTTCTCCAGGACGGCGGCGGCGCCTCCGGCCAACGCCAGTGGGCCAACGGAAGTGCCGGAGATGACGACGACCGGCACCCTGCCCAGGGTGGCGTCCTCACGCATGGTGGCAAGAAACTGGCACCCGTCGAGTACCGGCAGCTGGGTACCCAGGGTGATGAGGTCGAGGCTCTGCTGGGGCGCCATCTGGAGCGCTTCCTCAGCGCTGGAGGCGTGCAGGACCACAAAGCCTTCCGCCTCGAGAAGGTTGCTCATCAAATCTGCGGCGTCGTCGTCATACTCGACCAAGAGTGCGACGCGACTGATGGTCTCAGGGGGTGCCGCCGCCTCCGTCTGGTTGTCTCTCCACTCGATGGAGGCAGGCTGGGCTGACGTCTGAAGTGGGATCCAGGCCGCGAAGCAGGCTCCTTCGCCCTCCCTGCTGGCCACGGCCACAGTCCCGCCGAGCAGCTCGGTCATCTGCTTGACCATGGCAAGGCCCAGCCCGGTGCCCTCGAACTTACGCGCCAGGCTGCTGTCGATCTGGGTGAACGACTGGAACAGCTTGGCCATGTTCTCCTCGGAGATGCCTATGCCGGCATCGGTGACGCAGATCTCGAGGAACCCGGTGAACGCGTTCTCGGCCAGCTCGAACGTGCGCACAGGCCAGGTGCCGTCCAGGGTCCCGACGGCGCTCCGCGGGACGTGCCGGGCGCGCAGGGACACGAGACCTCCCTGGCTGCTGAACTTCACCGCGTTGGAGAGCAGGTTGTAGACGATCTGCTTGGTCTTGCGCACGTCCAGCTGGGTGACACCGAGGTGCTCGTCGAGCTCCAGGTCAAAACCGATGCCGCGCGCCGCTGCCTTCTCCCGCACGATGGACAAGGTGTTGGACAAGAGCCGGCTTGCGTCCACCGCCTCCATCTCGAGGTTCATCATCCCGGCTTCGACCTTGGAGAGGTCCAGGATGTCGTTGATCAGCGAGAGCAGGTGCTGACCGCTGGTGAAGATATCCCCGATGTACTCCTGCTGGCTGTCGGTCAGGTCGCCCAGGAGGCCGTCCTTGAGCGCCTCGGAGAATCCGATCACCGAGTTCAGGGGGGTGCGCAGCTCGTGGGACATCGTCGCCAGGAACTCCGACTTCATCCGGCTCGCATGCTCCAGCTCGACGTTCTTCTGTTGCAGCGTGCGCTCGATCTGGCGGCGGTCGGTCACGTCACGAGCAGCCACGAACACACCCTGCAGCTTGTGGTCGCGGTCATGGATCGGCGAGGCGTTGTACGACACGAACGTCTCTCTACCGTCGCGGGCGCGGACCGTCAGCTCATAGTCGCTGACCTTGTGCTCGGCCAGGACCCGGGCGATGCCTGCGTCAGCCCGGGCGGGGTCGGTGAAGAAGTCCCTGAACGGGGCACCGATCAGCTCGGCGCGGGTGTGCCCGGTCAAGGTCATCATCTGCTGGTTGACGTCGGTGATCGTGCCCAGCGGGTCGGTGGTCATCAGCGCATCGACGTTCGACTCGATCAGCGAGCGGGTGTAGAACTGCTGGTCGCGCAGCTGCTGGTCCAGCAGCGCCTGGGCTGCCTCGACCTCCTTGCCGGCGGTGTTGTCGGTCCCGATCAGCAGGTAGCCGATGACGTCGTCCTGCACATCGCGCAGCGCGGTCACCGACACGATGGCCGGGAAGCGGCTGCCGTCCTTACGGACGTAGGTCAGCTCGTAGATGTCCTCGATGCCGCGTTTGGCCTTGAAGACCAGCGCCTCGAAACCGGGCGCGATCGGGGTGTCCAGCTCCGCGCTGAGCTCGGCCGCCCGCTTGATCAGCTCGGCGGGGTCGGAGATGTCCGCCGGGGTGATCCGGTCCACCACGTCGACCGCGTCATAGCCCAGCATCGCCTCGGCGCCCACGTTGAAGATCTGGATGACGCCCCGCTCGTCGGTGGCCATCTGGGAGAAGTTCGCGCTCTTGACGATGGCGTCCGACAAGGCACTACGGGCCTTGCCGGCGGTGTTGTCGGTCCCGATCAGCAGGTAGCCGATCACGTCCCCCTGCGCATCGCGCAGCGCGGTCACCGACACGATGGCCGGGAAGCGGCTACCGTCCTTACGGACGTAGGTCAGCTCGTAGCTGTCCTCGATGCCCCGTTTGGCCTTGAAGACCAGCGCCTCGAAACCGGGCGCGATCGGGGTGTCCAGCTCCGCACTGAGCTCGGCCGCCCGCTTGATCAGCTCTTGGGGGTCGGAGATGTCCGCCGGGGTGATCCGGTCCACCACGTCGACCGCGTCATAGCCCAGCATCGCCTCGGCGCCCACGTTGAAGATCTGGATGACCCCCCGCTCATCGGTGGCCATCTGCCAGAAGTATGCGCTGCTGTAGATGGCATCCATCAAGGCAGTCCGGGCCTTGAGCTGTTCGAATGTGTGCTCTGCAGCAACCGTTTTGGGGGCGCCGCCGCCGATTCGGGGATGAGTGCCGGTCAACGAACTCGTCATGCCAGTCACCGTCGGCGCCAGATGCGGGCTGAGCGAGCCGGCCTGTCGGTCCGCTGCGATTCGGTGACGAGCACGTCCGTAACCTGCCTTGTCTGGTGGCGTCTCGGCGGAGAGCGGTTTCACCTTTTCAGGCTGCAAATGCGCCGTACTGCTGTATTCGATCTCGACCACCAGCGGCCTCGGACAGCCAGTCCGGACAACCTTCATTGACAGTCCTTGAATACGGTAACGTACTCGGCAAACTGACCGCTCTGGCTCAAGATCTCGGACCCGAACGGCGCCTTCCGCAGTGGAGTGCGGCGCCTGCGACTGCCGACTCCGCCAAGGCTGCCAGCTCAGCTTCTGCCCTCGGCCACGTGACCTGTGCCACACGTTGTCGGGTGTTTTGAGGGTAGAGTCTGTTTTGCGCCTCGCTGTGGCGTCGGGTTAGTCCGTTCTAGGCCCGACAATCGGTGGTCGTGCTTTGTTATCCCGGGACCACTGAATTGAGTTCGCCGTGGCGCAACAGCCGAGCAGTCCGCAGGACCTCCCCGCTGATTTCGCCGAGCGTGTCCTCCTGTTCCCGACCCGAGAGCCGACCCACGTCCCGGCCGAGATCCAGGCGCAGTCAACCCGTCGTCCTGCCACGGCTCGCAAGGTGCGTGCCAGAAGACGCGTCATACGTCAGGTAGTGGTCCTGGAGGTTGCCGGCCGGCTCAGTGATGTCGTCGAAGATCTGGACCGGGCGATCCAGCTGGCTCTGGCTGAGCTGCCCCGAGGCGTGGTCTGTGACCTGTCTGCGGTCCTCGAGGATGCGGAGCCGGTGGCGGTCGAGGTCCTCGCGATGGCAGGGCGGCATGTCCGCGACTGGCCCGGGATCCCGGTGGCCGTGGCCTGCCCGGACCCGCAGCTCCGCGAGGCGCTTGCCGCCCACCCCCTGGGCGGGCATCTGATCGTGACCGCGTCGTTGTTCTCTGCGGTGTCCGCAGTTCTGGCGACCCCGGTCCTGGCCGTAGAGTCGCTACAGCTCACGCCGCACCCGACGGCGCCCCGCGCGTCGCGGGACTTCGTCACCCGTACCCTGCTGGACTGGAGGTTGGGTCGGGTCATCCCCTTCGCAACTCTGGTGGTCAGCGAGCTCGTGGCCAACTCGTCAGTCAATGCCGGTACGGACATCGATCTGTCCATCGTCTGGGACCGTGGTGCCCTGCGCCTGACCCTTCGGGACCACGGTCCCGGCCGGCCGGGTCAACTGTCTTCTGCCCTTGACCTGTCTGGGCGCAGGCTCGCTGTCGTCGCTGGACTCTCTCGCACCTTCGGGGTTCTGCCCACCGCCGACGGCGGCAAAGTTGTGTGGGCCGTGCTCGAAGCCTCCCGGCCGCGCTCCGCGACGAGACGAATCCGGTCAGGGCGCTCCACCGAAAGCCAGGACCTGCCGGTATTCACCGATGGCCGCGGCATGGCGGAGCTGCCATTCTGCGCGGGGTCCAGTGAGCCACCAGCTCTGGCGTCCATCCGCCCACTACGAGTGAGAGACCACACGTTCGCCTGATGAATGGCCTGGCTCGCATCCGCGGAACGTGAGCCCTTGAGGCGAGACCTCGTGGCTCTCCCCGTCCACCTCGCGCATTCCTTAGGGTTCCGTTAGGGTTCCCTTGAGGGTCTGTGACTACTGACATGGGAACCGATACCTCAACGGAGGGGACTGACGGGCTGAGGGGGGCGCGCTGGTCCCCTTCGTCATGTTCGGGCATGGACCCACAGACTGCATCCGGTCGCGACCTGTCGTAGAAGGTCTCAGCGTGCGCTGACCCGCCAAAAGCTCTGGGCTACCCGGCTCACAGGCTGGAGCCGGACAGCGCGAAGAAGACCAGATCCATCGCCGCGATCAGGATTGCGGCCTGGAAGAACCGCCGCGAGGACGGGTCGCGGTAGGCGCTGGCCCCAGCCGCACCAGCCACCATCAGCGCGGCGACGAAGCCGGTCCAGCGCCACCAGCCGGGCTGTCCGCCGGCACCGAAGAGGATCACCGCGGACGCGGCCAGCAGTATCCCCGCGCCGGCCAGCGCGGTGGCTTTCGGTCCGATTCGGTGGGGCAGTCCCCGGACCCCCGTGGCGGCATCCTCGTGCAGGTCCGGAAGCACGTTGGCCAGATGAGCTGCCACGCCCAGCAACGCGCCGGCCGTCAGTGCCCAGGACGCCGGCCATCGCGGCGGCGCAGCAGAGAGGGTCACCACGGCCGGGAGAGCTCCGAAGGCGATCGCGTACGGCAACCAGGACAGGACGGTCGCCTTCAGACCCAGGTTGTAGGCCCAGCCGCAGGCCGTGGTGACCAAGGCGGCTGCACCGCCGGGCCAGCCGAGCGCCGCCGACAGCGCAAGGGTCAGGGTGAGCGCGACCGCGGCAGCGATACCGGCGACTCGGGGTGCCACGGCCCCGGAGGCGACGGGTTTGTCGGACCGGTGCACGGCCCGATCTCGGTCCGCGTCGAGGTAGTCGTTGGACCAGCCGATCGACAGCTGGCCGGTGAACACTGCCGCTGTCACCAGGACCCCGCGACCGAGGGGCAGGTCGGCCAGCGCAGCCAGCCCGGCGGTCAGTGCGGTGACCGCCAGCGAGGGGACCGGATGGCAGGACAGGGCCAGCGCTCGCACCAGCGTGGTTGGGGACATGACGCGATGTTAGAGCGGCGCGGCGCCAGGTGCCGGGAATGGTGGCGGGCGGTGCACTGGCCCGAATCAGGCTTGCCACCCTAGGGTTGGGCGGGTGACCACCCTCGCCAGCGTCCACGCCGTTCTGCCGCCGTACCGCTACACGCAGGCGGAGCTCACCGCGGCCTTCACCGAAGTGTGCCTCGGGCCGGATGGCAACCAGGCCCTGCTGGGCCGGCTGCATGCCAATTCACACGTCAGCAGCAGACACCTGGTCCTGCCGTTGGAGCAGTACGCCTCACTCCCCGGTTTCAGAGAGTCCAATGACCTGTTCGTCGCTCACGCGGTCGAGCTGGGCGCGGCGGCGTTGACCGGTGCGCTGCAGCGCGCCGGCATTCGTGCGGATGAGGTCGACCTGGTCATCTCGACCACCATCACCGGCATCGCAGTGCCCTCGATCGAGGCACGCATCGCCCAGCTCGTCGGGCTGCGCCCCGACGTGAAGCGGGTGCCGCTCTTCGGGCTGGGATGCGTGGCCGGCGCGGCGGGGATCGCCCGCCTGCATGACTACCTGATCGGTCACCCGAACGAGGTCGGGGCGCTGGTCTCTGTCGAGCTCTGCTCGCTGACGGTTCAGAGAGATGACCGCTCGATGGCCAATCTGGTGGCCAGCGGCTTGTTCGGCGACGGCGCGGCGGCGGTGGTGGCCGTGGGCGCGGACCGGCCCGAACCGGGCCCGTGCGTCGTTGACTCCCGTAGCCACCTCTACCCGGACACCGAGCGCACCATGGGATGGGACGTCGGAGGCGGCGGGCTGAAGATCGTGCTCGACGCGCAGGTGCCCGCCATCGTGCAGCAGTATCTCGGCGAGGACGTCCGATCGTTTCTGGCCGCCCACTCACTGCGGGTCGAGGACGTCGGCGCCTGGGTGTCCCACCCGGGCGGCCCGAAGGTGATTGAGGCGATCGAGGGCGAGCTGGGACTGCCCGGTGACCCGCTGGAGCTCACCTGGAGCTCGCTCGACCAGATCGGCAACCTCTCGTCATCCTCGGTCCTGCACGTGCTGCGGGACACCCTGGACAAACGTTCGCTCACCCCGGGGACTCCCGGGATGCTGATGGCGATGGGTCCCGGCTTCTGCTCCGAGCTCGTCCTTCTCGAGTGGTGAGCAGCTGATGGCGCTCTACGTCGCGTTGATCGTCGCGGTCGCAGTGGAGCGGCTGGCCGAGCTGGTCGTCGCGAGGCGCAACCTGGTCTGGGCGCGGAGACGCGGTGGGCGAGAGTACGGCTTCGGTCACTACCCGTTCATGGTCGTCCTGCACACCGGCCTGCTTCTCGCCTGCCTGGTCGAGGCCGCGCAGCGTCCGTTCATCCCGGCGCTGGGCTGGTCGATGCTTGCCGTGGTGGTCCTGGCCCAAGCCCTTCGCTGGTGGTGCATCACCACCCTCGGCCCCCGGTGGAACACCCGGATCATCGTGGTTCCCGGGCTGCCGCTGGTCGACGGCGGGCCGTACCGCTGGCTGCGTCACCCGAACTACGCCGCAGTGGTGCTGGAGGGCATCGCGCTGCCGCTGGTGCACAGCGCGTGGATCACCGCGGTCGTCTTCACCGTCGCCAACGCAGGGCTCCTGCGGGTGCGGATCTCCTGCGAGAACGCGGCGATGTCGTTGGCGCTGGCCGACTCCCCGCCGCCGACGACCCCGGCTATGACCCCGTCGCCCGCCCCGCCCTCAAAGGCACCGGCAGAGTGATCGACGCTGATCTCATCGTCGTCGGAGCCGGGCCGGCCGGGCTGGCCACCGCCTTGTACGCGGCGCGCGCCGGGTTGCGCACCGTGGTGCTCGAAGCCCGTCCCAGCCCCGTCGACAAAGCCTGTGGCGAGGGCCTGATGCCCGGAGCAGCCCGCGGGCTGCACGAGCTCGGGGTCCACCCGCAGGGGCAGTCGATCCGCGGCATCCGCTATACGGACGGCCGCCGGGTCGTCGAGGCCGCCTTCCGGCACGGTCCCGGCCTGGGCGTGCGCCGGACGACCCTGCAGGGATCGCTGATGGACGCCGCCCGGGTGGCAGGGGTCAAGGTGGTGGATTCCCGCGCTGTCGACGTCCGCCCGGACGCCGATGGCGTGAGCGTCGACGGGCGACGGGCGCGCTACCTGGCCGTGGCCGACGGGTTGCATTCCCCGATCCGCCGCCAGCTCGGCCTGGAACGAGCCGCGTCCGCCACCCCACCGCGGTGGGGGACTCGTCAGCACTTCGCCGTGGCCCCGTGGACCGATCTGGTCGAGGTGCACTGGGGGGCCCGGTCGGAGGCCTACGTGACCCCGGTCGGTCCTGAGCTGGTCGGGGTCGCCGTCCTCTCAGGGGTTCAGGCGCCGTTCGCCGAGCAGCTGGCAGCCTTCCCTGAGTTGCGCGACCGGCTGCCCGAGGTGGGTGTCACGTCCGTCCGCGGGGCGGGCCCCTTCCTGCAGCGGACGTCGGCCCGGGTGGCCGGACGGGTGCTGCTGGTCGGAGACGCCGCCGGATACGTCGATGCCCTGACCGGCGAAGGTATAGCGGTCGCGCTGGCCTGCGCTCGCGCCCTCGTGGACTGTGTCGCAGCCGACGACCCCGGCGCCTACGAACGGCGCTGGCTCGCGGCGTCACGGCGCTATCGCACCATCACCTCGTCGTTGCTCTGGGCCCGGCGCCAGCCGCTCCTGGCTTCGCGGATAGTCCCGCTGTCCGCCAGGCTGCCGCGGGTGTTCGGAGCGGTCGTGCAGCAGCTGGCGCACTGAGCTGACGGAATACCGAGATGCTGGAGCGATGAGATGACTGGAGCGATGAGATGACTGAGGGTTCCGGGATGACCGAGGAGGAGCTCGTGGTGCTCTGCGCCCCGGACGGCTCCGCCGCAGGGACGGCGCCGAAGTCGACGGTGCACCACCGCGACACCCCGCTGCATCTTGCCTTCTCCTGCTACGTGTTCGACCCGGCCGGCCGGGTCCTGGTGACTCGCCGGGCATACGGCAAACAGACGTTTCCGGGCGTTCGGACCAATACCTGCTGCGGTCATCCTGCACCCGGGGAGAGGATGCGCATCGCGGTCCTGCGCCGTCTGTGGCAGGAGCTCGGGATCGTGCCGTCGGCGCTGGAGCTGATCCTGCCCGCGTTCCGTTACCGGGCGACTGCGGCCGACGGGACCGTCGAGAACGAGTTGTGTCCGGTCTACCGGGCGGTGATCACCAGCGAGGTGCAGGTGGCCGTGCACCTGCCCGAGGTTCACGAAGCCTGGTGGGTGCCCTGGGTCGAGTTCGCCGGCCAGGTCGACGGATCGGACCCGTTGTCCTCGTGGTGCGTCCAGCAGGTGGAGGAGCTGAGCGTCCTCGGTCCCGACCCGCTGGCCTGGCCTGCCGGCGACCTGGCCCTGCTCCCGGCGGCGGCCACACCGTGAGGATGCCGCCGGCGACGTGGTGAGCAAAACGATCCGCCTGGAGTCCGGGCCGCCAGTCCCGTCCGACACGTGGGCCGGCCACTCACACGGCAGCGCAGAGTACCGGCGCCTGCTCGCTGGCCTGTTCTTCGCCGGGGTCGCCACCTTTGCGCAGCTGTACTCGCCGCAGGCCGCGCTTCCGCTGATCGCGGCAGACCTCAAGATCGGGGCTGCGGACGCCGCGCTGGTTGTCTCGGCAGCCACCGTCGGACTGGCCATCGGTGTCATTCCCTGGTCTGTGGTCGCCGACCGGATAGGTCGCGTTCGCGCCATGTCGATCGCCGTCACCGCCGCGACCGTCTTCGGCCTGCTGGTGCCGTTTGCCACCAGCTTTCCGCTCCTGCTGACGGGACGGCTGTTCGAGGGGGCAATGGTCGGCGGCGTGCCGGCGATCGCCATCGCCTACCTCAGCGAGGAGATCGAGCCGCGGCATGCCGCAAGGGCCGCCGGGACGTACGTTGCGGGCACGTCCATCGGCGGTCTGGTCGGCCGGCTCGTGGCCGGTCCGGTCGCTGAGCTGGCGAGCTGGCGGATCGGCGTCTTCGCGGTGGCAGTGCTCTGTGCGGTTGCGGCCGCGCTGTTCATCGGCCTCGTGCCCAAACCGCAGGGGTTCGTGGCGCGACCTTCGCGCGGACCCGGAACCGAGCGTGTGCTGTCTGGTCGGCTGGCGGTCAACCTGCGCTCTCCGCGGTTGCTCGCCCTGTATGCCCAGGGAATGCTGCTCATGGGCGGGTTCGTCGCCCTCTACAACTACCTGGGCTTCCGGCTCTCCGCGGCGCCCTTCCACTTGCCACAGACCCTGATCAGTCTCCTGTTCGTCGCGTATCTGGCAGGTACCTGGTCGGCGGCGCAGGCCGGAGTCCTCGCGGCCCGCTTCGGACGGCGGCCCGTGCTGCTGATCGCGATCGCCGGCATGGTCGCCGGCGTGCTGCTCACCCTCTCGACGACTCTGGTGGTCGTGCTGATCGGGTTGCTCGTCGCAACGGCAGGCTTCTTCGCTGGGCATGCGGTCGCCTCAGGCTGGACGGGTGCCGAGGCGATCACCGGCCGCGCCCAGGCGTCGTCGTTGTACAACCTCTTCTACTACGCGGGTTCGAGCCTGTTCGGATGGCTCGGAGGCGTGTTCTTCGTGAGCTGGGGCTGGGCCGGGACAGCCGTCATGATCGCGTTCCTGGCCCTCGTCGCGGCTGTGTCTGCTGTGCTGCTCCTGAACGGCCCGGACGGTTCCGGCGGAAGACCGGCGGTTCTCGGACCTGCCGGAACGTGACCCCCTCCAGCGCAGTCGTGAGGCGCTCATCGCAGTCTGATGAACGCCTCACGATCGGCCACCTCGGGTGTCGGGCTACTTCTGTGGGCTGCCGTCGATGAGCCCGGTCGCGGCGTCAGGCAGGGTCTGGGTGGCCGAGTCGACCGCAGTCGTCGCGGTCTCGGTCACGCCCGCAATGCCGCCCGTCACCGCCTCGACAGCGGGGGCAGCGCCGTCGATGACGCCGGTGGCCGACTCGGTGACAGATTGCACGGCGGTCGTTGCCGACTCACCGAGTGACCCCAGGTCGGCGGGCAGCCCGGGGACCTCGATCCCGGCAGCGTCCTTCACGCTCATGAGAGCGTTCTTGATTGCGTCCCACATGGGAGCCTCCTCCTGTTGAGTTGAGCGGCAGACGACTGGATGTGTTGAGGCGGTGGACGACTACAGGGGTTCAGCGGTTCCGGTGGCTCCTGACCGCGACTGCGAGGCCGGCGGCCGTGATGAGCACCGAGAGTGCGGCATTGATACGGGTACCAATGCCGCCGGGGTCGAACGGGCCCGGGCGGACCGCGGTCGGGGTGATGGCGAGGATCGGGAATGCCACTGCGAGCACGTCCACCTCGGCGTCACTCTTGCCGCGGGTGTGGTGAGCAGCGGGCCACCACCGGCGCGGATCACGGGAGCGGCCACCCAGCGGTTGAGAACCCTGAACGCCTTGCGCAGCGGGGTGAGCAAGGCCGTCACGGCCGGGCCGTAGGGCAGGGGATCGGTCACCTGACGACTCTAGGCCGCTCAATGGCGGGCGCGCGGGATGACGCTATGAGTCGTTGCCGGCGGGGAGGGAGATGCGGAACTCTGTGCCGCCCTTGTCGCTGATCAACGTCAGCGAACCGCCGTGTGCCTTCACCACGGCGTGGGCGATGGCCAGGCCGAGACCAGTGCTGCCGCTGGCCCTCGAACGTGAGTCGTCGGCGCGCACGAAGCGTTCGAAGACAGTGGACTGCAGCTCTGCGGGAATGCCCGGGCCGTCGTCGCTGACCGTCAACAGGACGTGGTGGTCCTCCTGCGGGTCGGCGCTGAGTCTGACCACGACCGAGGTCCCGGCCGGGGTATGGATGCGCGCGTTGGTGAGCAGGTTGCCCACCACCTGGTGGAGACGGTGCTCGTCACCGCGCACGACGAGCGGCTCGTCGGGCAGGTCGAGCGACCAGCGGTGCTCGGGGCCGGCCACCCGCGCATCGTTGGTGACTTCGATGACCAGCCGGGACAGGTCGACATCCTCCTGCTCCAACGGGCGGCCGGCGTCGAGCCTGGCCAGCAGCAGGAGGTCGTCCACGAGCAGGCCCATCCGCACGGCCTCCGACTCGACCCGGCCCATGGCATGGCTCACCTCGTCGGGGACGGCCTCGGTGCTGCGCCGGGCCAGCTCCGCATAGCTGCGTATGCCGGCCAGGGGGGTGCGCAGCTCGTGGCTAGCATCCGCCACGAAGCGGCGCAGCCGGGCCTCGCTTCCTTCGCGTTGCTCGAGTGCGGTCTCCACGTGTCCGAGCATCTGGTTGAATGCTGCGCTCAGCTGGCCGACTTCCGTGCGTGGATACGTCTCGGGCACCCGGTGGGGGAGGTCGACGGCGCCACTTCCCAGGGGCAACGAGGTGACCTGACGGGCGGTTATGGTGACCCGGCGCAGCGGACGCAGCGACAGGGTGACCCAGCCCGCCCCGGCCAGCCCGGTCAGCAGCAGCGCAATGGCAAATACGACGAGCTCGACGGCCTGGAGCCGGTGCACCGTCGACTCGATGTCCTGCAACGGAAGGCCGGTGATGTGAGTTTCTTCGTCCTGGCCCCGGGTGGCCTGCAGCCGGTAGTCGCCGAGCGACGACAGATGGGCGGTCGTCGGCTGTCCGTCAGGAACCACGTGCAGGAGTACCGAGCGGTCCGCGGGGGTCAGGGCCACATTGGCGAGGCTGACCTCGCCGGCGTTGTCATGGACGACGACGGCCAGGGTGATCGCTCCGTTGGTAGTGCGGGCGGCCAGTGTTCCCACCGCCTGCCCCTGGATGCCGGGGTCGCCACCGGAAGGGGCGGGCCCGGGGCCACCAGGGTTGCCAGGGTGCTCCTGGCTGACGTCGAGGCGGCTGCCGGCTTCCCTGAGCTGCTGGTCCAGTCGGGTGACCAGGAAGCCCTGCAGGGTGATGCTCGTGGCAATCCCGATTCCCGCACAGGACACGACGAGCAGGACGAGTACGCCGGCGGTGAGCCGGGTCCGTAAGGTCCGGGCGGCCAGCCAGCCACGTATGTTCACGTCGCGGTCTTGAGGACGTACCCCACGCCGCGCACGGTATGGATGATCGGCTCACGTCCCGCGTCGACCTTCTTGCGCAGGTAGCTGATGTAGAGCTCGACGACGTGGGCCTGGCCGCCGAAGTCGTAGTTCCAGACGCGGTCGAGGATCTGTGCCTTGCTCAGCACCCTGCGCGGGTTGCGCATCAAGAAGCGCAGCAGCTCGAACTCGGTGGCGGTCAGGTCGAGCAGGTCACCGGCCCGGCGTACCTCGCGGGCCTCCTCGTCCATCGTCAGGTCGGCGAAAGCAAGCTGGGTGTACCCCTTGTTCTGGCTCATGCCGGCGCGGCGCAGCATCCCACGCAGCCGGGCCAGCACCTCCTCGAGGCTGAACGGTTTGGTGACATAATCGTCGCCGCCTGCCGTGATGCCGGCGATCCGGTCCTCGACCGAGTCGCGGGCGGTGAGGAACAGCACGGCCACCCGGGGGTTGTCCTCGCGCAGCCTGCGCATCACCTCAAGGCCGTCGAAGTCCGGCAGCATCATGTCGAGCACGACGGCGTCCGGCCGGAACTCGCGACCAGCCCGGACGGCGCTGATCCCGGTGCCCGCGCTCTGGACGTCCCATCCCTCGTGCCGCAGCACGCTCGAGAGGACCTCGGCGAGGTTCGGTTCGTCGTCGACGACCAGGACACGCACCGGCGTACCGTCCGGGCGGCTCAGGACTCCTGACTGGGCGATGGGCTCGACTCCGTTCTCGGTCATCACGCTCAACGGCCCCGGACGAGCATCAGGGCAAGCACCGGGCAGTCGTTCACCGCGCGGCGGGCCAGCGGGCGCAGCTTCTTGGGGACCGGCTCGTCGGACAGCAGGGGGTAGCCCCATTCGTCCAGGTCGATCTGCTCAGGGAGCAGCTCGGCGCACAGGCCATGGCCGGAGCAGAGGATCGCGTTGACGCGCAGTCGCTCGTCCACGGTCAGCTCCAGTCGTCTTTGTGGTCCGGTGATCCGGCCGGGATGGGCAGGAACGGCTCGTAGCTGCCGGCGCTGCACCGTCCGGCTTCGTGCAACGCCACCTCGCCGGCGAAGGCGGTCAACGCGCTGCGCAGGAAGCGCACGGTGCCGTCAGGGTGGTGGCAGGCGCCGCGGCGCTCGACCAGCTTCGACCAGCGCTGCAGGTCTCCCCGGGCTGACGGGGCGGACCGGTGGTTGGCAAGCTGCACGAGGGTGTCCGCGATGAGGGGCAAGCCGTTCAGACATGGCCCGCACTGCCCGGCTGACTCCAGGGCCAGGTACCGGACGACCCGGGCCGACTCGACGATGCCGCAACGATCGGCGGGCAGTGCGGCCAGCACCCCGGCGCCGACGGCAGCACCGATCGGGCGCAGGTCGGCGTTGCTGAGGGTGAGCCGACTGGCTTGTTCGGGGGTGAGCCAGGCACCGTGGTACCCACCGACCAGAACTGCCTGCGCGGGGTACTCAGCCAGTCTGAGCAGCCTGGCGAGCGGGGTGCCGAGCGGGGTCTCTGCGACTCCGCCGCCGCCGTTGGCCAGCCGCACGGTGGTGAGCATGCTGCCGGGCTCAGCCTCGGTGCCGACGGCGCGGAACCAGGCCGGGCCGTATCGCGAGATCAGCGCCAGCTGGGCGAGGGTCTCGACGTTCTGGACCAGGGTTGGCGCCCCATTGACCCCGCGTTCGAAGATCCTTGGCGGGGTGAAGCGGGGCAAGGCCGCGCCGCCCTCGACCCGGTTGGCCAGCGCCGACTCCTCACCGGCCAGGAAGCGGGCCGGGGCGGTGACCAGACCCACCTTGATGCGATCGAGGCCGGCGGTGGCCCGTTCGGCGAGCGCCAGCTCCAGACGCCGAACCAGCCGGGGTTCGCGGTGGACATAGAGGTGGACCTTGCGGGCGCCGACTGCCTCGGCTGCGAGCTGGAGTCCGTCCAGAACCAGATGCGGCGAGGACCAGAGCAGCGTCTGGTCCTTGCTGCTGGCCGGTTCGCCCTCGGCGCCGTTGCCGACGACGACCGCGGTGCCTTTCTGATCGGCGACGGCGGTGAGCTTTCGGTGGGTTGGGAAGGCTGCTCCGCCGCGTCCGGTCAGGCCGGCCGACTCGATGGTGTGGATGAGCATCCGGGCGCCACCACGGTAGGGCGTTGGGCCGTGCACCCGCAGGTGGGCCGCGAGATCCATCGGCTGACCGTCGGCGGGGAGTAGCCGGGGCAACCCGCTGGGTCCCTGGTTGCCCGTGTCCGACCTGGCGGACGCGGCGTCTCGTGTTGCGGCATCTTGTATGGCGGCGGTCATCGCACGCTTCCCGTCCGGTCTGCCCGGATCCGGTCTGTCCGGATCCGGTCTGTCCGAATCTGGTCTGTCTGCTGGAATTGCTCGGGAACCCGACCCGGGCGCGGAACGGCCGCGAACGCGTCGAGGACCCGATAGCCGATGGCCGATATCACCGCGAACACCGTTGCCATGGTGAGGGCGAGCAGCCAGCCGGACCGAAGGTCCTTGGAGGCGCCCAGGCTGTGAACCACGATCACCGGGTAGGAAACGTAGGCGAGCCAGTGCACCGCCCGCCATACCGACGGCTTGAGCCGGTCGCGGAGCAGGCTGGTGACGATGAGCGCGGCAAACAGGTCGACTGCCACCGTGCCGAGCCCGATCCAGAAGCGCTCGTACCCTGAGCTGAACGGCACCACTGTAGACATCCACGGGATGTGCGCGTACCCGTCCACGATCGCCGTGACGATGTGGGTGCCGAGGAAGGCCACCGTGAGCAGTGACAGGTTGCGGTGCAGCCCTGTCACCGCAAACCGGGGGAGTCCCGGCAGGCGGCCCTGGCGGTTGACCAGAATGCCCAGGATCGCGACGAGTGAGAACAGGATGAGGCTGATCACGCCGGTGGCGCGGCTGGCGTACCAGAATGCGGTTCCCGTCATGGCGAGACCTCCGGCCAGCCGGCGAGCGTGGTCACTGACCCATCAAGGGCGACCAGGCGAGCGGGCAGACCCAGCTTGGCCAACCAGCCGGTGGCGCTTCGCCCGCGGATGATGGAGGCGGTGCTGGCGATGTTGGCGTCAAGCGCTGAGCCGGCCGCGACCGAGACCGTGCGCCAGTCGCTGTCGGCAGGCCGGCCGGTCCGCGGGTCGAGGATGTGATGCATCAGGTCGCCGCCACGCTGCCACCTGCGAGCGCTGGTGCTGGACGTGGCCAGCCCACCCTCGCGGATGGTGATCACGGCAGAAGGTCCTTCGGCCGGGGTGGATGGATCGCCGGTGACGTCCTGGACCCGGATCGACCATCCGCCGGGTGGAACGTCCCCGGCAACGGCGATGTCGCCGCCGAGGCTGACCAGTACGCCGCAGCGCAGCACCCGGGCGATGCCCTCTGCGGACCGGTCGGCAGCCCAGGCCTTGGCCGTGGCCCCGAGGTCGAGCCGCGCACCGGCCGGCACTGTGAGCAGGTTGGCCGAGTCGTCGAGCTTGATCTGCCGCCACTGTGGGACGTGGCGGACGGTGACCCTCAGCGGCCCACCTTGCGCCGGCACCGAGGCGAAGTCGCTGTCATACCCGATCGCCTCCATCGCCTGGCCGACCGTCGGGTCGACGAGGCCGTCGGTGAGCACTGCCCCTCGTAGCGCGGCGCGAACCGCCGCGGCGAGCAGAGCGCTGACCGTGGTCGGCTGGCCGGTTCTGGCCTCGAGCTTCATCAGCTCGGAGTCAGCGCGGAACCGGCTGCAGGCCAGGTCGAGAGCGGCCAGGTCATCGGTGAGCATCGCGCGGGCGGAGTCGAGCTTGGTCGCGTCGGTGACGACGATTCGGATCGTCGTTCCGATGGCATTCCAGTCGGCCGAGGGTAAGTGCTCTGACATCGTTGGCCCCAAGGTCGAGGTGGCACTGGTGGAGGTAGTGCTCATCACGATGCTCCCGTGGTGGCGACGGGCGGGATGTTGGAGGTCGCCGGCGCCGGGGCCGCCTGCAGGGTCGAGCCTGAGTCGTCTTCGCTGGTGTTTGCTGACGCGCTCGCTGTCAGAGCCCCGGAGCTGGCGCTCGTTGCGGTGGTCGGGCTGGGCAGGGAGACAGCTATGGCAGCGGCGCCGAGGGCACTGGCTGCACCGGCGCCGAGCGTGATGGCTGACACCCAGGCAAGCCCTTTGTTGCGGGCAAGCTGTCGGGCCGAGGCCGAGGTGGGTGAACTCGTCATGGTGCTCCAATCCCGGATCGGGGGGCGCGGGTTGCTGCGCTGTGCTTGGTCCATGCGTCTACGTTCCAACACTCGCCTGTGCGGCCATTGGGTGCTTCCTCTGAATTGCCTATGAGAGGCTGCCCCCTGGTTTCTATCGCAGAGCGAGTAGCCACGCAATCCAGAAGGGAATCTCAGTTTCGGTCGGCATCGTCTCAGATATGGACCTGCCACCCCGGCAGGCGATGACGAGGAGAACCGCATGACTGACAACGACACGATGGATCATGAGATGAACGGCCAGGACAGCAACGCGCACCAGCCGGTCACGACGAGCCGGCGCACCAAGCGAGTGGCAGGGGCCGTCGGCCTGCTGCTGGTCGGCGGGATTGCCGGTGGAGCGCTTGCCGCCACCAGTTCCGCATCGGCTGCGGGGACCTCGTCCCCAGCTGCATCCTCGGCGGCCCCGGTGCCAGGTCCGCAAGGCCGGGCCGATACGGCCACTCCGGTGCGCGCCGGTGAGAAGGCCGAGACGGGCGCGAACCTGGCGACCCTTAAGGCGGCTGCCCTGAAGGCGGTTCCGGGCGGCAGTGTCTACCGGGTCGAGACCGACGCGGACGGCGCGACCTACGAGGCGCACATGACCAAGGCCGACGGCACGCACGTCACCGTGAAGTTTGGCAAGGACTTCACGGTCACGGCAGTCGAGCAAGGAATGGGTGCGGGCGGGTGCGGACGGGGACTTGTCGACGTATGGCGGCAGAGGCACCCGGCGGCCAAGCGTGGTTTGCTGGAATCTCACACTGGAATCTCAGACACGTGAGGTCTTGGGGCATGAGCAGAATCATGGTTCGCCGAAAAGTCATCCGGGTGACGGTGGGCGAGTCCTCAACCGCCCAGGAAGATGTTCTTGCGGTTGAGGAACCGCTGGAGATTCGGGTTGGAGGCCGCGCGCTCGTGGTGACGATGCGCACGCCTGGCCACGACTTCGATCTGGCGGCCGGCTTTCTCGTGTCAGAGGGCGTCATCACCCGGGGCGAGCATTTCAACACGGCGCGATACTGCGCAGGAGTCAATGACGAGGGCCAGAACACGTACAACATTCTGGATGTCACCCTGGCGCCCGGTGTGGCGGCGCCTCAACCCAGCTTGGAGCGGTCCTTCTACACGACCAGTTCCTGCGGGCTGTGTGGCAAGGCGAGCATCGATGCGGTGCGTACCCAGTCGGCCTACGACGTGCGAGATGACGCGCTGCGGATCGACGCCGAGCTGCTTTGCACCTTTCCCGCGAAGCTGCGTTCCGGGCAAGAGGTGTTCGAGAAGACCGGCGGGCTGCACGCGGCAGCGCTCTTTGATGGCGTGAGCGGGAAGGTGCTCGTGCTCCGCGAGGACGTCGGGCGTCACAACGCTGTTGACAAGGTCGTCGGCTGGGCGATCAAGGAGGACCGCCTGCCGCTGCGGGGCACCGTCCTGATGGTCTCCGGGCGGGCGAGCTTCGAGCTGACCCAGAAGGCCATGATGGCCGGCATCCCCGCACTGGCGGCCATTTCCGCCCCCTCTTCCCTGGCCGCAGAGCTGGCCACGGAGCTGGGGATGACCCTGGTGGGCTTTATGCGTGGGAGCTCGATGGTCGTCTATGCCGGTGACCAGCGCGTTGTTGCGGCTCGCAGCTCCTCGGCGGCTGCGGCAGCGAGCGGCGTCAGGTCGAGCCCACCACCATCGAGGTAGGCGAACAGCTCGGCGCGCATGGCCGGCGCCCAGGACGACCGCAGGTGAGCGGCGATCTCGGCAACCGCCTGGTCGTGAGGGTGGTGAGCCACGTTGGCAGCGATCTGGTTGAGCATCCGCACCAGGCCCGCCGGATCGCTCATCGCTCTACCGCCCCGATCGGCGCCGCTGACGTCTGAGCCGCTCACGTCTGAACCAGGCCCAGCTGCACCGGCGCCGATTCCTGGAGCGACTGGTCGCTGGCGGGTGCTTGCGAGGTGGGCATCACCTGAACCGCGGTGACCTTGTACTCGGGGCAGTTGGTCGCCCAGTCCGAGTTGTCGGTGGTCACGATGTTCGCGCCGCTGCCGGGGTAGTGGAACGTGGTGTAGACGACTCCCTGTGGCATCCGGTCGGCAATCCGGGCCCGCAGCACGGTCTGGCCCACCCGGCTGGTGATCGCTACCGTGGCCCCATCGAGGATGCCGCGTTCCTCGGCATCGTGCGGGTGGATCTCCAGGACGTCCTCGTTGTGCCACTGCACGTTCGGCGTGCGGCGGGTCTGCGCGCCCACGTTGTACTGGCTGAGAATGCGCCCCGTGGTGAGGATCAGCGGGAACTTGCGGCTGGTGCGCTCGTCGGTCGGCACGAACGGCGTGTCCACGAAATGCCCCTTGCCGCGCACGAACCCGTCCACGTGCATGGTCGGCGTGCCGTCAGGCGCCGCGGCGTTGCACGGCCACTGCAGGCTGCCCATCTCGTCCAGCCTGGCGAACGAGACCCCGGCGAACGTGGGGGTCGTGGCGGCGATCTCGTCCATGATCTGGCTGCCGTCGTCATAGTGCATCGGGTACCCCATGGCGCTCGCGAGATCGCAGGCCACCTGCCATTCCTGCTTGCCGCACCTCGGTTCCATGACCGGACGGACCCGGTTGATTCGCCGCTCGGCGTTGGTGAACGTCCCGTCCTTCTCCAGGAACGATGTCCCGGGCAGGAAGACGTGGGCGAACGCTGCGGTCTCGTTCAGGAACAGGTCCTGGACGACGAGCAGGTCCAGGGCTGCCAGGGCCGCTTTCACGTGCTTGACGTTCGGGTCGGACTGGGCGATGTCCTCGCCCTGGATGAACATGCCGCGGTATGTGCCGCCGATGGCCGCATCGAGCATGTTCGGGATCCGCAGCCCGGGCTCGGGGTCGAGGGTGCGCGCCCACTTCTGCTCGAAGATCTGGCGCGCGGCGTCGTTGCTCACATGGCGGTACCCCGGCAGCTCATGGGGGAACGAGCCGAGGTCGCAGGAACCCTGCACGTTGTTCTGCCCACGCAGCGGGTTGATGCCCACGCCCGCCCGGCCGATGTTGCCGGTGGCCATCGCGAGGTTCGCCATGCCCATCACCGTGGTCGAGCCCTGGCTGTGCTCTGTCACCCCGAGGCCGTAGTAGATCGCCGCGTTGGGCGCCGTTGCGTACAGCCGTGCCGCAGTCCGCACCTGCTCGGCGGGCACGCCGGTGATCTGCTCGGTGGACTCAGGGCTGTTCTCCGGGCGCGCGATGAACTGCTCCCACCGGGCGAACGAGTCCGCCTCGCAACGCTGCTCGACGAAGGCCCGGTCAACCAGTCCCTCGGTGACCACGACGTGCCCGAGGGCGTTGACCATGGCGACATTCGAGCCCGGGCTCAGCTGCAGGTGTTGGGCCGCCTCGACGTGCGGGCTGCGCACCAGGTCGATGCGGCGGGGGTCGACGACCACCAGCGCGGCACCCTTGCGCAGTCGCTGCTTCAGCCGTGAGGCGAACACAGGGTGACCGTCGGTGGGGTTGGCGCCGATCAGCAGGATGACGTCAGCCTGCTGCACCGACTTGAAGTCCTGGGTGCCGGCCGACGTGCCGAAGGTCTGGCTCAACCCGTAGCCGGTCGGGGCGTGGCACACCCGGGCACAGGTGTCGACGTTGTTGTTGCCGAATGCCGCCCGGATCATCTTCTGCACCACGAAGACCTCTTCGTTCGTGCAGCGTGAGGACGTGATCCCGCCGATGGACCGCACGCCGTGCTCGGCCTGGATCGCAGTGAGCCGTGACGCGGCGTAGCTGATCGCCTCGTCCCACGACACGTTGCGCCACGGGTCGGTGATCGACTCGCGCACCATGGGGGAGAGCTGGCGGTCACGGTGGGAGGCGTACCCCCAGGCGAACCGGCCCTTGACGCAGGAGTGGCCCTCGTTGGCACCGCCGGCCTTCTGCGGCACCATCCGGACGACCTCTTCGCCACGGAGCTCGGCCTTGAACGAGCAGCCGACACCGCAGTAGGCGCAGGTGGTCAGAACGGTGCGCTCCGGCGGGCCCAGCGCGATGACCGTCTTCTCCCGGAGCGCCGAGGTGGGGCAGGCCTGCACGCAGGCACCGCACGACACGCACTCGGACTCCATGAACGGCTCACCCGCGGACGCCGACACCGTCGAGCCGAAACCCCGACCGGCGATGGTCAGCGCAAACGTGCCCTGCACCTCGTCACAGGCACGGACACAGCGCGAGCAGGCGATGCACTCGGTGGGGGTCGAAGGTGAAGTAGGGGTTGCTCTCGTCCTTGGCCGCGTCGAGGTGGTTCTTGCCCCCGGTGCCGTACCGGACGTCGGTCAGACCCACCGTTTTCGCCAATGCCCTGAGCTCGCACTCACGGTGGGTGTCGCTGGTCAGGCAGTCGCGTGGGTGATCGGACGCGTAGAGCTCGGTCACCCCGCGGCGCAGCCGCTGCAGGCGAGGCGACTGGGTCGTGACGATCATGTCCGGGCCGCACGGGGTGGTGCACGAGGCGGGGGTGCCTTTGCGGCCCTCGATCTCGACCAGGCAGAGCCGACAGGAGCCGAACGGCTCGAGCGAGTCGGTCGCGCACAGTCTCGGGATCTCGACGCCGGCCAGCCCGGCCGCTCGCATGACCGACGTCCCGGCGGGCACGGTCACCGCCGTACCGTCGATCTCCACTGTGACCGACCTGGCCTCCACCGCACCGGTGCGGTCAGGAGTGCCGTGGTCCGGTTCCCTGAGCAGAGTCATCGCCGGGCACCTCCTGTTCGGTCTTGTTGGTCTGTTCGGGCTGCTGATCCATCCATGGACTCGGGGAAGTGCTGGAGCACGCTTCGCACGGGCATCGGGGTGAGCCCACCCATGGCGCACAGTGAGCCGTCCGCCATCAGCTCGCACAGATCCTGCAACAGGACGACGTTGGCTGCGGCGTCCTGGCCCGCGACGATCCGGTCGATCACCTCGACACCCCGGACAGCGCCGACGCGGCAGGGGGTGCACTTGCCGCAGGACTCT
>DASRUA010000008.1:0-3038 GCA_035655615.1 Dermatophilaceae bacterium
TCTTCCCGACCCTGGGGACGGCCGTGAAGGCATGGCGGGCGCAGGCGGACCAACCACCCGACTAAGCGCGCACTCGGGCCGAGCGAGATGACCCTGGTCAGAGGATGTTGATCGCCCGTGCCACGACGCGAACGGCCAGCAACAGCGAGGGGGCGTCGCTCACGGGTCCTCGCCGGCACCGGGTTCAGGCGACCGCATCGAGACCAACAGGATGTGCAGGCTCAGGATCAGGACCCAGAGCGGGAAGACCAGCTGGGTCAGTCTGGGGGCGGGTGGGGTGAGCACCAGCGCGGCGGGCGCAGGCGAGCCCAGTCACCCAGGGAGGATGTTGATGACTCTGGCCAGGACCACCACGAGCACGGAGAGTGAGATCACCGACTGCATTGCCATGAGTCCTTTAGCGCGACCTACCAGCGGCAACGTGTCTGTCGGGCTGAAGGCGAGCGCGCTGGTGAATGCGAGATAGAGATAGTCGTGGAACCGGGGTTGCCATCCACGGGCGGCGAGCCCGCTTGTCGCGGTCTGGGGGAACTGGAAGTCCGGGTAGGGGACCGGGTCCACGGCGCGTCCGGCCGGACCGCCGCTGTCGAGCTGCCAGTAGAGCAGAGCGAACGTGATGATGTTCGTGGTCAGCACCATGGCCCCCGCGACAAGGAGCCGGTTGGCGCTCAACGCGACTCCATCGACTTTGCCACCGCCAAGGACAAGCAGGACGAGTCGTATCGTCGCCCCGGCATTGGCCAGAATGAGGAGGCAGAAGAGGGAGAGTATGAACGGGCGGGCGCCCCGCGGAACGGGCCCCGGCTTCGCAGCGATAACCAGCATGACCAGGAATGCGACAGCCTCCACGATCGGGACGAGCAGCGGGGGACCGATTCGGTGGCTGGTCGGCACGAGCACCTGGGGCAGGATGATCACGACGATGGCCACCAGCGGCCAGGTATAGCTCTCCGGCGTTCGTGCTGAGTCCGTCCGGGCAGAGTCACCTGCGGCGTCACCAGATGACGGTGGATCCGGTTCGGCGGCCATCCGAGATGCACCCCTTCTCAGGCTGGCGGCAGCGGACCGACGGCCTGCTGCGGCTTGGACATCACCATCTCAGTCCGGGCCGGCCGCGGCCTTCATCAGTGGTGGATGAGTTTTCGGTCGTGGACGAATCACTGCAGGAGGGAACGTTCGATGACCGGCATTGCCCCGTGGCTCCCAGTCAACAATCCGACAGGGGGTGCTCAACGGGAGGCGGCTCAGCTCGAGGCAGCAGCAGGTGCTGCGATGACAACGATGCGGCCGCTGTACATGCCCATGCCGCAGCTGTAGTTGTACGTTCCCGCAGCCAGCTTGGGCAGCTCGATGACGTTGCGGCCGGCAACCAGCGTCTTCTGGAATCCCAGGTCTTCGGAGACCAGGCTGGCCGCGCAGGTGAACGGCGCGCTGGACGTCATCACCCAGTGAATAGGCCGTCCGGCATAGGCCACGGTCTCGCCGGGTGCGTATCCGTTGCCGTCCTGCGTGCTGTTGATCGTCTGGTCGGTGGGGGTGAGGCTGACGTTGGCACTGACGGACTGTGCCGCGCTGGCTGCGGGGGTGAAGTCCACGCCGGCCAGGCGCATGGCCGAGGTTGCATTGATGACCGCAAAGCCGATGACGACGACGCCCAGGGCACGCAGCATGGAGACCTTCTTCGTCCCTTTGAACAGGGTCGGCGCGCCCGCGACGGCGAACAGGGCGGGCGCCGTACCGATGGCGAAGGTGGCCATGATGGCTCCGGCGCTTGCCGGCGACCCCGTCGAAAACGCATAGAGCTGCACGGCCTGGGTGAAGCCACACGGCAGGAAGAAGGTTGCGGCGCCGGCGATCACTGTCCCTGCAGTTCTTCGGGCCGGGACGTCGCCGGTCAGCCCCAACCGGTCGCCCAGGGCGGCAGGAATCGTCGGTGACCATCCGGCGACTCGGGGGGACAGCCCCGTGAGTCGCACGCCCACCAGCAGCATCAGGACGGCGACAGCAATCATCAGGCCCACGACGACCGGCTGCGGCATCTTTGCGCTTCGCCCCAGGGCACCCAGCACCATGCCGAGCAGGCCGAAGCCGACGATGCGACCACCTTGAAAGGCGAGGTTTGTCCGCCACACGGAGGTTCGCGCCACAGTGCCCTTCGCGGCGGCACGCCCGGCGGCGCTTGCCGAGATGGCAAGGACGATGCCACCGACCATCGCCATGCACGTGGACACCCCGGCGGCCAGGCCGAGTGCGAAGACGAGCAGCAGGCCCCCCGTGCTGAGGTCGCCAATCCGCCCGGTGAGGTCGCCCGCGCCGACGACCCAGACGAGCATGGCGACGAAGACTGCGGCCACCGCGGCACTGCGCCAGACCTGGGGGTCACGGTTGAGCCACGCCGAGCGCCCGAGCCCGTAACCGAGGCCGGTAATGGTCTTGTCGATGGAAGCTCGGCTGGCCTGGCTGGTCGTGATGAGGCTTGCTGTGCCCTTACGGGTCGATGCCGTTGCAGAGACCACCCCGGGCAAGGCTGTCAGGGCTTTGGAGATGCGGCGCTCGCATGCCGTGCAGGTCATCCCCGCAACAGAGACGGTGATGAGCTCCTTCGGGAGGCGAGTCGCGCCTGTCACAACCCGAAAAGCTCCCAGGCGGCCCGCCCGAGCTCGCCGCTCTCATCAAGCCGGAGCGCCGACTTGGGCTTGTGTAGGATCCCGCCCACCAGCCGGTGGCTCATCTGGTCGATCACAGCGCGTTCCTCCTCGGACAGGTTCGGGAGTCGACGCGCCAGCCATGCCAGCTCGCTGAGACGGCGAGCCTCTGCCGCTTCGGTCATCGCCTGGATCGCGGGTAGGCAGTCGCGGGACCGCAGCCACCGGCAGTACTCCCCGCCCGACTCGGTGACCAGCTTCTGGAGCCGGTCGCGCAGTCCACCGGCCAGCTCGACCTGCGGTCCCCACGCCAGGTCGTCAATAGATACGAAGTGATTCCCGAGCTGGTCCTGCAGGGTGTCCGAGACCGCCGGCGGCGAGGAGAGGTCAACC
>DASRUA010000009.1:0-30394 GCA_035655615.1 Dermatophilaceae bacterium
GGGGTGACCGACGGGGTGACCGACGGGGTGACCTTCGGGGTGACCGACGGGGTGACCTTCGGGGTGACCGACGGGGTGACCTTCGGGGTGATCGGCGGTTGGCAGCCAGTGTGGGCAGGGTTGGAACGCCCGATGCCGTGGTTGGTGTCGCACTCGTATCCAGCGTTGAGGTCAGAGCCGTTCGGCTTCTGCCCCTTCGGGTTCTTGTAGTCGGCCTTCCCGACCGCACCCGCGTCCGGCTTGTGGACGGCGTTGCCGTTGCCGTTGCCGTTCAGCGACGGACCTGAATAACTGGCATCGGTCTGGCAGTACGGACCCCCTGGACACTGACCATTGGCTCCGCCATTGCCCGTCGCCATCGCCGGGCTCACAGCACCGGCGGCCATCACCATGCCGAGCGCCGTGGTGATCAGTCCAATTCGTGCTGTCTTGCGCAATCGTGCTGGTTGATATGACATGCGGTATCTCTGCTTCCTGGCCGAGCCTCGCCATGCGGGAAGAATTCACACCAAGTTCGCAGACCCTATCGACCTTGACTAGTCATTACTAGTTATTACTGACTAGTCACTCAATAGTACGTACAAAAGAGATAGATCACAAGAATTTGCCACTTCTTTACCACGCTGCACATCCATTATCCTGATATATAGAGATATATACGGCTATGTATGGATATATGTGATTATGTATGGATATGTGTTGATATATGAGTAGAAGATACCGTATGTACCTGCTTGTCTGGAAATTGGTCCCACGTGAGCCCATATCATCAGATGGCTGGCTGGCGTCAACTCGATAATGGACGTAACTCGATGACCCGTCGCTGGGTGATGAACCTTCTCTTCACATCCGCGCAGGTCCAACGTTTAGCCGATAATCTACATTATGTCAATCTATGTTCATTTTCGGGACGGTCAGGCCATCCATGGGACCTCCCCCACGACTGACCTTGCCGGGATGTTTGCTGCCAGAGGGTGCATGGACCGCCAGCGTGCGGCCTAGCGCAAGGTGTCCCGAATCACTGTTTTGGTGGTGCGAAGTCGGACCGTTCGCTCCGTGGCGAGCATCGTCCAGAGCAGCGCGCCTGCGCCAGCCGCGATCAGCGAGGCATCGGTGAAGGTGGGCATCGTGGCCCGCCAGGCGAAGACCAGTGCTGCGCCCGAGCTGCAGAAGAGGATGACCGGCCCAGGTGCCACCCCAGTGTCCGAGCCAGCGACGGGCGCCAGCGAACAGGCCCAGGCAACCCAGCGCCCCGTTGAACAGCGGAGCGACCCGAAGCAGACCCAGCGCCTGGAACGGGAGGGCCAGGAACGGGTAGCCGGGGTTCTTTTCACTGATCAGGTGCCGCTTGCCGTGTGCACCCACTGTGCGATGCCCTGTCCGCCGCCGTTGCTCAGCTCTTTCAACAGGGCCTGGTATTTCGCGTTGCTCAGACTCATGTGCCCCCGGGTCAACGCGATGATTGACGCCCGGTACGCGAAGTCGTCCGGCTCGAGAAGCTGGACGGACCTCGTCAACACCGCCACGCACAGCGCGGCGAAGGCCGCCACCGCGACGAGCACTTCGACGCGACCAAGCCGGTGACGTGGCTCCTCTTCCATCGGATCGACGGACCGGATGGACCCGTCCTCGCTGGTCACTGGCAGCTTTTCGGTAACGTCCCTGCGTCGATCCGTGTCCACATCCCGATCATGGTTTTCCCACCTGTGCGGTTCCTCTGAGACACCTCAGGGACGCGTCCGAGACCCCAGCGTGCCTGTGGGCCGAAGGGGCCATGCGAAGACCAGGACGACGACAACGACGGCCCAGGCCAGATGGATCGCCCCGACCGCCTCCTGGTGGGCGAACCACCAGTGCGTCAGGCCAGTCGTGGTCTGTAGCGCGTGGGGAATGTCCGTAAAGCCTTTGACGAAAGGCTGCCAGAAGACGATGACGGTGGCCAGCGTGGTCCACGGGATCGTCCATCTGGTGCCGAGCAGGTCGAAGACCACGGCAGCCATCGCGGCGCTGCCGGTGTAGTACGCGTTGTCCTTCGGGTCCAGGGCCAGTCGCACCGCGACAGAGACGAGCAGCACTCCCGGCAGGCCTCTCATCAGGACCGCCACGGTCGCCGCGGCGGGCGAGAGGATGAGCTGAGCGGTCCTTCCCCAAGGTGGTACAAGCACGCCGCGGGCGCCCAGGGTGTGTAGACCCGACGCGGGTGATAGACCGACCGGTGGGTGCAGGGCGCCCAGCGTGCGGGAGTTGGCGAGCACGAAGGGCGCCCACGCCAGTGCGACGCCGGCGGCAGCCACGGCTGCCGCGCGCAGCCGGCCCCACGGCAGGACGAGCAGCAGCGGCAGGAACCCGACGGCCCACGGCTTCGCTGCGATGGCCAGGGCCAGCGCTGCTCCTGCCAGGACGGGTCGGTCAGCAGACACTGCGCGCAGAGCCACGATGGCGAAGACCATGGCGAGGACGTCATCGAGGTGCCCCCACCGGACCGAGAGAACCGTCCATGCCGGGATGAGGACGATGGCCGCGATGACTATCCGGCGGTGCCTTCTGGCTGGGGCGACCAAGGGCGTGAGCGCAGCGATGAGCACCGGGCCGGCAGCGGTCATCGCAACCAGGGCGATCCCCTTGGCTGTGCTGGCGGGAAGTGGGCTGAGCAGAGCCGCCACCAGCAGTGAGAGAGGGCCGGTCTGCAACCACGGAGCGTCGGCGAAGAGGTTGAGGCCGGAGCCGTGCAGAAGCAGCCTGGCGCCGTCAACGGAGAAGTGCCAGGACAGACCGGAGCTCGGCCACATGTACCAAGCCCAACCCACGGTCCACAGGGCCACGAATGTCCAGGAGGCCACGACCGGCAGCGCCTTGCGATGTACCTCCATGTCGCTCACCCTAGCGATCCGGGTCCTGGCTCTTGTCGAGCTGACGGACTCGAGCAGGGAGGAGTCGCGCCCAGCTCTGACCGGCGTCGCGTTCAAAGATGGTCTCCTCGCCATCCTCCTCGTCCCATTGGGTGCCGACCTCGATGAACCCGAGTCCGGTGACCAGTCGGCGGGAGGGCAGATTCTCAGGGCTTACCGTCGCGCGGAACCGGAGAACCGCGGGGTCGCGCTGTGCCCAGTCGAACATGGCGAGCACGGCTTCTCGCGCGTACCCCCGTCGGCGGTACGCGGGGAACACCTCGTAGCCGATCTCAAGCATGCCGGCGTCGTCAGCGGGACCATGGAAGCCGATCCGACCGACCACCACCTCGGGGTCAGCGCGCAGGACCATCGCCCGGAACAGCAGAGGCAACGACTCCGGCTGTCGCCGGGCGATCGTCATCCGGAATCGCAGCGTCGACTCCATGCCTTGCGGCCAGTGCGGTGGGATCCGGTAGCCGACCATCGGCTGAGCGGTCTCTCGGTCCCCGCACAGCAGCGCCTCCATGAGCTCAAGGGCCATCGGCTCCAGATCCAGGCGGTCCGAGCTGACGTCAGTGTCCTTCACAGTGGGTCTGCCGTCCGTCCTGAGCTGGATTGCCCAGACCTGCCTGTGCGAGCGCTGGCCAGCACCTCGGGACGCATGAGCCGTCCGGCGGTTCCGTCCTCGTAGCGGAATCGCACCAGCTCGGCGGTATCGGTCACAGCGTGTCCCAGGTCGAGGTTGCGTCGCTGTGCCACCCACTTGATCAGCTCGGCGGGCCGGGCGATATCTGCCGCGAAATGGAGGATGTTGGCGTACCAGATGTCTCGTCTGAACCCGGCCTCACGCCAGCCGTCGTCCTTGAGCTCGTCCTTGAGCGCGTCCATGAACCTGTCCGCGCTGTCATCAACCGGATGTGCGCGGACCATGACCGACCCCGGGGTCAGCGTGAGTCCCACCAGATCCAGCCGAATTGACTCGACGTGTCGGGCCGCGCGGCGCAGGGCCTCGGCATACCTGCGGACCATCTCGTCGCCCTCCCCCACGGTTTCGCGATATCGCTCGAGGACTCGCACGGTGAAATGCGCCGAGCCGGCAATGCCTGTTCGGAAATGTCCTGATCCGGCATACGCCTCGACCTCGGCCATTGCCCGCTCCAGTCTCTCGGCCGCGGCGTCGTCCGGTCGGAGCACCACACTCACCGGCCACCTGCCTCCCTCGACGGGTGGGCTCTCACGCTGGTGCAGCCCTTGCCGGATCAGCGGCGCAGCCTGGGCATAGAGCCGATTGAAGGTGGTCGTGCCTGCAGCCCTGAGGTCGTACGGGCGTTGATCCTGTTGCCTGGCGTGCACACTCATCGCTGAATCACCTGTCTCAAACGCCCCACATCTCGCCCAGCGCCGTAACAACCTTCCAGTCCCGGGTGGTCGCCACTACTCCCCCGCGCTCGATCCGGGCGTTGCTGAGCTTCGCCTGGTGCGACGGGTGCGCAAGCCAGAGGTAGACCTCACGGCCGTTGACGTGGGCGCGCTCCCCCGCGACGTCCCAGCCATTCATCATCGTCGTGAATCCGTCATCGGGTTCGTCCTTGAGGAAGGTGACATAACGTCGCGGCACTCCTCCCAGCGGAGCTACCAGGCCGGTCCCGTATGACGCCAGCTCACCCAGCTGCTCAGGTGTTCTGACAATGGTTCGCACGCTGAACCCGCAGAGCTCCTCCAGCGCGGTCTCGAGGGCGGCCTCCGCCCCGGAAACCGAGCGCACGCTCGACGTGACGCGTAGGTTTCCGCTCTGGATGTATGTCTCAACCTCATTGAAACCCTTAGGTGCCAGTCCTGCTCGGAGGTCGGCCATCTTGGCGAATCGCCCGCCGACGTTGAGCGCGCGCAGGAATGCGATGTAGGTGGGCATCAGATCGTGAACGTCCCTCGGCCCACTTCGCGCACGGTGCCACTGACCAGGATGGTGCCGTCCTCGCCCACTGCCAGATCCAGGACTGACGGGCGCCGGATCGCACTTCCCTGGTGTATGCGGCGACGAATCCCCTGCTGTCCGTTCGCCAGAAACCAGCCTCCGAGGTTGGCGCATGCCGATCCCGTTGCCGGGTCCTCGACCACCGCGTGGTTCTGCGTGAAGAAGAGCCGGGCCTCGATCGTGTCGGGACCTGTCGGCGCCCAGAGGTAGACCAGAGACTCACCGTCGGGCCTCGTGGCGAACCTGGTGAGGAGCTTGGGATCGGCGGAAGCAGCCCTGACGTCCTGGGCCGACCGTAGCGGCAGGATCAGCTGGACAGTGCCGGCGTCGACCCACAATGGTTCTGCCGCAACGCGATCTGCTGTCAGCCCGATCATCGCGGTCAGATCCGCTCGCGGCACGTCGACCGGGTAGGACATCGGCGCGATCGCCTGCAGCGTCCACACGTCGTCCGCAACCCGCACCGGAATGTCCCCGGCCGGCATACGAAGGAGGAAGGCGTCGGCGGCGCTTGACAGCTCACGCACGACGTATGCCGTGCCCAGCGTCGGGTGCCCGGCGAAGGGCATCTCGTAGTTGGGCGTGAAGATGCGGACGTTCGCTGTGACATCCGTCTGCCCTGTGGTGATGAAAGTCGTCTCCGAGAGGTTGAGCTGACGGGCGAGGTCCTGCATCTCCCTGTCGGACAGATCAGTGGCGTCCTCGAAGACGCACAGAGGGTTGCCGGAGAACGGGTTGTCACCATCGGTGAAGACGTTCAGGATGCGGTAGTTGAGCAACCGGTTGTTGGGCAGCATGACGGGTCAGGGCTCGATTCGCGTTTCGACAGGAGTGCCGAGCTCTACGGTGCGGCTCACGGTGCAGAGCCGGTCGTGAGACCGCTGCACCGCCTCGGGCAGGAGCGCCCGCGCCGCGTCCCCGCCCTGACCATCGGGGAACGTCAGCCCGAAGGTCACCGATAGGTGCTCCATCCGGTTGCCGCCCTCGTCGCGCACCTTGTCCCCGGAGACTTCCACCACGAACGACTCCGGCTCGGCCCGGCGGGTCGTGAAGACGTCGACGTCGACTGCGGAGCATCCGCCGATGGCGGCGAGGAGCAGCTCGACCGGCGTGAAGCCGGCGCCGTCTCCCGAACCGAACTCGAGGGTGCCGCCTCGATCGTTGACCGCCGCATAGCGGCCGGCCGAGGTTCGGGTGATAGTGACCGTTCGATGTGAGTCCAAGGGCATTCCCCTACCTTGCCAGAGCGCTCACCGCCATTTCATTGACGGTCCTGTCGGTGGTCGGCCATAGCCTTCGGAGGTGCGCTTCATACATACCTCCGACTGGCACCTGGGACGGTCTTTCCACCGGGTGGGGCTGCTCGACGCCCAAGCCTCCTATCTGGACCACCTGGTCGGGGTGGTCAGATCCGAAGGCGTCGACGCGGTGCTCGTTTCGGGCGACGTCTATGACCGGGCACTGCCCGCTCCCGACACCGTGGATCTGCTCTCCGACGCTGTCACCCGGCTCATCGACGCGGGCGCCGTCGTCGTCATGTCCAGCGGCAACCACGACTCGGCGATCCGTCTCGGCTTCGCCTCAGACCTCCTCGCCCGGGCAGGACTTCACATCCGGACCGGCCTGGACTCGGTGGGGACCCCGGTGGTGATCAAGGACGCTGACATCTATCCGTTGCCCTACCTCGAGCCGTCTGTGGCTGCAGACGAGTTGGGCGCGCCGGAACGCACCCATGCCGCGGTGCTGATGGCGGCGATGGATCGGATTCGAACTCAGGCACTGACCCGACCGGGCTGCGCAGTGGTGATGGCTCATGCGTTCGTCACCGGCGGGGCCACCAGCGCGTCCGAGCGGGACATCAGCGTCGGTGGGGTCTGCGCGGTCCACCCGGACGTCTTCGCGCAGGCGGAATACGTCGCACTGGGTCACCTTCACGGACCACAGCGCATCTCCGAGACCGTCCGCTACTCGGGCTCGCCGATTGCCCTGTCGTTCAGTGAGGCCGACCACCGCAAGGGTTCGGTCCTGGTCGATGTCTCGGCAGGCACCCTGATCACCCAGACCATCGCGGCGCCTGTCGCCAAGTCCCTGGCCATTCTGCGGGGCGACCTCGAGGACCTCCTTCGCGATCCCCGACACCACGACGCCGAGACGGCCTACTGCCAGATCACCCTGACCGACACGGTGAGGCCGATGGGCGCGATGGAGCGGCTGCGACGGCGGTTTCCCGACACGCTGGTACTGGCGTTCGAACCCCTCGGCGCGCAGGTCATTCCGCGCACGAGTGCGGCTTCTCTTCATCAGCGGGGCGATCTGGACCTGTGCTGTGACTTCCTTACCCACGTTCGCGGTGGAAATGCCGCCTCAGAACAGGAGCGTGCTCTGCTCGCGACCGCGGTGGAGCGCTCCCGAGTGGCCCGTGCTGATCGCGACAACGAGGGACGCGCCACCGTCACAGCCGGCTCGGGAAGTGCCGCGTGAGGCTACACCGTTTGGCGATCACGGCTTTCGGTCCTTTCGCCGGCTCAGAGGAAGTTGATCTCGACGCGCTCGCGTCCTCCGGTCTGTTCCTCATTCACGGCCCCACCGGCGCTGGCAAGACGAGCATCCTGGACGCTATCTGTTTCGCCCTGTATGCCGCCGTCCCCGGCCCACGCGCAGTCGGCGCGCGGGCCGGCCTGCGCAGCGACCACGCCGCCGAGGGCGTCGTCCCTGAGGTGACCCTGGAGTTCACGGCTGCCGGGCGCCGTCTGCGCGTCTGTCGGTCTCCCGAGTTCTCCCGACCCAAGAAGCGCGGAATCGGTCAGACCACAGTCCCGGCGAGGGTGGTCCTGGATGAGCTGGTCGACGCCGGCTGGGTGAACCGCGGGACCCGCAACGACGAGGTTGCGCTGGTTCTCAGAGACACTCTGGGCATGGGCCTGGAGCAGTTCATCAAGGTGGTACTTCTCCCGCAAGGTGACTTCGCAGCCTTCTTGCGAGCCAGTCCCGAGGAGCGTCGTTCGGTTTTGGAGAAGCTGTTCGACACCCAGCGGTTCACCGATGTAGAGGCTTGGCTCGCGGAGCGCCGTCGTCAGACGGCCACCGCCGTTGGCACCGCCCGCGACACCCTCTCGACCGGTCTGTTGCGGGTTGACGACGTGATTGCGCGTCTGGACCAAGGTGACGACCTCGTCGCTCCGGATTGGTGCGTGTTGCTACACCCCGATGTCGGCACCGAACTGGCCGCGATGGTGGCCGCGGTCGGCGTTCGCGCCAGCGCTGCCTTGGCCGGTGTCGAAGTCGCCCGCTCCGCGGTCGTCCGGACGGAGCGTGCAGTCCACCAGGGCAGCGCGGTCCTGCGGCATCAGGAGACGGCGGCCGACGCCCGAGCTCGCCTCGGCGCCCTGGATGAGCAACGAGCGGTCTATCAGGACGCCATGCGCCGCGTTGAGCTCTCTGAGCGCGCCGTCGCCGTCAGCGGTTTCGTGGCGGCAGTCCACAGTGCCAACATCGCCCGAGATGCTGCGCAGGGGCAGGTCGCGCGCCTGCGCGAGCCGCTCGCGCTTCTTGTCGAGAACGACGTTGGTGAACCTGACGCTGATGACGGGTCGGTGACTTCACTAATCGACCAGGTGGCAGGTCAGAGCGACGCGTTGCAGCAGGTCTTGGCCCAAGACAGCCAGGCACACAGACTGGCAGGGGAATCAGCTCGGCGCAGTCAGGCCGCGGTGGTCGCCGGTGAGGAGTCGGCCGCCCTCGCTCTCCAGCGCTCCGAGGCCGAAATGCGTCGGGCTGCCGCCGAGAAGTCGCGAGACGAGGGTCGAGCTGCGCTGGCAGAGATTCCAGCCCTCGAAGCGCGTCAGAAGAGCCTTGCCAGGGTCCGCCAGCTCCTCGATGACCAGGAGCGCTCGGCGGGCAACCTCGAAGTGCTTCAGCGTCAGGCTGATTCAGCGGAGAGACTGCTGCTGGATAGGCGGGAGCGGCTCGTGGGCCTGCGTGAGCGAAGGCTGTCTGGGCTGGCAGCCGAGCTCGCCGACGGACTCAGCGCCGGTGACCCCTGCCCGGTCTGCGGTTCCTGTGTCCACCCCACGCCGGCGATGACAACCGACTTCATCAGTCAGGCGGATATCGATTCGGCCGAGGCCGACCAGACCCGTGCCACCGAGGCTCTGAGCCTGGTCAGGTCGACGTTCGCGGCTGAGCGGGCAAGCCGGGACGCCCGGGCCGTGGAGCTTGAGGCACAGTCTGGAGGGGCACAGGCTGGTGGGGCACAGGCTGGCGAGGCTGCAGAAGGCCCGATGACGGCGACGGCAGGTGTTCTTGGTGCCCTGTCCGCTGGCGCCGACCTCATGGCTGGTGCTCAGGCGGCGGCGTCGGCACTGCCTGCGGCGCAAGTTCAGATGGCGGCACTCGCCCAGGATGTGGAGCGGCTGCGTGGACTCGTTGAGGGAGCGGTCGCCTCAAAGGCGTCGTCGCTGGCGCTGGCAGCTTCGTCCCGTGTGCAGTCCCAGACGGCTCGCGCCGAAGTTACGAAGCTGCTCGCAAAGCATGGCGAGGCTTGCCCCTGCTGCGCCGGCGAGCTTGCCGAAGTCGCCGACGTCATCGCCCGGCACCGCAGGACCCTGGATCACCTTCGCCTGCTTGCCGCCGGGCTCCATGAGCTGGCCACCCAGAGGACCAACGCTCGTGGCGCCGTCCTCAGACTGTCAACGGCTCTGCAGGCCAACAGTCTTGAGAGCCTGGAACACGCTCAGGCTGCCGCGTTGTCGCCTGAGAAGGCAGCCGAGCTCACGGCGTTCTTGCGAACCGCTGAGCAGCAACGGGCGCAGGCAACGGCGCTGTTGGCACAGGCTGATGTGACGGCTGCCCTCAAGCTGCCGACTCCTGATGTGGACGCGTTGACTAGTGCGCATGCGTTGGCTGCAGCGTCGCTGACCGAGGCCGGCCGCCGGCACACGCTGTCAGAACAGGCCCAGCGAGAGCTCGCTGCTCTCTCCCGAACTGTCCATCAGGCGCTGGCTGATCTTGGGCCGGCACAGGAGGAAGCCCAGCTGGTCCATGAGCTGGCCGAATGCATCTCCGGCAACAGTGCCGACAACGCACTACGGATGCGCCTGTCCTCATACGTCCTGGCCGCTCGCCTGGCCGAGATCGTGACCCTGGCCAATGAACGCCTGACGACCATGAGTGACGGCCGCTACACCATGGAGTACAGCGACGCTCGTGCCGCAAAGGGTGCTCGCAGCGGTCTTGGCCTGCTGGTCAGGGATGCCTGGACCGGGCAGACGCGCGAGACGTCCTCTCTCTCGGGAGGTGAGTCGTTCATGGCTTCTCTCGCGTTGGCCCTGGGAATGGGCGACGCCGTGCGGGCAGAGGCCGGTGGGTTCGACCTGCAGACGCTGTTCGTCGATGAGGGTTTCGGCTCGCTCGATGAGGAAAGCCTCGAACAGGTGATGGCCGTCCTCGACACCTTGCGGGAGGGCGGAAGGGCCGTCGGCATCGTCAGCCACGTCACCGAGCTGCGAACCCGCATTCCTCACCAGCTACATGTCCTCAAGCAGCAGGCAGGTTCACGCATCCAGACGGAAGACCGCGACAGTCCGGCGGCGTGAACCTGCCTCTGGCTGGCTTAGTCCTCGAACGCCTCTGGCGGTGGGCAGGAGCAGACGAGGTTGCGGTCGCCGAACGACTCGTTGAGACGACGCACGGGTGGCCAGTACTTCGAGAGCTTGTCCACGCCGACAGGGAAGGCCGCCAGCTTGCGATCGTACGGGTGGTCCCACGCCTCGACCAGGCAGGCCGCGGTGTGCGGTGCATGGTGCAGAACGCTGTCCGCGGCTGAGACCTCGCCGCGGGCAACCTGCTCGATCTCGCCCCGGATCGCGATCATGGCGTCGCAGAAGCGGTCGAGCTCGATGAGATCCTCGCTCTCGGTCGGTTCCACCATGAGGGTGCCGGCAACAGGGAAGGACATGGTCGGCGAGTGGAAGCCGTAGTCGATGAGGCGCTTGGCGACATCGTCGACAGACACTCCCGTGTCGTGAGTGATGCCGCGCAGGTCAAGGATGCACTCGTGGGCCACGATCCCCTCGTTCCCTGAGTAGAGCACCGGGTAGTGCTCACGCAGGCGGGCGGCGATGTAGTTGGCCGACAAGATGGCGACCTGCGTGGCCCGGGTCAGTCCGGCGCCGCCCATGAGCCGGACGTAGGCCCATGAGATTGGCAGGATGCTGGCCGAACCATAGGGAGCGCCCGAGACGGGGCCGACACCCGTGTTGGGGCCGGCTTCAGGGGCCAGCGGGTGGTTCGGAAGATATGGCGCGAGGTGGCTGCGCACAGCCACCGGACCGACCCCGGGACCGCCGCCACCGTGTGGGATGGCGAACGTCTTGTGCAGGTTCAGGTGCGACACGTCGCCGCCGAACTTGCCCGGTTGCGCGAGGCCGATCAACGCGTTGAGGTTGGCTCCGTCGATGTAGACCTGACCGCCGGCGTCGTGGACGAGCTCGCACAGCTCGGTGATGGTGTCCTCGAAGACGCCATGCGTCGAGGGGTAGGTCACCATGATCGCGGCGAGGTGCTCCCGGTGCGTCGCGACCTTGGCCCGAAGGTCTTCCAGGTCGATCTCGCCGGTTCCGGCAGTCTTGATCACGACGACCTTGAGGCCGGCCATGGCCGCGCTCGCGGCGTTCGTGCCGTGCGCCGAAGCCGGGATCAGGCAGATGTTGCGGGCCGACTCGCCGTGAGCCTCGTGATAGGCGCGGATGGCCAGCAGCCCGGTCAGCTCACCCTGCGAGCCGGCGTTGGGCTGGAGTGTGACGGCGTCGTAGCCCGTGATCTCGCAGAGCCACGCCTCGAGATCTTTGATGACCAGGCGGATTCCTTCGGTCTGGGACGTCGGGGCAAAGGGGTGTAGCGATGAGAACTCCGGCCACGAAGCCGGCTCCATCTCGGTGGTCGCGTTCAGCTTCATCGTGCAGGATCCGAGCGGGATCATGCCCCGGTCGAGGGCGTAGTCCCGATCGGAGAGCTTGCGAAGGTAGCGCAACATCGCCGTCTCGCTGTGATGGCTGTGGAACACCTCGTGGGTGAGGTAGCCCGACTCACGGATCAGCACCGGCGGCCATGTGACAGCGGGACTCTCGACAGCACCCAGGGCCGACAGCTCCGGCACACCGAATGCGGCCAACACGGCTGACAGGTTCCGGATATCCGTCGTCTCGTCGGTGCTGATCGAGACGCGGTCGGCGTCGACCTGCCAGATGTTCACCCCGCGAGCGGCGGCCTCGGCGACGACTTCGCCGGCCCGGCCCTGGACCCGGACCGTGATGGTGTCGAAGAAGTGCTCAGTCTCGACCTGGAACCCGCCCGTGCGCAGAGCGTCGGCCAGTGCTGTCGCATGAGCGTGAACCCGGCGGGCGATCCGCGCCAGGCCTGCAGGTCCGTGGTACACGGCATACATGGATGCCATCACGGCCAGCAGCACCTGGGCGGTGCAGATGTTGGAGGTGGCCTTCTCGCGGCGGATGTGTTGCTCACGGGTCTGCAGGGCCAAGCGGTAAGCCGGGTGGCCGTCAGCGTCGACGCTGACTCCAACGAGCCGGCCCGGCATCGTGCGCTCGAGGCCGGCCCGAACCGACATGAAGCCTGCGTGCGGACCCCCAAAGCCCATGGGCACACCCAAGCGCTGGCTGCTTCCGACCGCGACGTCGGCGCCCCACTCCCCCGGAGGCGTGGCCAGGGTCAGGGCGAGCAGGTCGGCTGCGGCGGTGACCATTGCGCCGGCCTCGTGTGCGGCGGCGGTCAGAGCCGACCAGTCACGCAGCTCACCATCGGCGCCGGGGTACTGCACGATGACGCCGAAGACGGCCTTGCCGCCGGCCGCCGCGGTCAGTTGTCCTGCCGTGTTCACGTTGCTCAGGTCGGCGACTACGACAGACAGACCCTGAGGCTTGGCGCGGGTCTGGATGACGGCGATCGACTGGGGAAACAGTTGTTGGTCAAGAACCAGCACGGCGTCATTGGCGGCCTTGCTCGCCCTGCGCATCACGGTCATGGCCTCGGCGGCTGCGGTGCTCTCATCCAGTAGCGAGGCACTGGCGATCTTCAGACCGGTGAGGTCGACGATGACAGTCTGGAAGGTGAGCAAAGCCTCGAGCCGGCCCTGGGAGATCTCGGGCTGGTACGGCGTGTAGGCCGTGTACCAGGCTGGGCTCTCGAACACGTTGCGCCTGATCACGGGCGGGGTGATGGTGCCGTAGTAACCCAGGCCGATCATCTGGGTCAGGACGGTGTTGCGAGCAGCCAGGGCCCGCAGCTCGGCGATGACAGCATCCTCGGTGGGTGCTGCGTCAAGACGAAGAGCGCGCTCGTTGCGGATGACTCCCGGCATGGCCGTGTCGAGCATCGCTTCGAGGCTGGGCTGGCCGACAACCTTGAGCATTGCCGCGACATCGTCGTGATCGGGGCCGATGTGCCGGGAAATGAAGTCCGGCTCGACGGCAGTGGTGGAATCGATGGTCACCTGAGGCTCCTCACGCGGGCGGCACGCATGTGCCGAGCGGTCATTGCCTCCCCACCTGTCGCCCGAAGGTGGCTTCAAGTTGCCTGCCCGTTGCGGTCCTGGCGCCTGAGAGGTTCCGGGGAGGTTTGCCCCTTCGGCGCCCCATCACCATGCGCTCCCACAGGGAGATTGCACGGCACGGGGACTCTCCCGCAGGGGGTAATCAGCGTGGTCAATATAACACCGGCGCTGTCTCCCATTCGCCGCGATGTCCGGCGCCGAAGGGGAGACACGGCCGAGGTGGGGCTCAGCTGATCTTGCGTGCCTGCCTGCGAGTGGTGAGCTCGTCGCCAGGATGCGTGGCGTGAGCCTCATCCTCGGTGCGCTCGCTGGGAAGTGAGGAAAGCACGCCCTCGACCTCGCGCCAGACGTGGCCAACGGCAATGCCAAAGACGCCCTGACCGCCCTGCACCAGGTCGATGATCTCCTCCGGCGAGGTGCATTGGTAGACGCTGGCGCCATCGCTCATCAGGGTGATTCGGGAGAGGTCCTCGACACCCCGCTCACGAAGATGGCTGACGGCGACGCGAATCTGCTGCAGGGAGACCCCGCTGTCCAGCAGCCGCTTGACCACCTTGAGGACCAGGATGTCGCGAAAGCCGTAGAGACGCTGGGTCCCGGAGCCGGTGGCGCTGCGAACCGAGGGTTCGACCAGACCGGTGCGTGCCCAGTAGTCCAGCTGTCGGTAGGTGATGCCCGCCGCCCTGCAGGCGGTGGGACCGCGGTAGCCGGTGTCCTCACGCAGTTCAGGAAGGTCGTCGGTGAACAACAGACCCTGTGCCGCGACCGGCGCAGAACCGGGGTCATGCCGCGCTTCTCCGGTGGAGTACACGCTTGCCTCCTTGCGAACTACAGCCTCGTTATTTAATCTGACGGTACGGCGGACGGCGGGCGAGCGTCAATCACCACGCATGGCAACTGGCGTGTCGCATCGCCGTGAGTGAAACCCTCAACGTTCACTAGAGAGTCACTCTTGTTCCGGGGGCCACGTCTCGGTCTGGCCGGGATCGCCGGGGTTGTCGAAGTCCTCGGCGGACACGTGATCCAGGAACTCACGGAAACGTTCGACCTCGTCGTCCTCTTCGGCTGCGATCGCCACGCCTGCTTCGTCCAGGAGGCTGTCCTCAACCAGGATCGAGGTGCCGGTGCGAAGTGCCAGGGCAATGGCATCGGAGGACCGGGCACTGACCTCGACGGCCCCGTCGAAGACCAGGATGGCATGGAAGATGCTGTCCTTGAGTGCGACGATCCGGACCTCGACCAGCTCATGTCCGAGCTCCTCGATCACGTTCTTGAGCAGGTCGTGGGTCATCGGGCGCGGCGGCACAACTCCCTGTTGGGCGTAGGCAATCGCCGTGGCTTCGGCTGCACCGATCCAGATGGGCAGGTAGCGTTCACCGCCCCGTTCGCGCAGCAGGACGATTGGTTGGTTGGTCGGCATCTCGACGCGAACGCCCAGGACGTCCAGTTCTCTCACCCAGACAACGGTACTCGCTTAGTCGGCGGCTAGACCCGTCTTCACCAGAGCGGTGTGCAAAGCGATGCACTCAGCGAGGATCTGGGGGGTCGGATCGCGGCTGATCTTGCCGTTCGTCCCCCGGCCTCGCCCACGGATGGGGGAAACGACCTGCTGAACCAGACCGATCTCGCGGTCGGCTGCGGTGCGGAACGGGCGCAGGTGGCGGGGTTCGATGCCGTAAGCCGCCAGGGCACCGGCGGCGCGCGCCACGGCGAGGGCCGCGTCGCCGTAGTGCCCGCCGGAGTCAGGACGCAGCAAGCCGTACGTCGACAGGGCCTCGAAGGTGGGCTGGTCCAGGCCGGCTGCTTCACGCAGCTCGACGTCGGTCAGTCGGAGGTCACCGCGGCGGCCCAGGTCGGAGGCGGTGGGCAGATCGGGGTCGCCGACTCCAACCGGGACCTGGGGACGCGATGATGCCCCGTCGCCTGTTGCCGGCTCGAGCCCGCGGTCGAGCTTGTCCAAGGCCTCTCTGATGACCTTGAGCGGCCAGAAGCGATCACGCTGAGCCGTCAGGATGTAGCGAAGTCGTTCAAGATCGTCAGGCGAGAACGTGCGATAACGGGACTCCGTGCGCTCGGGCGTGAGGAGCCCTTCAGCCTCCAGGAACCGGATCTTGGAGATGCTGATGTCCGGGAAGTCCGGTGCAAGCGTGGCGAGCACCCCCCCGATCGTCAACGGGCCAGGGGTGGCTGTCGGGCTCACGCGCGGCGGGTTACTGGGCGACACCGGCATAGAACACCAGCCGGAACTTGCCGATCTGGACCTCGTCGCGAGTCTTCAGGGCCGCCTCGTCGATCCGCTCCCGGTTGAGGTAGGTGCCGTTCAGCGAGCCGACGTCACGCACCAGGAAGACGCCTTCCTCCCGGCGGAAGGTCGCATGCTTGCGGGACACCGTGACGTCGTCGAGGAAGATGTCGCTGTTGGGGTGACGCCCCGCGCTCACCTCGTCCGCGTCGAGCAGGAATCGTGCACCGCTGTTCGGCCCGCGAAGGACCACCAGCAAGGCCGTACCGTGCCGCAGAGCGTCAACCGTTGCCTGGTCCTGTGCCGATAAAGTGGCGTCGGCTTCGGCGTCGGCTTCGGTCAACGGCTCGGCCGGAACGCCGATGCCGGGCAGGCGCATGGTGGTGGGGTCGTTCCTTCGCCCCTGCTCCTGCTCGGGTTCCTGCTCGGGCCCGTTGTCCGTCATGACTTTTGCGCCTGCTTCCGTGGTGGAGAAGTTGGTCAGCCCAGTTTTGGTCAGCCCGGTGTTGGCCAGGCCAGTGTTGGTCAGCCCAGAAGTGCGCGGTACGCCGCGAGATCCAGGAGAGACTCCGCTGCATCTGCTTCGGTCAGCTTCACGTCGTACATCCATCCCTGACCGTAGGGATCTGTGTTGACCAGCTCGGGAGCTGTGTCCAGCGTCGGGTTGACGGCCACGACCTCGCCCGAGACCGGTGCATAAAGGTCACTGACGGACTTGGTCGACTCGACCTCGCCGCAGGAGTCGCCGGCGACCATGGAGTCACCCACGGCGGGCAGGCTCACGTAGACGACGTCGCCGAGAGCATCCTGCGCGAAGGCGGTGATGCCGACGCGAGCCACCCCGTCAGACCCGACGCGCACCCACTCGTGCTCGGCGGTGTAACGCAGGTCCTGTGGGTACTCGAGCTCGCTCATGCTGCTCCTTGGTTAGAAAGGTGAACCTCTTTGGTGTGGACTACGGGCAAGAACACAGTCACTCAAACACAGTCACTCAAAAGTTGCTCGGTAACAATCAAGCACAACTTCGGCTACGGCGTCGTGGCCGCTGACGGCGGCACGGGGCGAGCGTATCGAGGCTCAGTCAACGGGTGCAACGCGCCCACTGTCAGTTCCTTTTCCTGGGCGATGATGATGGTCGCACCCAGCTGTCGGACGTTCTCTGCCAGACCACCGGGGATCTCCATCGCCGAGGACATTGTTGCTGGGTCGCCAATCGCAGCAATCGTGTAGGGCTGGTTGATACTCCTGCCATCAACCTCGATTCCGGATGCTCTCGGGCCGAAGTGCGAGCTGGCAACAATCCGTACGTTGTTGACCTGGATGGCCTCGGCTCCCGCGTCCCGCAGCTCCTGGATGGCGTCCAGTAGCACCGGGTAGGTCACTTTGCCGCCGGGGTCCGTGATCGTCATCCGTATGCCTGGGCCGTGTGCGCGGGCGGTCCCAGCCAGGATCCCCAACACGTCGAGTCGCTCCTGCGCCGCAGTGACCGCAGCGGCGCCACTGGTGGTGCCGCTGACCAGCTGGTCGCGGGTGGTCTGGAGCTCGCGCACGTTCTGGTCCAGTCGTGAGGACTTCAGGGTCGTGTCGTCGAGAATGTTGAGGAGGTCGCTCTGACGAAGCGACTCCAGGCCCTGCGACTGGTTCTGACGGATCTGGGTTGCCACCGCGAAGCCCAGAAGGAGGGCCAGCAGTGCCGCCAACGCGTTGGCCTTGGTGGCTCGCGGGCGCATCATCAACATCAGCCGCTTGCGGGCTGACGAGGAAGGTGGTGAGTTGGCTGGATTGCTCATGCTCGGAAGACGTGTCGGCGGATGGAGGCTACGTTCGAGAATATCCTGATACCGAGGACGACGACGACGCCGGTTGACAGCTGTGAGCCCACCCCGAGCTGGTCCCCGAGGAAGACGATGAAGGCGGCCACGACCACGTTTGACAGGAACGAGACGACGAACACCTTGTCGTTGAAGATGCCGTCCAGGACAGCGCGCACACCGCCGAAGACAGCGTCGAGGGCTGCGATCACGGCGATGGGCAGGTAGGGCTGCAGAGCCAGTGGCACGGTGGGGTGCAGGAAGATGCCTGCGGCCAGACCGATGAGGAGTCCTAGGGCGGGAATCACGGTGAGGTCTCCGTCGTTCGAGGGGCATTCGATTGCGAGGGTCTTGTCGTGGTGGCCGAGCCCTCAGGGGTCGCGGTCCGTCCTGTGGCTGCCGGACTTGTGACTGCCGGTCTGGTGACTGCCGACTCGACGGGCTGGGCCTTCTGCACGGACAGGGTTGGCTCCCCTGGCACGATGACTGATGTGCGGTTCTGGACGTCGCTTCGGATCTGGTAGTTGTTCATGAGCGACTGCAGGTAGCTGCCGCCGTTGTTGTCAGCGAACTGCACCATCAGGCTGCCCGGGTCACCGATCGCGGTGATGACGTAGGGGCGAGTCAGCGGGCGATAGTCCACCAGGATCGCGGCGCCGGCAGAGCGGATGGCGGATCGAGTTGTGAGTCTGTGACCGTTGATCGAGATCGCCTCTGCGCCGGCGTCCCACAGACCGTTGACGATGATCTGCAGATCTTTCGCGGTCACCTTCCCCTGATCGGGCCCGGTGGCGGTTCGCGGGTCGGCGTCGGGCGCGACGGGTTCGGCCTTCGCCGGGGCGTCGTCGACGGTGAGCACCAGCCCTGGGCCGGCGGCGGGCACGGTCCCGGCCGCGAGCTCGAGCTTTGAGAGCCTGGTGGTGAGCCCGGTCTGACTCTGCTGGCTCAAAGCCGCAGCCTGCGCCGTGTTGATCTGGCTGCGTAACTTGTCGATGAGGCGGGTCTGGGCATCAGCGTGTGCACGCCTGTTCTCGATCTGGCTGACAAGGTCCTGCTTGATCTTGCTGGCAGCCGTCGTCGGAGCACGCAGGGCCAGTGCAGACGCCCCCAGCAGTGCCCCGATCAGAACGGCCACGATGATCAGCATGGGGCTGCGGATCCCGGTGGCGGCAGGCAGGCCCTCCTGCTTTCGGCGCTCGGCTGCGGCTGCGTAGCTGGGGTCCAGCGGGCGCTCCATCATCTCGGTGATCAGCGTCATCGAATCGTTTCGCCGACCCTCCTGCCCTGTGCTCATCTGTCGGCCGCCCTGGCAACGCGAACGACATCCCGGGTCTGTACGGCATACATGACCCCGGCAACCCAATAGAGGACGGTGCCCCACCAGGCAAACGCCCAACCGCACGGTAGGGCGACTGCGGCCAGCATGCTGTCGCCCTGTCCGAGGAGAATCAACGGAAAGGCGAAAAGAAGGTCGAACGTGGCAGCTTTGCCGATGAAGTGCACTGGCAACGCACGGTATCCGTAGTGGCGGACGACCATTAACAGTGTCGTTCCGAAGACCTCGCGGCTCACCAGAATCGCGACCAGCCACCAGGGGATGATCTCGCGCCAAGCCAGGCCGAGCAGGGTTGACAGGATGTACAGCCGGTCAGCCAGGGGGTCGAGAAGCTGGCCGACGCGCGATACCAGGTGGAAGTGACGGGCGATCTTGCCGTCGAGATAGTCGCTCACGCCCGAGAGCGTCAGGACCACCAGAGCCCAGTTGTCCTGGTGGGTCAGTATCAGCCAGAGGAAGAGGGGGACGCAGGCCAGCCGCAACATGGACAGGACATTGGGCGGCGTCAGGACCCGGTCACTGACCGGTTGACTCCATTGGCTGCTCTTGTCCACCTGTTCCCTCACGCCTCACAGCCTAGGCGGTGGAGGCACTGCGGCCGCTGTCTGCTGCGGTCGCCGCGAACCCGGGCCGATCGCCCGCGTTGTGGCATCAGCCTCCAGGTCGGATTCCTCACGTCTGCTAGGAAGGATCGGCCACCAAGCTCGCCTCCACCACAAACCCCTCTGGTTCCACCGGCGGCGTCCCCTTCGGCACCCAATCCGTGGTGAAGGTTCAGGATGCCGGTGGCTACACCGTGAGCACCAGCAGTGCTCCGGTTTCCTTGAGTATCACGACTCCGGCAGGGGCCACCCTTACCTGCAACGCGAACCCCATCAACGCGGTATCGGGTGTGGCCACCTTTGCCGGCTGCAGGATCAACAAGACCGGGACCTACACGCTGACCGCCGTCTCGAGCGGCTCACCAGCGCAGTCAGTACCAGTTTCACCATCAGCGCAGGACCGGCCAACACCCTCGCCTTCACGGCGAGCCCCTCAGGTTCTACCGGTGGGGTCGCTTTCGGCACGCAGCCCGTGGTGACCGTTCAGGATGCCGGCGGGAACACGGTGACCGGCAGTACTGCGCCGGTTACCCTCAGCATCACAAATCCCGCGGGTGCCACGCTCACCTGCACGGCGAACCCCGTCAATGCCGTCGCGGGTGTGGCCACCTTTGCCGGGTGAAAGATCAACCCGGCGGGGACCTACACATTGACCGCGGCATCTGGTTCACTCATCGCCGCTACCAGTGCCAGTTTCACCATCACCGTGGGATCGGCAGCCAAGCTCGCCTTCACGACGAACCCCTCGAGCTCCCCCGTCGCCAACACTGCCGTTGCGACGCAGCCTGTGGTGACCGTCCAGGACGCCGGAGGCAACACGATGACGTCCAGTATTGCCTCGGTCACCCTGAGCCTCACATCCGCAGGGGGGCAACCCTCACCTGCGCGAATAACCCCAAGCCGGCCTCCTCGGGCCTGGCCACCTTCTCCGGATGCAGCATCGACAAGACCGGGACCTACACCCTGACTGCAGCCTCCAGCGGCCTCACCAACGCCGTCAGTGGCAGCTTCACCATCAGCACAGGATCGGCCACCAAGCTCTTCTTCACCACCTCACCGACAGACACCCTGATCAACGCGGTCTTCGCCTCGCAGCCCGTGGTGGCTGTTCAGGACGCCGGCGGCAATACGGTGACGTCCAGTAATGCTTCGGTCACCCTGAGCATCACTTCCGGCGGGGGCACGCTCACCTGCACGCAGAACACGAAGAGCGCCTCCTCAGGTGTAGTCGCTTTCGCCGGCTGCAGGATCAACACGGCTGCCACCTACACGCTGACGGCAAACGCAACTGGACTCTCCGCCGCTGTCAGCAACAGCTTCAACATCACGGGATGATGACCGGCGTCTGTCCCGGTCGGGATGACGGGATGCGAACATGCATCTCCTTGACTCCAGGCCTCGGTGGCGGGTTCCGCAACTTCGGCGATACTCGCCGTCGGCCTGCTCCAGCTCTGTCGCCAGCTCGCAGGCCCGTTGTAGCGACATCCTCGGGGTGACGACCGACAGGTCGTGGGGTGTACTGGGTGAGTGGACACCGAAGAGGTATTCGCGGCTGGGTCGACCAGCCCGGCGGGCGGGTCCGCCGGCGCTTTCGACCGGCAGGCCATGGCCGCAGCACTGCTGAACCATCGACAGGCGGACGGCACGATTGCCACCCATCCGTACAAGAAGTGGCAAGGTCCGCACTGGACGCTCCATAGCCTGGCCCAGCTTGGGTACCCGCCCGGGGACGAGTCGCTGAGACCCTTGCTCGAGCAGGTCCACAGGTGGCTCCTCTCACCGCAGCACCTTCGCCCGCCGAGCACGGCGATTCTTCCCGGACAGGCCGACCGTGTCCGCCGATGCGCGTCCCAGGAGGGGGTCGCAGTCTGGTACTCCTTGAAGCTCGGGCTCGCTGACGAACGGACAGAAGAACTGGTGTCCAGTCTGGTGACCTGGCAGTGGCCCGACGGTGGATGGAACTGCGACAAACGGCCACAAGCCCTGACGTCGTCCTTTCAGGAGACCCTCCTGCCGTTGCGCGGTCTCGCGCTCTACGTCACCACAGGCAGGGACCTTGCAGCCCAGGCCGAGGTCAGCCGGGATCGTGCAGCCGAGCTCCTGCTGTCCCGGCGGCTGCTGTGGCGGCGGCGCGATGGCATGCCGATCCGTCCGGACTGGGGTGGCGATCCGCTGCTCATCCAGTACCCGGTGCGTTTCTACGACCTACTACTACCGCTCGTCGTGATGACGGAGATCGGCAAGGTCAGTGATCCCCGCTGTTCCGACGCGCTCGACCTTCTTGAGGGCAAGCGGCTCGCAGACGGGGGCTTCCCCGTCGAGCTTCGCACGGCCGTGACCTCGCCCCGGCTGATCAGCCGCGGGACCTTCGCCGACTGGGGGCCGGCGGGCCACCGCCGTTCCAACCCCTTCGTGACTGCCGAGGCTGAGCTCGTGCTTCGCCACGCAGGCAGGGGTTGGTAGGCGATATGAAGATCCTCGCCTGGACACTGATCGGACTTGTGGTCGGCATCGTCTTCGGTCTGGTGTGGCGCCTCTTCGAGCCGAGTCTGGCCCTGTACTTCTGGCCACTCTTCGGCGCAGTCATCTTCGGTCAGCACGCCTACCGTTCTCACCGCGACAAGGAAGAGCCGAAGCCACCAACTACCCGGTACACGGAGTAGACGCTCATGGGCTGGTGGTTCTTCAGGGTCGCAGATAGATCTTGAACCGGTGCAAGACACATGCGAGCGAAATCCAAAACAGAAGTATCAGTGCCGTCCAGGTCACTTGGGGATTCGGGAACCCCGGCAGAGCTGTGATCAGATCCTCGGCCTTCGTCGAAATGGTTGAGCCAGAAGCGAGCGGCCGGTTCAACTGGCTCGTCAGGACATGAGAGCCGAAATAGACGAGGAGACTGTTCCTTCCCAAAGAAAGCAGCGGGAAAGAAAGCGTTCTGAGCGGGGCACCGACGGTCCTGCGGTCCAGAAGGAGGTGTCCAGCCAAGAGCGCCAGCGACGTCGCGGCTGCAATCCGCAGCGCGAAGGGAGGCGTCCACAGGCGCTTCATCATGGGTATGTCCACTCCCCATATCCACTCCGGAACGATCACCGCCAGCTCGGCGACGATCAAGAGGGCAGCAGCGAACGTGACCACGGGGAACACCGCAGCACGCGCTCCCTTACCGGTCGTCTGGCCGGTGTGCGTACGGAGAGACAGCAGGTGGCCGATGGTGGCCCCGGCTGAGGCCGAGACCAGGGCGCCCAGAACAGCAACGAGGCCCTCTGGGTCGTGGCCGGGGATTCCCAGACCGTAGATGTGATGTGCGCCGAATACAGCCATGTCCAAGGGGCCCGACGGATTGCACGCGTGTGTCAGGAGGTGGCCCGGGCAGCCCGACGCATAGAGCGCGAGCACGAGTGTCTGAGCGGCCGCCAAAGCGGCCGTGATGGCCGCCCAGCCAACCCAGGAGCGGGTGAGCACATGCAGGACACCAAGCGCGATGACGACCGCCGCGTAGAGCTGGAGAACTCCGGTAATGCGCCAGTTCTCGAGAGTCCAGGAATTGAGAACGATGGCGTTGTACAGCAGGCCGGCCAGGAAGAGAATGATCACTCGCCGCAGGAGCGGCATGACTCTGACCGTCCGCTGCATCGCGAACGCAAGTCCGCAGCCCGAGAGCGTGACAAAGATGGGGAAGATGACATCTTCCGGATGGGTCGCCGCCCACTGAGCGTGTCCGAACCACTCAGGAACCGCCCAGAGGCTGTTGACGGCGACGCTCGCGATCAGCATCCATCCCCGCACCCAGTCCAGACTCGCAATTCGCGGTTGACCTGTCACGGCTGGCGTTGTGAGAGTCTCGTTCCCGAGCTGGAGCAGAGGCTCTCTCGCTGAAGATGCCTCAGACGGTGTAGTAGCGCTGCTGCCTTTCCACGTCGTTCCGGCCCGCAATGTCCCTCCCCCATCTTCGTTCCCTGCCCACCGAAAGCTGATGCCAGTCTGTATTGACTCACAACGTTGGCAATAGTGCCCGCCCGACAGGGAAGAGGCCGCCTCGGATTTCTCCGAAGCGGCCTCTGGCCTGCTGTTACTTCCCGTCGGGATGACAGGATTTGAACCTGCGACCCCTTGACCCCCAGTCAAGTGCGCTACCAAGCTGCGCTACATCCCGGGACTCTCACCTTGTGATGCGTAAGTGAGGCGAACGAAACCTTAGCGTACGAACGCCCTCGGCTCAGAATCGCCATACCTCCAGCCGTATTCCGACCGGCCCCGGACGCGCTCCTGGCATGCGTTCGAAGACAACAGGCTACTTCTTGCGACGCTTCTCGCGCACCCGTACCGAGACCTCGATGGGGGTGCCCTCGAAGCCGAACTCCTCACGCAGTCGGCGCTCGATGAAGCGCCGATAGCCGGCCTCGAGGAAGCCGCTCGCGAAGACCACGAAACGCGGCGGGCGGGTGTCGGCCTGAGTGGCGAACAGGATCCGCGGCTGCTTGCCCGAGCGCACCGGGTGCGGGTTGGCCGCGGTCACCGTGCCCAGGAAGGCATTGAGTCGACCTGTAGACACGCGGGTGTCCCATGACTCGAGTGCGATCTCGAGCGCGGGGACAAGACGGTCCATGTGGCGACCGGTGAGCGCGGAGATGTTGACCCGGGGAGCCCACGGAATCTGGACGAGCTCCTTCTCGATCTCGTGCTCGAGGTAGGAACGGCGCTCCTCATCGAGGGTGTCCCACTTGTTGTACGCCACCACCAGGGCGCGTCCGGAGTCGACGACCTGCTGGATAACCCGGATGTCCTGCTCGGCGATGGCATCGTGAGCATCGATCAACACGACGGCCACCTCGGCCTTTTCCAGCGCAGTCTGGGTGCGCAGCGAGGCATAGAAGTCGGCTCCGCGGGTCTGGTGCACCCTGCGGCGGATCCCGGCCGTGTCCACGAAGCGCCACGTCTTGCCGCCGAGCTCGATCAGCTCGTCGACCGGGTCCCGGGTGGTTCCGGCGACCTTGTCGACGACCACGCGGTCCTCGCCGGCGAGCTTGTTGAGCAGGCTGGACTTGCCGACATTGGGACGGCCGACCAGAGCCACTCGACGTGGACCGCCGCGAGCGTAGGCCTCACCGACGGCAGAGAACTTGGGCAGGACGTCGAGGACGGCGTCCAGGACGTCACCGCTGCCACGACCGTGCAGGGCTGAGACGGGCCAGGGCTGGCCGAGGCCGAAGGACCACAACATCGCCGCGTCCGCTTCGGCGCGCTGGTCGTCGACCTTGTTGGCCACCAGGATGACCGGCTTGCCGGACTTGCGCAGGAGCTTGACGACGGCATCGTCGGTGTCGGTCGCGCCGACGGTCGCGTCGACGACGAACATCACCACGTCAGCGAGGTCGATCGCGATCTCGGCCTGCTCGGCCACCCGCAGGTGTATGCCCGTGGCGTCGACCTCCCAGCCGCCGGTGTCCACGAGAGTGAACCGGGTGCCCGTCCACTCGGCGTCGTAGGCGACACGGTCCCGGGTCACGCCGGGCACATCCTCGACGACGGCTTCTCGACGGCCCAGGATCCGGTTGACCAGCGTCGACTTACCGACGTTGGGGCGACCGATGATCGCCACGACCGGCACCGGGCCCGACTCCTCGGAGTCGACGTCCTCGACCCCCTCGCGTTCGAGCAGCGACACGTCCTCGTCGTCAAGCTCGAACTCGTCCAGGCCCACGCGCAGGGCACGTTCAACCGACAGGTCGTCGCCCTCGTTGCGGTCGACGGTCTCGGGGTGCTCACTCACGGCAGGGTCCTTCAGGGTCAGTGGATGTTTCAGTCAGGGGTGCATCAGTCAGGGGCGTGTCAGTGGGGTGCCAGGGATTGGCCACCCTGGGAAGTGTCTATTATCCCTCATTTGGGCAACCCTCCGTCCGCGAGGCTGGTCAGAGGCGCCGACCGGTCGCCAGACGGACCTCTGATCACTCGCCCTCGCGAGCGCTCCGGGCGCGGATCACGTCCAGCACTGCTTCCACCGACTGCTTGAAGTCCAGGTGAGAGGTGTCCACCAAGGTGACGCCCGCAGCGGCGTGCATGAACTCTGAAACGGTGGAGTCATCCCTGTCTCGGCGCACGATCTGGTCGTGGGTTGCGGTGACCGAGGCCTGGCCGGCCTCGCCGTGAAGCTCCTTGGCTCGTCGCCCCAGCCGGGCTTCCGGGCTGGCGGACAACAGGATCCGCACGTCCGCATCGGGTGCGACCACGGAGGTGATATCGCGGCCCTCGGCCACCACTCCCCCGTTGGTCTTGACGCACTGGGTTATCAGGGCTCGCTGACGGTTGCGCAGCTCGTCGCGCACCTCAAGATTGATTGCTACTTTCGACACTGCCTCGGAGATTGCGGTCTCCCGGATGGCCTCGTCGATCAGGACACCGCCGACCTGGACCGACGGACGGCTCGGGTCGGTGCCCATGACGAGTGGGAGGTCCTTCGCGGCCCGGGCCACGGCTGGCTGGTCCTTCAGGTCGACTCCCTGTTGGACGCACCACCAGGTCAGGGCTCGAAACATGGCACCGGTGTCGAGGTAGGCCAGGCCGAGGCGTTGGGCGACGGCTTTGGAGACGCTGGACTTACCGACGCCGGATGGGCCGTCAATGGCGATGACAAGGGGCAGGGGTTGGGCGGTCATCCGACAAACCTAAGCCTTCGACATGGAGCAGATGACTGCGGCGGTCAGTCCTCCGCGCCGCCGACGGGGCCGACCAGGTAGTGCTGGACCACGGGGCCGATCGCGACAACGAGCTGCTCAGGGGTGGCGTCCCGCACGGCAGGGATACCCAGAACGTACCGGCCGAGGAGGAGCCCGCCCATCTGCGTGCCCACCAGCGCCGCACGCAGTGGACGGTGGTCATCAGCGACCACGCGCGCCAGAGCGGTGAGGATGGTGCGACCCAGCAGGTCGCGCAGTACGCTCGCGGCGTACTCATGGGACAGCCCGACGCGAATCAGTCCCAGCAGCCGCCGTCGGGTCTCCGGATCCGCCTCCCAGAACCCCAGCACCCGGCGGACGACCGCTTCGCCTGCGTGCTCCGGGTCCTCGTCGAGACCGGCCAGCAGCGCGGCCGGGTCGACGGGCAGGACAAGGGCCGCTGCGAGCAGGCCCTCCTTGTTGACGAAGTAGTGATGAATCAGAGCTGCGTCGACGTCGGCTCTGGTAGCCACCGCGCGCATCGTGGTGCGTTCGAAGCCGAGCTCGGCGAACAGCTCGCCGGCCGCAGTCAGGATGACCTCGCGGGCATCAGGGCCGCCGACGGGACGTCGCCCGCGAGGTGGCATCAGGGGGCCTGCGGGGTGCGGGCGAGCACCATCATCCGCTCCTCGATGGTGGCCGGAACCCCCGTGATGTCGGCTGTCATGCCCGCGTCGGCAAGGATCCTGCGCACCTGGTCGGCGTCGGCGTCAGCGACGCGCACGTCGCGTCCGGCCAGCATCACCGGCTGGCCGGCCTGGTTGAGCACCGCGAACGCTCTTGCCCAGTCGTTGGTGCGGATGGCGATGGCGGTGGTGGAGCCGATGATGTCGGCCTCGCTACCCTGCGCGACGAGGCGTGCCTGTGACATCAGCAGAAGCCGGTCGCACTGCTCGGCCTCCTGCATGTTGTGTGTCGTCACCAGCACGCCGACCCCCTTCTCGGCCTGCTCGTGGATGGTGTCCCACAGCGCGGCCCGGGCGAGCGCGTCGACGCCGGACGTGGGCTCATCAAGCACCAGCACGTCAGGATCGTGGGCGAGCGCGCAGAGGAACGCGAGCTGGCGCTGCAGGCCGAGCGGGAGCTCCGCGATGAGCCGGTCGGTTCCCGCTCGGAGCGCCTGGGGCAGCTCCGGCGGAGCAGCCCCGTACGCCTGCGAGGTGAACGCCAGGTTCTCCCGGACGGTGAGGTCGCGGTAGAGCCCGAGGCCTTGTGGCACATAGCCGAGACGTCGACGCAGCTCCCGGTCGGGCGGACCGCCGAGCAGCTCGACGTCACCCTTGGTCATCGCGAGCAGTCCGAGCACCATGCGGATCAGCGTCGTCTTGCCCGCGCCGTTGGCGCCGAGCAGACCGACGACCTCCCCGGGCCCGACGCGCATCGTGACGTCGTCGACCGCGGTGAAGGCCCCGAACACGCGAGTGACCCGGTCGGCCCGAAGCAGCACCGGACGATCGGTCTCGGCCGCAACGGGGCGAATCATGATGCCGGCTCGCTCTCGTGTCGCTTGAGCATTGACAGGCTGATGACCACGTCCTCGAGGTCCGGGGTGACGACTACCGCGTCGAAAGGCACGTCGGCGGCGCGGGGCCAGTACTCGTGGTAATCGCGCCCCCGGCGCCACGCCCATGCCGGCCTGTGTGGCGTTGGCGTGCGCGCGATGGCGCCGTCGAACGAGTCGAGCACCTCCTGAAGCGTCCCGTGGGCCAGGGTTCTGCCGCCGTCGAGGGCCAGCAGGTTTGCGGCTCGCTCGGCTTCGTCGAGGTAGGTCGTGGACATGACGACCGCAGCGCCCGCAGAGGCGGCCTCGGACACCAGTCGCCACAGATCGACCCGGCTCACCGGGTCGATGCCGGTGCTGGGCTCGTCGAGCACCAACAGCGGCGGGTCGTGCACCATTGCCATGCTGAAGCCGAGCTTCCGGCGCATACCGCCAGATAGCTGTGAGGAAAGCCGGTCGAAGGAGTCCCGCAGCGAGGCGCGGTCGAGCAGCGCGTCGCGGCGGGATGCCAGGGCGTTGCCTGACAGGCCGTAGATGCCGCCGACGAAGTTCATGTTCTGCGCTACCGACAGGGACAACCAGCTGCCTGCGGTAGCCGGCATATAGCCGATCGCCTCAGGCGGCGGGGCGTCGACCTCGCCCCGCTCGAGCTGCACCTCCCCGACCAGAGTGCGCAACAGCGTGGTCTTGCCCGCCCCGTCGCCGCCGACAACGGCGACGACCGATCCCGGCTCGACCTGGAGGGTCACGTCGTCGAGGGCGAGGGTGTCGCCGAACCGCACGGTGGCGGACCGCACGGCGAAGGTCATGACCCGCTCCCCGCCTCGATGCCGGCTGGCCCGGCGGTGCGTCCGGCGGCAGGGTCGGCGGCTGCGGTGCCACGGTGACGGCGCCTGCCGGGCGCGAGGTCGCGGCGGAACCGGAGCGTCGCGCCGCTGAATACCACGACGGCCATCACGGTGAGCATGAGAAATGGCAGCCACAGCGAAGCCAGCGACGCACCCCGGAGCATCACGCCCTGCGAGATCATCGTGAAGTAGGTGAGCGGGAGCAGGTAGCCGATCCACCGGACCCCCGCCGCCATCGAGTCGAGCGGGAAGATCACGCCCGACAGCAGGATCTGCGGCAGCAGGAACATAAACGCGGTCTGGATCGCCTGGCCGGCGGTGTGCGAGATGGTCGAGATGAAGACACCGAGCCCGAGTACCACGAACAGGAACAGCGCGGCTCCGAGCGTGAACACGAACGCGTTGCCGTTGAATGGCACGCCGAAGAGCAGCATGCCCAGCCCCGTGATGATGCTCATGTCGATCGCTGCCACCAGGAAGTAGGGCGAGATCTTGCCGAGGATCACGGTGCTGGGCTTGATCGGCATGACGGCCAGCTGCTCGAGAGTGCCCGTCTCGCGCTCGCGCACCAGGCCGATACTGGTGACGATCGTGCCGATGAACGTGAGGATGAGTCCGATGATGGCCGGGACCATCACCCAGGAGGTCTTGAGCTCGGGGTTGAACAGGATCCGCGTGCTGACCCTGCCGCCGGATTTGTTGAGCACCGACACGATCGACTGCGAGGCGAACAGGTTCGAGCCGTCGACGAGGGCGAGTACTGGCTTCTGGCCGGTGACGATGGCGACGTTGACGGTCCTGTCTTGTAGCAGCCGCTCGGCGTCGGCCGGGTTGTCCGACGGCCGGGTCACGGTGACATGGAAGAACGACGACGGCAACGTCGCGGCGAACTGGGTGGCCTGCGGTCCGACTACCGCGGTTTTGACGGTCTTGACCTCGAAGTTGGCCGCGTAGCCAAAGATCACCAGCAGCAGCAGGGGCATCGCGATCAGCATGGCGAGGGTGCGCCTGTCGCGGCGCAGCTCGCGGAACTCCTTGACGATCATGGCTCGCATGTCGCCGATGCTAGCCCGACGGACTTCCTAATGCAACGCTTGATGAATTCCATCCAGCTCACTTGATACGGCCCCGATGGTGGCCCGCTGGCTGCCCGAACGTCCCACCGCAGTCCCCGTCGTCAGCCGCCATCGTCGCAGGCCATTGGTTGTCTGGCCATGCCGTACCGATTCCTCGGTAGTCTGTTTGGTCAGAAGAGGGTGGGCTGTTTGTCCCACTTTGCCTCGATCCGACTACGGCGTGCCAGAGCCGGTGCCAGCGTTTATTACAGCGGCCCGACTGTCGGGCAAGGCCGGTTGGTCAGCGAATCCAGCCCGAGCACACCCGCAAAAGGGGAAGCAGATGATGGATCGGAAGCACAGAGATACCTCTTCGGAACCCCGGCAGGCTTCCAGCGTGGGGTTGTTGGCCAGGCGGGGACGGGTCGTTGCCATGGCCAGTGCGCTGGCGGTGGTGCCGATGGTCACCGGCTTCCCCCAGTTCTCCTCGCCGGCTCACGCGCATCCGGTCAAGAGCCATGTTCGTCACGTGAGTTTTGTGAAGACGTCTGTGCCCGCGTTGCGTTCAGCCACGGATGCCACCAGGTCCGTGGTGCGCACCCCCGGGGCGCCGGACCCGATCACGACTGCCAAAGCCGCCGCGGTGACCCCTGCCCAAGACGTTGCCGGGGCCGTGACGGTGGTGGGGGTGACCTGGCCCCAAGGCAAGGTCTCAGCCGGGGGCCAGTTCCAGATCCGTACCCAGTCGGGCGCGACGTGGGGCCAGTGGCAGCCGTTGAGCAAGCTTGATGGCGGTCGGGACGGCACAGCGACCACCGGGACCAACGAATACGTCGTGGCCGGTGCATCCAAGT
>DASRUA010000010.1:0-14442 GCA_035655615.1 Dermatophilaceae bacterium
CGGGAATCGAACCCGCGTCCGCTGACGGTAAACCAGGACTTCTCCGGGTGCAGTGCGCTATGGATTTTCTCGGCCCCAGTGCTCGCACGCACACGTCCACTGACAGGCCCAGTCGTGTGAGAGTCCCGGGCAACCCCCACGGCAAGGGCGCCCAGCAAGCTTTCTAGCTGACGCCAGGAACTAGGCCGAAAGCAAGCCTAGGCTGACGGACTTCGGAGCTCGCTCAGGCGGCGAGGGCGAAGTCGGTGCGATTGGAATCGGCACCTATTAGTTTGCAAGGATCGTTAACGAGATAACCCTGCGTCCTCGACCCGCTTCTCCTGGAATGACGATCAACGTCGAAACCGATCACCCCCATGGGGTGGCACACGTCGCACTGTTCACTTTTCAACACCGGCCTCGCGGTCAGTCTCTTCTCAGCATATCTGTCCAACGACGTGGCGTACGAACTCATTCCGGAATGAAGCGATCAGGCACCCCGTTACCCGACAGGCACCCTCCGACATGGATCGTGCCAAACGCGACCCCAAGGATGACCCTGATGACAACCAGCACCCTCACGACGACCAGCCGCGAATGGCACCTCACCCGTCGTCCCCAGGGAGTCCCGGTCGACGAGGACTTCACCCTCGTCGAGGTCGAGCTCCCCACGCCGGGCGCCGGCGAGATCCTGGTCCGCAACACCTTCCTGTCGGTCGACCCGTATATGCGTGGCCGGATGAACGACGCCAAGTCCTATGTCCCGCCGTTCCAGCTCAACCACCCGATGGATGGTGCCGCGGTCGGCGTCGTCGAGCAGGCGGGGGCGGATTCCGTGGACAGCGAAGGCACGCCGATTGCCGTCGGCGACACGGTGGCACACGGGCTGGGCTGGCGCACAACCTCTCTGGTTCCGGCCAAGCACGCCCGCGTGCTGGACACCAGCCTTGCGCCGGCACAGGCCTACCTCGGCGTTCTCGGTATGACGGGCCTGACCGCCTACGCCGGTCTGCTCAGAATCGGTGAGCTCGCCGAAGGTGATCGCGTCTTCGTCTCCGCAGCAGCCGGAGCCGTCGGATCGGTGGTCGGCCAGCTCGCCCGCCTCAAGGGTGCATCTTTCGTCGTAGGCAGTGCCGGGGGTCCCGAGAAGGCCTCCTGGCTCCTCGACCAGGCCGGATTCGACGCGGTCGTCGACTACAAGGCCACGCCCATCCACAAGGGCCTGGCCGAGGCGGCGCCCGAGGGCATCGACGTCTATTTCGACAACGTGGGCGGAGATCATCTCGAAGCCGCCATCAGCGCGATGCGCCCCCGCGGCCGGGTCGCCATCTGCGGGATGATCTCGGTCTACAACAACACCCAGCCGGCACCCGGCCCCCGGAACATGGCGATGATCATCGGCAAGCGCCTGACCCTGCGCGGTTTCATCGTCTCCGACCACGCGGACCTTCGACCACAGTTCGAGGCCGAGGTCGGACAATGGCTGGCCGAGGGCAAGATCGTCTGGCGCGAGACCGTCGTTGATGGAATCGACAATGCTGTCAACGGCTTCCGGGACCTGATGGCCGGCGCCAATACCGGCAAGATGCTCATCCGCCTCTGAAGTTGGCAAGCACGACGGTTCCCTTGTTGCCCACCTGACCACCCGTCATAGACGGTGGTCAGGCCCGGTAGCTCCGCGAACGAGAGTCCGCATGACAAGACTCCGGTCTCATTCTCTGGTCCCCTCCTTACGCTGAATATGGCGTTCGTCAGACTTCCAGCCCTACCGGAGGCACCCGTGTTCCGCAAAGTACTCGTCGCCAACCGCGGTGAGATCGCCGTCCGCGCGTTCCGCGCTGCCACCGAGCTGGGCGCCCAGACCGTCGCCGTCTTTCCCCACGAGGACCGCAAGAGCGAGCATGTGCTGAAGGCTGACGAGGCCTACGAGATCGGAACAGCCGGACACCCCGTCCGCAACTACCTCGACGCGGCAGAGATCACGCGGGTTGCCGTCGAGGCCGGGGCGGATGCGATCTATCCGGGCTACGGTTTCCTGTCCGAGAACCCCCTCCTGGCTGAGGCGTGCGACGCCGCGGGCATCACGTTCGTCGGGCCGCCGGCGGACGTGCTGCACCTGACCGGCAACAAGACGCGCGCCATCGCAGCGGCCAGGACGGCCGGGCTTCCGACGCTGCGCGGCAGCGATCCCAGCGATGACGTGGCCACCGTGCTCGGGTCCGCCGAGAAGATCGGCTTCCCGCTCTTCGTCAAGGCCGTGGCCGGGGGCGGAGGACGCGGCATGCGCCGGGTGGAACGCCGCGAAGACCTCGAGGACGCGCTGCGGGCTGCGATGCGCGAGGCCGAGTCAGCCTTTGGCGACGCGACCGTGTTCCTGGAGGAGGCCGTTGTTGACCCCCGCCACATCGAGGTGCAGATCCTGGCCGACAACGCGGGCAACGTGATCCACCTGTACGAGCGGGACTGCTCCGTCCAGCGACGGCACCAGAAGGTCGTCGAGATAGCCCCTGCGCCCAACCTTGACCCGTCCCTGCGTGACCGGATGTGCGCCGACGCCGTGAAGTTCGCCCGGGCGATCGGCTATGTCAATGCCGGAACCGTCGAGTTCCTGCTGTCTCCCGATGGGCGTTACGTCTTCATCGAGATGAACCCCCGCATCCAGGTCGAGCACACCATCACCGAAGAAGTCACCGACGTCGACATCGTCACCAACCAGCTCCGGATCGCCTCGGGCGCAACGCTGCCCGAGCTCGGCCTGACCCAGGACGAAGTCAAGCTGCGCGGTGCCGCCATCCAGTGCCGGATCACCACGGAGGACCCGGCCAACGGCTTCCGCCCCGACACCGGAAGGATCACGGTCTACCGCTCGGCCGGCGGCGCCGGGGTACGCCTGGACGGCGGCACGGTCTTCGTCGGTGCGGAGATCGGCGCCCACTTCGACTCGATGCTGGTCAAGGTGACCTGTCGTGGCGCCGACTTCGCCACAGCAGTCCGGCGCGCGCGCCGGGTGCTGGCCGAGTTCCGTATTCGCGGTGTCGCCACCAACATCCCCTTCCTGCAGTCCCTGCTCGACGAGCCCGACTTCGTCGCCGGGCGCCTGTCGACCTCCTTCATCGAAGATCATCCCGACCTGCTCACCTCCCGGGTGCCCGCGGATCGCGGCACCAAGCTGCTGACCTATCTGTCGCAGGTGACAGTCAACAAGCCCTACGGGCCCCGACTCGCGACGATCTCCACCCGAAGCCGACTCCCGGACATCGACCTCGAGAAGCCTCCGGCACCAGGCGCACGGGACGCGCTGCTACGCGTCGGCCCTGAGCAGTGGGCCCGCGACCTGCGCGACCAGCGGGCCGTCGGGGTCACGGACACGACGTTCCGCGACGCCCACCAGTCGCTGCTTGCCACGCGAGTCCGCACCCGTGACCTCATGTACGTCGCAGGCCACGTGGCCCGCCTGACCCCGCAGCTGCTGAGCGTCGAAGCCTGGGGAGGTGCGACATTCGACGTCGCGCTGCGCTTCTTGTCCGAAGACCCCTGGGAACGGCTGGCGCTGCTCCGCGGCGCGATGCCAAACCTGCCGCTGCAGATGCTGTTGCGCGGCCGCAACACCGTCGGCTACACGCCCTACCCGACGGCCGTGACCGAGGCGTTCGTCAGCGAGGCGGCGAGCACGGGAGTGGACATCTTCCGCATCTTCGACGCTCTCAATGATGTCAACCAGATGCGCCCGGCCATCCAGGCTGTGCGCGCCACCGGCACGGCCGTGGCCGAGGTGGCGCTCTGTTACACCGGCAACCTGCACGACCCGGGCGAGAAGCTCTACACGCTGGACTACTACCTCAGGCTCGCAGAGCGCATCGTCGAGGCCGGCGCCCATGTCCTGGCGATCAAGGACATGGCCGGACTCTTGCGGGCGCCGGCGGCTGCGACCCTGGTCCTCGCGCTCCGGAGCCGTTTCGACCTGCCGGTGCACCTCCACACGCACGACACCCCCGGCGGACAGCTGGCCACCCTGCTGTCCGCCATCAATGCCGGCGTCGACGCGGTGGACGTGGCCAGCGCGCCGATGTCCGGCACGACCAGCCAGCCATCGATGTCGGCTCTCATCGCCGCGACCGACGGCACGGAGCGCCAGACCGGTCTCAACCTTCAGGCCGTGTGCGACCTCGAGCCGTACTGGGAAGGCGTGCGCCGGCTGTACGCACCGTTCGAGTCAGGGCTTCCCTCCCCCACCGGCAGGGTGTACACCCACGAGATTCCCGGAGGTCAGCTCTCCAACCTGCGTCAGCAGGCAATCGCACTGGGCCTTGGCGACAGGTTCGAGTCGATCGAGAACATGTATGCCGCGGCGAACAAGATCCTGGGAAACGTCGTGAAGGTGACGCCGAGCTCCAAGGCAGTCGGTGACCTGGCGCTGGCCCTGGTCGGCGCCAACGCCGATCCCGCTGACTTCGAGGCGAACCCGAACGCGTACGACATCCCGGACTCGGTCATCGGGTTCCTCAACGGTGAGCTCGGCGACCCGCCTGGCGGCTGGCCCGAACCGTTCCGGACCAAGGCGCTTCAGGGCCGCAAGACCCGCCCGCAGATCAACGACCTCAGCGCGCAGGACACCGCCGCCCTGGCTGCTGACCCGCGAAATACGTTGAACCGTTTGCTGTTTCCCGGACCGAGCAAGGAGTACGCCAGCTCCCGGGAGTCCTACTCCGACCTGTCGGTGCTCAGCACGGGTGACTTCCTGCACGGTATGGAGGCCGGCACGGAGCACGAGGTCGTCCTTGAGCCCGGCAAGCGTCTCCTGCTGGGGATGCAGTCCATCAGCGACCCTGACGAGCGCGGGTTGCGCACAGTGATGTGCACCGTCAACGGCCAGCTGCGCCCGGTGCAGGTCCGCGACGAGTCTGTTGCGGTCGACGTCCGACAGGCCGAGAGAGCTGACGACTCGGAGCCCGGTCAGGTTGCCGCACCGTTCGCGGGTGTCGTCTCACTAGGGGTCGAAGTCGGCCAGGAGATCGACGCCGGGGCCACAGTCGCCACGATCGAGGCGATGAAGATGGAGGCTTCGATCACCAGCCCGGTCAGCGGCACGGTCCAGCGCCTGGCCATCGGCGCACAGCAACAGGTCGAGGGCGGAGACCTGCTGATCGTGATCACCTGACGGCCCGCCTGATGGTTCGCCCCCGGGCTGCTCTGCGAGACTCACGCTCACCTCAGCGACGAGACACGGTGGCCTGCGTCATCTCTGCCGTCGGGCCGAGATGGCCCGCTGAGCCTCGCGCTCATCCTGCTGCTTGCGCAGTGTCTGCCGTTTGTCATAGGTGCGCTTGCCCTTGGCGAGTGCGATCTCGACCTTTGCGTAACCATCCTTGAAATACAGCGACAGCGGCACGATGGTGTAACCGCTCTCCTTGTCCTTCTGGACGAGCTTGGCGATCTCCGACTTGTTCAGGAGCAGCTTGCGTCGACGGCGGGGCGCGTGGTTGGTCCAGGTGGCCTCGGTGTACTCAGGGATGTGCACGCCCTCGAGCCAGATCTCTCCACCGCGCACCGTCGCGAAGCCGTCAACCAGCGAGGCCCGGCCTGCACGCAGCGCCTTGACCTCTGAGCCGTTCAGGACCATGCCGGCCTCAAAGGTGTCCTCGATGAGGTAGTCGTGATAGGCCTTGCGATTGCGCGCAACGACCTTCAGACCCTTCTCCTTGGCCACCGTCGTCATCCCTTCGTCAGGTCATGCATGCGTCGCACAGGCGAATCCGCCGTCGCCGGTCCGGCAGTCCCGGCAGGCAATGGGCAGGCAATGGTTGCGCGACTGCTGGGCTAACGCTACCTGCTGGTCACAACCAGAGGCGCGGGTTGACCGGGGTGCCGTCCTCACGAGTCTCGAAGTGCAGGTGACAGCCGGTGGAGAAGCCCGTCGTGCCCGAGAAGGCCACGACCTGACCGCGGGCCACATGCCCCGACGTGACGACGAACCTGGACAGGTGGTTGTAGGTCGTCGTCAGGTCGACCCCGCGCTGGAGTCCGTGATCAATGATCAGACGGTTGCCGTAGCCACCTGAAAGGGACTCCGGCGTCGTCATGATCACGTCGCCGGCCGCTGCAGCGTAGACCGGCGAACCACAGCTGGCGGCGAAGTCGATACCGGCATGCAGACGGTAGACCCTCACGACGGGGTCAAAACGCATACCGAACTCGGAGGACACTGGTGCGGTGAGCGGAGGGCTCAGAAAGCCGCCGTCGCTGTTCGGGGGCACAGACCGGGAGCCTCCGCCCGCCCCAGTCTCGCGGGCCGCAGCATCGCGGGCCGATTTGGCGCGACTCGCCAGCAGCTTCATCAGTGAGTCCGACTCTGCCTGCATCTTCGTCAGGTTCGTTATCTCACTGGCCTTCTTGGCAGCAACCGCCGCCTCATACTCGGACTGGGCGACATACAACAGATCGAGCTTGGTCTTGGCGGCTGCCGCGGTCTTGCGGGCTGCCGCAGCCTTGGCCAGGGAAGCCTCGGCCTGGACCTTCAGCGCCGCCACCTGTTGGCGCACCGCAACCAGGTGAGACTCGCCGGCCTGGCCCTGCGCCCGCCTGGCATCCAAGCCCCGCAAGGTCGCACTGCGGACCCGCATGACGGTGTCCATCGTGATGATGCGGTCGGTGAAGTCCTCCGGGCTGGTGGCCTCGAGCGCAATCGACAGGCCGGAGACACCGCCCGCCTGATAGTCGTTGCGGACCAGGTTGGCGAGCTGGTCCTGAACAGCCTGGTTGTCACGGACACTCTGGCCGACGGCATCCGTGGCCTTGGCCGCGTTTGCCTCAGCGACAGCGAGCGCTGTGGTCATCGTCTGGTTGTTGGTGTCGGCCACGACCTGCGCCGCCTCGGCTGCGGTCAGTGCCTGCTGCGCGCCGGGCAGCTGTGCCCTGGTGCCTTGCAGCTCCTGCACGGCCTTGGCCAGGTCCTGGGAGGTGCCCTCGATCGCGGTGTTCAGCAGGGCGATCTTGGCGTCAAGCTGTTTCTTGTCGCCTGAGGTATCAGCCGAGCTGGCCGGCACCAGCCCCAGGCTGAGAGCTGTGGCGAGCACCGCGCCAAGACACACCATGCGCACCCGGGTGCGATGGCGAAAAGGTCTTGCCACGCTCATGAATCCCTCCACCATTTCATTGGTACCACAGCCACCAGACCATTTTCAGAACATTGGGCGCGCGGCCCAAAGATGTGTCCGAACGTACTACTTGCACCTCCTCATGTCGCGTTTGGACCTTCAGACCACGATCTAGACCTTCAGGGAGCGAACACACTTCAGACCGCGACCTAGGCCTTCAGGTTCTGCTGTCAGACCGCGACCTAGACCTTCAGGTACCGACGAAGGGTGAGCCACGCGGTAAGGATCGCCAGCCCGGCAGCGGCCCCGACGAGCCAGGGCGTCACCATCCACAGATCCGCCGTCGTGATGAAGTTGATCGGCAGCTTCTTGCCCAGATAGCCGATGCCATATCGCACCATCGCCCACAGGACGCCGATCGCCAGGACCGAGCCGACAACCGTCGCGATCAGGGTCTCGAGGATGAACGGCAGCTGGATGTTGAACGCGGAGGCCCCGACCAGACGCATGATGCCCGTCTCACGGCGGCGGCTGAACGCCGTCTGGCGGATGGTCGTGGCCACCAGCAGGACCGAGCACAACACCATCAGCCCGGCCAGGCCCAGCGCCCCGAAGGAGAGACCCCTCAGCACGTTGAACAGCGGGTCGAGGATTCGGCGCTGGTCCTGGACGTCGCCCACGCCGGGCGCGCCGATGAACGCGCTGGTGATCACGTCGTACTTCGTCGGGTCCGACAGCTGCACCCTGAAGCTCTCGGGCATCTGGGCGGGCGCGATCTCACGGTAGGCCGAGCTGTCCTTGTACTGAGCCTTGAGGCGGTCGTAGGCCTGTTGCTGCGACTCGGGGAAGACGTTCTTGACCAGCGGTCTCATCGAGTCGAGCTGGCTGCGGATCAGGGCGCGCTGGGAGTCGGTGACCGCGCCGGCCGAGCAGTTGGGCAGGTCCGACTTGGCAGTGCACAGGAAGATCGAGACCTGGACGCGGTCGTACCAGTAGTCCTTCATGGTGTCGACCTGCCTCTGCGCCAGGACACCGAGGCCGAGGAACAGCACAGACACCATCGTGACAAGGGTGACCGAGATCGACATGGACAGGTTCCGGCGCAGGGCGACTCCGAGCTCGCTGAGGATGAACTGCACGCGCATTGCCCTACCCCCTGCCCTTCGGGGCCCCGGCGCCGCCCCCGTACGCGCCCCGCAACTGATCACGGACCAGCTCGCCCTCATCGAGCTCGACAACCCGCTTGCGCAGCTGATCGACGATCCCGTTGTCATGGGTGGCCATCACGATCGTCGTGCCGGTGCGGTTGATCCTGTCCAGCAGGCGCACGATGTCCAGGCTGGTGGTCGGGTCCAGGTTGCCCGTGGGCTCGTCCGCCAACAGAATCGGGGGTTTGTTGACGAAGGCACGCGCTATTGCCACCCGCTGCTGCTCACCCCCGGAGAGCTGGTGCGGCAGCCGCTTCGCCTTGTCTGCGAGGCCGACCATCTCAAGGGTCTCGGGCACGACCGCCCTGATGGTCTGACGCGACTTGCCCAGCACCTGAAGGGCAAAAGCGACGTTCTGGAAGACGTCCTTGTTGGGCAGCAGCCGGAAGTCCTGGAAGACGGTGCCGATCTCGCGACGCAGCTCCGGCACCTTGCGTCTGGGCAGTCGGGACAGCTCACGGCCGGCCACGAGCACGTTGCCGGAGGTCGCCGCCTCTTCGCAGAGGATGAGGCGCAGCAGGGTGGACTTGCCCGAGCCGGACTGGCCCACGACAAACACGAACTCACCGCGTTCGACCTCGAGGGAGATCTCATGCAGCGCCGGCTTGCTGGTGCGCCGATAGATCTTGGTGACGTTCTCGAAGCGAATCATGCGTGCCATACGCCTCTGCAGCTTGGGGTCAGGACGGCCCCGTCAAGCGGGGACTCCTGCGGCCCAAGAACCTGCGCCGCAGGTGCAATGCCAGCCTACGACCGTCGGGCAGGCTTGCCGGGGACTGTGCGGTCCCCCGGCGTTGCGGCGTTATGCCTCGTCGCGTTCGGCGCTACGTTTCCAGCGGATTCCGGCCTCGATGAAGCCGTCGATGTCACCGTCGAAGACGGCGCTGGTGTTGCCGACCTCATACTCGGTGCGCAGGTCCTTGACCATCTGGTACGGGTTCAGCACGTAGGAGCGCATCTGGTCGCCCCAGCTCGCCTTGACGTCTCCGGCCATGGCCTTCTTCTGTGCGTGCTCCTCGGCCTGACGCTGCAGCAGCAGCCGGGACTTCAGGACCCGCAGGGCCGCGGCCCGGTTCTGGATCTGGGACTTCTCGTTCTGCATCGAGACGACGATGCCGGTGGGCAGGTGAGTCATCCGGACGGCCGAGTCCGTGGTGTTGACCGACTGGCCACCGGGGCCGCTGGAGCGGAATACGTCGACCTTGATGTCGTTGTCCGGGATCTCGATGGTGTCCGTCGGCTCGATCAGCGGAATGACCTCGACCGCAGCGAACGAGGTCTGCCGGCGACCCTGGTTGTCGAAGGGCGAGATGCGAACGAGGCGATGAGTGCCAGCCTCGACAGCGAGGGTGCCGTACGCATAGGGGACCTTGACCTCGAAGGTGGCCGACTTGAGGCCGGCCTCTTCGGCGTATGACGTGTCGAGCACCGCGACCGGGTAGCCATGCCGCTCGGCCCATCGCAGGTACATCCGCATCAGCATCTCGGCAAAGTCGGCTGCGTCGACGCCGCCCGCGCCTGACCGGATCGATATCACGGCCTCCCGCTTGTCCCACTCGCCGTTGAGCAGGGTCTGGACCTCGAGCTCGCCAACGGCCTTCCTGAGGCTGGCCAGCTCTTTCTCAGCGTCCGTCATCGTGTCGGCATCGGCCTCTTCAGTGCCCAGCTGGACCATCAGCTCGAGGTCGTCGATGCGATTGTCCAGCCCGGTGATCCGCTCGAGCTCGGAGTTGGCGCGTGACAGGCGGCTGGTGACCTCCTGCGCGCTTTCCGGGTCGTCCCACAGGTCTGGCGCCCCGGACTGCTCCTCGAGCTCGGTGATCCTGGTACGCAGAGAGTCCAGATCGGTCACCTGCCGCACAGACTCCATGGTCGCGCGCAGTTCCTTGAGCTCTTGTGCAAAGTCGACAGCCATCAGCAGTGAGCCTACGCGACCGCTAGGGCAGGTCGGACCGTGCACGCGACTCGACGGTGATCGTCACCGAGCCGCCGAAGGCTGACAGGACCGACGCGGCGATCGGGACGTCGACCGTCCCCCGCAGCCGGATGACCGCCGTCTGCCCGTCCGGGCTGCCGGTGCCATCGGCCAGAACCCACGAAGAGATGCCGTGGGGTCGGGGCTCCACGAGGAGGTACTCCCTGGCCGACTGACGCACCGAGCCAGCTGTTATAGGGACCGCCAACTTCAGACCTGCCTCGTATGCCGAGCCGTTGTCCAGTGCGTCCGCAGCGTCCAGGGCGGCGCCGTCTGCGGCGTCGAACAGCCGGGACCGAGCCAGCTGGACCGCTGTCACGTCGACGGCGCCGATGATGAGCATGAGCGCGATGATCGTGAACCCGAGGATGAGCAGGCTGATCTGGCCGCATTCAGCCGGTTCGTTCTGAGCATGTTCGTCCTTGGTAGCTGCAGAACCCAGCCCCATTCCTCCTGCGCGGCCCAACAAGCACAGCCGGCGCAGGCGACCCCCCAGCCTCGGCCTCACTGTCCACCGAACCGGTCAACGGTGGCGACGTGGGTCGCCGTCACCTGTACCCGCGTCGGCACGATCTCGGAGAAGAATGCCGGTACGAGAGGCATCGGCACCCAGACCCTGGCGGTGATCGTGATGCGACCAGCGGGACGCAGGCAGGGTGCCACAGGGCAGCTGATCTCGATCTTGCCCTCATGGTCGTCGAAGCCCTGGTCGGCAAAGGCCAGTTCAGCAGCGGACTGAGCCCGTGGTAACGCATACGCCTGCCCCTCGGCGGTGACATACGCACGGCCTGCCTCACGGGCGGCCGCACTCACTCCATACGCACCAGCCTGAAGGCGGGCGAGCACCATGACGAGGTAGAACAACGGGACAATCATCAGCACTGCCAGGAAGACGAACTCGACGATGGCGCTGCCAGCCTGCGCGGGTGAGCCATCGCCCCCGAGCTGATGCAGGCGAGCCCTGAGAGGGGCGATCAACCGGCAGGCTTTGCGAACCTTCAAGTACTTGACTCTCATTGGCTCTCCGAGAAAGCCCGGGCCTGCACATGCAGGAAGCGGTCCGGTCCGAGGGGCCCGATGACCGGCAGCGGCGCGTCGATGTCGAGCGTTATCACCTTGATCCCGTCGACCGTATCGGGGCCAGCGGTGACGTGGTCGGCATAGCGATCCGAGAGGCTGGCACGGATCAGCTGGCGGGCCCGGGCCGCGCCGTCCCCTGGTGTGGCATCGGCACGAGCCCCATAGCGTGCGCCCTCGGACGCGCACGCGATCAGGGTGTTGCGAATGTGCAAGGCAAGACCAAGCTGGAAGACGGCCAGGAACAGCAGGCTCAGGAGCCCGGACACCATGGCGAAGTCAGCCACCGCGGAACCGGATTCGCGATCACCATTCACAGCTTTGGGCTGCGGGGATAGCCAGGCGGACAGGGTCATGGCGCAGGTTCGCCTGGCTAGGGACCGGTGACGCTGGTCATGGCCTTGGTGAACAGGGCCGTCAGCTGGGTGGCGGCGAGCGACCACAGGATGGTGACCAGACCAGCGGTCATCAAGGTGATGAGCACCCAGCCAGGGACATCGCCGCGCTCGGGGTCGGCCACCCGCCGCTCGAGTCCGTCGAGAACAATGTTGATGCCGGTGTTGGCGTTGGCGGCGACTGACTGGATGAGATTCATGCGGGTCCTTTTTGTGGTGGTTCAGAAGGGCTATGGGCCAGGGTCAGATCGAGAAGTTCAGGAACGCAACACCGGGATAGATCGCGAACAGAACGGTGACCGGAAGCACCAAAAAAACCACCGGGACCATCATCGCGATCTCCTTCTTGCCGCCCTCCTCCATCACGGCGCGACGACCGGCTTCACGGACGTCCTGAGCTTGCGAGCGCAGGACGTCGGCCAAGGGAGTGCCGCGCTCGACTGCGACGACAATGCCGTCCACGAACCGGGCAAGGCTGACCAGCCCGGTGCGATCGGCAAGCCCTTGCAGGGCGACCGGGAGGTTGGCCCCGGCGCGAGCATCGGCGAGACACTGGCGCAGCTCGGACGCCAGCTCGCCCTGGGAAAGCCGGCACACGCGCTCGAGCGCGCCCGTGGCACCCTCTCCGGCACCGACGGCAAGTGCCAACAGCTCGGCGACGGTCGGGAACTCGGCGAGCATCTGTCGTTCACGCCTGGCGGCCGACATCGTCAGCATCTGGTCCCGAGCCACGACGCCGACTCCTACAGCACAGAAGACGAGAAAGACCAGGAGGATGACGGAGCTGCCGTTCTTGAGCCACATCAGCGTGGCAACGACAAGTCCCAGCACGCCACCACCGACGCCCCAGACGACCTGCTCAGCGCGGAAGCCCTCGACGTCCGCACGCAGGCCCGAACGTTCCATCCGCCGGCGCACGGAAGTGGCGCCACCCAACAACCGCTCGACCCCACGCCCGAGATCGTGAATCACGGGGTGCAGGATCAGCAGCCACGCGGGACCCCCTGAGTCACGGCGCACGGCAAGGAGGCGCGACGGCCGGGCTGTGTCGCGCAGGTATGGCGCGAGACGGGCTTCGAGCCCGGGACGCCGGTTGACCGGAAGACCCACGAAGACCAGGAGGCAACCGGCGATGAGCATCACCCCTAGCCCAGCCCCGAGCCAGGACCACCCGCCGTTCGCCAGCACACTCTCCGCAAAGAGATGGGTCATCGCAGGACCCGTCCCTCTTCAGGCAGGCGGCCTACTCGAACCATCAAGCGGTAGGCGACAAACGACAGGGCTGCGCCGATGGCCAGCACCAGGACGCCGGCTGGTTGGCTGTATGCCTGCAGCGAGTCGGGGCGGGAGGACAACATCGCCAGAACGATCCACGGCGCAGCCACGGCCAGCCTGGCAGCGTTGATCGTCCAGCCCTGTCGCGTCTCCAGCTCAGCGCGGGTTCGGGCGTCCTCCCGCAGGAAGGCTGAGAGTGTGCGCAACAGTCGGCCGAGGTCGCTACCGCCAACCTCTCGAGCGATACGCAAGGACTCGATCAGGCGATCGGCGACGGGGTCGCTGAGCCGTTCCTTGAGGCGGTCCAGGCACTCCTGGAACCGGCCCGTTGCCCGGTAGTCCTCTGCGAAGGCGGCGAATGCGGGCCGAAGCTCCTCGGGTCCACGGATCGTGAGCTGGCTCAGTGCCTCAGGCAACGCAAGACCCGCACGCACGGCAGAGCCGATGTTGTCCACGACGTCCGGCCACAGATCGCGCATGACCGCGCGTCTCCTGCGAGCACGCATGCGTACCAACAGGATTGGCGCGTATGCGGCCATTATGGCGAAGCACAGTGCGACCGGCACCACCCGGGTCGTAGCCGCGAAGACCAGAAAGACCATGACAAAGGCCATGACACATGAGCCCAAGAGACTGCGCGGAGTCACGGCGTCGTAACCCGCCTGGGCGAGCTCATCGGAGACCCGGCTGGCCAGACCAGCCTTGCGGGGCACGCCGGAGGACTCCTGTCGCGGCCAGAAAGACCACCAGATACAGAACAGCCCGATGCCCAGAACCAGCCCGACGCCCACTCCGATCACGGCTCAGTCTTCCTGGGACAAGAGGGCCGTGATGTCATAGCCGGCACGCTCGAAACGGTCCACGTGAGGCGGGAATCCATCTGCGCGCACGAGCTGCCCACCGCGGGAGGTGAAGATGTCGGCAATCTCGATCACGTCGCCCTCGACCCGGCCAGGCACGGCCACAATCTCGCGCACTCGGCGCACGCCATCTCGTTCGAGAGCGATGTGAATGACCAGGTCGATGGAGCCAGCCACGGTCGGCACCACGAATCGACTTCCGACGTTCTCGCCGGCGAGGAGCGGCAGCGTGCACATCTTGGTGACGGCCTCGCGCGCACTGTTGGCGTGCAGCGTGCACATCCCCGGCAGCGCAAGTAATGCTGTTGCACAGCACTACACAAGTGCACGCAATCTCACCGCGCAATCGTCGAGGGAAGGGGCTAGACAAGCATGGCGGCCCCAGCCGAAGTGGGGGGCTTGGACCGGGGCCTAGACCGGATCACCTCAAGGAAGTCAACCGATCATCTTCCCAAATCTACGCGCCATTGCGGCAGATGGATCCGAGCCGAGTGGAAGGAGGGCATAGCAGTTTCATAGCAACTTCCCCGGAGCCCTTGCGGGTGTCGGTGGGAGCGCGTAAACAAGCAGAACGGCCCC
>DASRUA010000011.1:0-11897 GCA_035655615.1 Dermatophilaceae bacterium
TTCAAGGAGTGTCGCGCCGCGGTATCGACGGTCTCGCGGCTGCGTCCCAGCGCCCAGAAGGCGTCGGTGGACAGCCACCGATGGACCCGGTCAAGGTCCATCCGGGCGAGGTCGGAGTGGATCTCGTAGTCGTCAGTCTTATTGTCGATGGTCACATCGGCACTCTCGCACCGCCTTTCCGTCTCCACCGTCGCCGTGTTGGCCGCAGTCCTGGGCGTAGCCGGCTGCTCGAGCGGTTCGGGCACGACCGCCACCGGGACCACGGCCGCGGCGCCCACGTCGTCCGCACCTACGTCGTCCGTGCCCACCTCGTCCGCGCCCACGTCCATCCCTCCGGCCGCCAAAGCCAGCGGGTTTTGCCGCACCATCGACCAGGCGGCCGCGGCTAGCATCGTTGGCTTCCCTGTCAGGGCCGGGAATGACTCGGGGACCGGCGTCTCCATGGGCGGCGGCATCCAGAAGGTCGATGGCTGTGCGTACCTCAGCGCGGGCAGCGGATCGCTGGGCTACACGGTGATCAAGGTCCCGGCGTCCGCGGGGCAGATGATGATCGCCTCGGCCAAAGCGAGGATGGGCGCAGCGCAGTCGTCCGGATCCCCCGCGAAGGCGTTCCAGGCCGGCCTGCCTCAGTCGTTTGCGTTCACGATGACGCTGCCCAAGGGCATCGACGCCCAGGTCTCCGTGCTCAACGGCGAGCAGTTCATCACGGTGATCGTGACCCGCACGGACAGAGACCTCGCGAAGGCCCAGGCCTCGGCGATCGCCGCCGCGAAGGTGCTGATGGGGGCGGGCTGAGCTCCGGCCCCCTCTGACCCTGATCCTTCCCGGCTTGCACACCTGCCCTTGTTGACGTCTCCAGCACCTGCTTAGGCTCCGCGAAGAAATGAGGCAGCGCTATCGCAATGGGACCCGCATGGTCACTCGGGCGAGCCTGCGGGGCAGCTCTCCCTCGGAGAAATCAGTGACGTCAATGAGTTCGAAGCCGACGGCGAGGCGGTCGATGAGCGCCCTGTCGAAGAAGTGCACGATGAACCCTCCGTGTTCGTACATGTCGTCACCGCGAGGCGTGCCGGTGCCGTAGTGGGCATCGGCGGTGGTGCGGGCTGTATAGACAACCAGTCCCCCGGGGCGGAGCACCCGGCGAAGCTCACCGGCGAGGCGGTCGAGCTCGACGGTGGTCAGAGCCATACAGAAAAGCATGTGGGAGTAGGACGCATCGATGCTGTCGCCAGGCAGCGGTAACGGCTCACGCATGTCGTGGCGGGCCACGCTCACCAGGTTGGCCAGGCCGGCCACGCGCGCCTTGGCGGAGATGGTCTCGACGGTGCCGGGAGCGATGTCCAGCGCGGTCACCTGCAGACCTTGCCGGGCCAGGTAGAGGGTGTCGCGTCCCTGGCCGGCGCCAAGCTCGAGCACGCTGTGATATCCAGCGGCGGCGAATGCCTCGGCGGCAGCGAGCGCGGGGGCGCTGGGGTCGGTGCCATACATGTCGGGGTTGGCGTCGAATGTGGAGGCCCAGTGCGCCTGCTGTCCGGCGATGGCCTCGGTGTCGACGGGCTGCTGAGGTGGTGTCGCCGCGGTTTCCATAGCTGTCAGTCTCCTCTGGCTGGTCCGCCAGCCGGCGGTCGGCGGTGGGCACCCGATGGGCAGACGAGCGGGGCACGTCCTCCGGGCTGACCGCGTTGGCCCCGTCTGGTGAGCGTCGAACTGGCGGCTTCGCCCGTTTCTACATCGTTTCTCCATGGTTCCTCGACACGAACGACGTAACCGGGCGCCATCGTAGGAGGAACCCGGAGGACCGGGCAACAGAAGGAGGAGTCCACGATGATGGGTTGGTACGGCGGCGGGATGGGTCCGCTCGGATGGCTTGGCATGGGCTCTTTCTGGCTCATCCTGCTCGGGCTGATCGTGTGGCTGGTCATCCGATTGCTCCCCGGCAGCAACGGCGGGACGACCCGCGACATCGGCCAGTCGGCCCTGGAAGTCCTCGACCGTCGACTGGCCAGTGGAGAGCTCGACCTGGACACCTGGCAAGCCCAACGGGCCGCTCTTCTTGGCGCCCAGGGCGACCGGAGGTGACCTCTGTGAGAGTCCACCCGTCCCCGAACGGAGGGGCATCGCCACCGACGGCACTCCCCCCGGCCTAGGCTGGCGAGTCAGCCTTGCAGCAAGGAACCGATCAGGTGAGCCAACCCAGGGATGACGCAACGGCGCACGAAGACGGCCCGGCGTCTGGTGACGTGCGGACTGCGCGGCTGCTGGTGGCTGGCCAGTTCGTGTTGATCGGGATCCTCGTGCTGTTGCCCGGTCGCCACGACTGGCCGGTGCCCGCCGCCCTCAAGGTCGCCTGCAGCATCGCCACCGTCGTTGGCCTGGCCGTGATGGTCATCGGCGCAACGGGACTCGGTCGAGGCCTGACGGCCACGCCGTTGCCGAACGCCCACGCGCAACTACGCACCGGCGGCCTGTACCGGTACGCACGGCACCCCATCTACAGCGGGTTGCTGCTCACGATGGCCTCGATCACGGTGGCCTCAGGAAGCGGGTTCCGGCTGCTCACACTCGGTGTGCTGGTCCTGCTCCTGACCGTGAAGGCACGCTGGGAGGAAACGCGCCTGATCCAGCGATTCGGGGGATACGCGGACTACGCCGCGCGAACTCCACGGTTCGTACCGTTCCGGCTACGGAGGTGACGGCGCGAGGAAGGGCGAGCCCGTGCCAGATCCGGAGAGCGCTCAGCGTTGCCAGATTCGTCCGGTGCCGGTTGCGGTGACAGTCTCTGCGGTCACGACTGCATCAGGAAATCAGTGACTCCAGCAGCTCGCGCACCTTGGCCGCTGTCGGCACCCGTCCGGACAAGACGACCTTCTCGTCCACGACGAGGCCGGGCGTGGACATAACGCCGTAGCCGACGATGGCCGGGTAGTCGGTGACCTTCTCGAACTGCGCGTCCAGGCCGAGGTCTGCGACGGCTTCGCGGGTGACCCGTTCGAGGTTGACGCAGTTGGCACAGCCGGAGCCGAGAATCTTGATGATCATGGCACGCACACTTTCGGTAGGAGGTGGGGTTAGTGGGTTGCGTCAGAGCGGGATGACGGCATTGAAGAGGTAGCCCACCGCGACGATCCCGGCGCCGGTGATGGCCACAAACGTGAGGATGAGTGGGGGCTTGAGGACCCGGCGCAACAGGATGAGCTCGGGCAGGCTGAGCGCGACGACGGCCATCATGAAAGCGAGCAGGGTGCCCATGGGCAGACCCTTGTCGTGCAGGGCCTGCACCAGCGGCATGATGCCGGCGGCGTTGGAATACAACGGGATTCCGATCAGGACGGCGATAAGCACTGCAAAGGGGTTGCCCGCGCCGGCGTGCTGGGTGAAGAAGTCCTCCGGTGCCCAGCCGTGGATGGCGGCGCCCAGGGCAATGCCGACCAGGAGGTACGGCCAGATCTTGCGCAGGATCAGCCCGACCTCCTCAATGCCCATCTGGATGCGGTCGTCCCAGGTCAGCCCGACGGACGGGTCGATGACCTGCCCGCCAAGACGGGTCTCGAAGACGAACGGCTCGACCCACCGTTCGAGCTTCAGCCGGCCCAGGACGAACCCGGCGACGATGGCGATGAGCAGGCCCGCGCCGACGTACAGCATGGTCGGGCCGATCCCGAACATCCCAAACAGCAGGCCGATCGCGACCTCGTTGACCAGCGGGCTGGCGATCAGGAAGCTCAGCGTGACCCCGAGCGGGACCCCGGCCGCGACGAACCCGATGAACGCCGGGACGGCGCTGCAGGAGCAGAACGGCGTAATCACACCGAGGCCGGCGGCCATCACGTTGCCGACGCCCTCGCGCTTGCCACCGAGCAGCGCCCGGGTGCGCTCGACGCTCATGAAGGAGCGCAGCACGGTGACCAGGAAGATGATCCCGATCAGCAGAAGGGCGATCTTGATGGAGTCATAGAAGAAGAAGTGGACCCCTGAGCCCAGCCGGCTCGACGGGGACAGGCCGGCCACGTCGTACACGACCCAGTCCCACAGCGGCAGGTTGATCTCGTACAGGGCGAGCCACCCCAGCGCCGCCGCGCCCACACCCACCCACCGGTGGGTCGGGGTGGTGGGGCGCAGCCGCTCGCCGAGGCTCACGCCTTCACGGCCAGCCGGGCACCGGGAAGGGCTTCGCGCATCCGCTCCTGGGCATCGTGGGCCAGCGCGTAGTCGACCCACCGACCACGCCGGCTAGTGGTGACCAGGCCCGCCTCACGCAGCACCTTCAGGTGGTAGCTGAGCAGGTTTCCCGCGATCGGGATCTGCTCCTGCAGCTTGCACACGCACCGCGGCGCCTCGGCCAACATGCTCAGCACCGACCAGCGCACCGGGTCCGCCACCGCCTGCAGCACCGTCAGTGGCTCCACCACTCCGGGTGTCGTCACTTCAACGTGAATTGAATCAGTCATATTTGAACACTAACCCTTGCCCACACGCCCGGAAGGGACTTAGGTCCTGGATTGCGCTCGCATCATGGGCGAGGCCACCACTCCAACTTCTGCGACCGATGAGCCCTCCCGCGAATACCTATAGGGGTATGTTGCAGAGCGAAGCGTGACGACAGCTAGCCTTCTGGTCATGGACCAGTCGACGGACACGAACGCAGACATCTGGAAATCCGAGGAGGGCGTCCAGTACTGGACGGCGAAGAGCGACGAGCGCGAGCAAAAACGCGCCGCACAGTGGCTGTTGATGGGCGAGCTGCTCCCCTTCGACGAGCAGGACGCCTTCACGTTCCTGGATCTGGGGGCTGGGACCGGGGCTGCGGCACGAGGGATCCTCGAGCTGTATCCACGGAGCTCCGCGATCCTCACCGACTTCTCATCGCAGATGATGGATGAAGGCGAGCGCGAGATGCAGGCGTTCGCGGGGCGCTTCAACTACGTCGAGTTCGACATGTCGACCAGCAGCTGGCCGGCGGCGATTCCGGCAACGGTCGACGCGGTCGTGACCTCGATGTGCATCCACCACCTGCCCGATCACCGAAAGCAGGGCTTGTTCGCCGAGATCCTCGAGCGCCTCGCCCCTGGCGGCTGGTACGTCAACTATGACCCGGTGAGCTCGCCGGATCCCGTTGTCGAGGCCAGCTGGGAACGAGTGAACGATCACTACGACCCAGCTGCGGCAGGCAAACGCCTCCATCGCACGCCGCAGGAGCAGTCTCGCTACGAGAACCACGTGCGCTACGTGATCCCCCTTGACCAACAGCTGGATTACCTGCGATCGGCAGGTTTCCAGGGTGTCGACGTCTACTGGAAGCATCTCGAGAACGTGATCTACGGAGGTTGCCGACCCGCCTGAGATTCGCCACGAGCCTTGGGGTGCGATCAGCAGCCTCCATACCTTCTCCATCTGCGATCCATCAGTCCTCCTGACTGGCCGTCCATCCTGCCTCGGTGATGCAGAGTTCGGGCGAGCCTGACGCCCGACCCACCGGGAGGAGACGTCGATGACCACGTAAAAGGAACGAACGGACAGCAGTCCCACCGCAGCCGCCCATGTTCAGGTGGTCAGGTGACAACAGACAGAAGTGCGCTAAGCGGGGCAGGTGCTCGGGTTGTCCAGCCGCTGCACCAGTCCGAAAACCGAGACGCCCAGCGCCAAAACCGCGGTGGAGACATCGTGTGGAGCCGAGTTCAGCAATCCGAATGAGGCCAGCACGGTCACGCCCGCGACCGCAGCGCAGGACGTGCAGCCGAGATCGGGCCCAAGCCCGGCTCCGGGGCGCGGAAGGTAGGTCGCAAGCGTTGTTGCGCACGCGAGGGCGACCCCGGCGACCAGGACAGTCCACCCAGGAGAGGTCGCCGGCGCCCAACCCCCTGAGACAGCGACCATGAGCGCGAGAAGCACGGGGGCGATCAGTGCGACCGCCAAACGCCTTCGCAATGGCCGCGCCGCCTGAGCGTTGGCGTATCTGCGGTGGGCCGCAGGTGCTGCCGGATTCGCTGACGGGTCAGTTTCGGAGATCGAGCGCATCAGGTCCTCCATCGTTGTCGATCATCCGCTCCAGAGCATCCAGACCACCGGCCAGGTAGCCGGTCCAGTCCGGGGCCCGTTCGCCCCCGCGTGCGGGACTTGGCCAGCGATCAGCGCAGTCGTACCGACCGCCGGCTGGACGTTCCCCATCACGCATTCGACATGCATGCCGCGCCCGGTCCAGGTGATCCTTTCGCGGCGTGCGCAACAGGCGGGACTACACATCAGCACTCGTCAAGTGGGCTTGCCAGAAGTCCATAATACCCCGGTGGGTATTCAAATGAATAGGCACCGACACGCTCCGTACGAGCACGCGGCTGGTCTTGGTCAGGAGGTGTCGGATCGGGTGGAGGAGGGTGCCGACGTCATGCCAGCTGCGGGAAACTGCGCACGGCGGTGTAGAGCGCCACCGCCACCAGAAGCACGGTGAACGCCGCGGTGAGTCTCTGGGGGCGCACCCGGGTGGCGAGCCGACCGCCGAGGAGACTGCCAACAATCGCGGCGAGGGTGAACGCACCGATCAGCAGCCAGTCCAGGTGGACGCCATGCCCCATCCGCGACAGCAGTGCCGAGGTGCTGTTGATCGCGATCACCAACAGTGAGGTGCCCACGGCCACCGGCATCGTGAACCCCAGCGCGAGGACGAGTGCCGGGACGACGACAAAACCGCCGCCCACACCGAAGAACCCGGTCAACAGCCCGACCGCCGAGGCCGTCACGACAACTTTCAAGACCCGTGGGCAGTCGCAGACGAGGGTCGGCCGGAGCATCAGGACCGGACCGTTCGGTGAGCCGGTCTCAAGCTCGCCGGCGCCCACGGCGCGCAGTTGAGCGCGGCGGCGGACGACCATCATCGCGGCCACCACGAGCATGAGGACCGAGAACGCAGCCAGCAGGACCGCCGGTGCGACCGTTGCGGACAGCCGGGACCCGACATAGGCCCCGGCGATACCGAGGACTCCGAAGACCAGGCCCTGGACAACGCGCACCCGGCCGGCCCGGTGGTGGGCTGCCATCCCCGCTAGAGCGGTGATACCCACGATGAGCAGGGACCCGGTCGTGGCGGCGCGGGGGTCCTGACCGAGCAGGTAGACCAGCGCGGGCACTGTCAGGATCGAGCCGCCGCCACCGAGCGCGCCGAGGCTCAGCCCGATGAGCAGACCGATGGGCAGGGCCAGGGCGAGCATCTGTTCCTCTCTGTTCGGTCGGTGTAACGAAGGTTGGGAGCGGATTCCTGGCGCTGCCCGTGGGTCGTGACTGCTGCTGTGACGCGGGTTAGCGCACTACCTCGGCGTGCGCCCTCGGCGTGCGCCGAGGTAGTGCGCCCTTGGCGTGGCCGACTTGCCATTCCTGCGGTTCGCGGACGTCACCCCGCATGTGGCCGATCGCTTCTTACACCTACTTGCGAGCTGCCGATCTGGTTAGCCCGCAGGGGCATCCGCCAGCGTGATCGACACTTCGGGCTCAGAGGCCAGTGTGTTGTGCACGGTGCAGTGGGTGGCGACGGCCAGCAGCGCGTCCAGACGCTCGGCCGGCACGCCTTCGGGGACGATGAGGCGCAGGTCGATCCCGGCGACCCGGGCTGGTTTGGAGCCCATCTCGAAGGTCGCCTCGACAGCCAGGCCTTCGGTGGGCAGGTCATGCCGGGCGAGGTAGCGGCGGGCGTAGAAGGCCACGCACGAGGCAAGGCTCGCGATGAACAGCTCGGTCGGGGTGGGCGCAGTGTCCTCGCCCCGGTCCTTGACCGGCTGGTCGACGCGGACGACATGGCCGCGGACGTTGATGTCGAACTTGTCGCCACCCCGGTGCTCGACCCGCATTGGTGGGACGTCGGCGGGGTCGACCGGTGCGGTGTGGGGCGTTGCAGTCATGGGGTGACCGTAGCGCCGAGGGGCCCATGCAGCCAGCGGAGGCTCTCGGTGTCGCCGAGCAGCTCCAGCCGGCGCCACAGGACGCTGCCGGGAAGTGCCTGGCTCACGTGGGCATGGCTGGCCAACCGCTGCCGGGTGCGGTCGACGGTTACCTGCAAGTCGATCTCCTCCTCTTGGTGGCCAATGAAGCTGGCACCGAGCTCCTGGTTGAGCTGTCCTGCCACGGCCTCCGGCAGGGTCCAACCCAACACCGGCAGGTTGAGCACCTCCGCCGCCAGCAGTCCCGCCGCGGTTGCGGCCATGTGGTCGGGGTGACCGGTCACCCCGGCGGTGTCGAAGACCAACAGCCCATTAGCACCACAGGAGTCGGCCGCGGCTGCCACCTCGGCGGCCAGGATCGCGGCAGACACATCGCTCAGGTCCCCGTCCGGGTGGTCCTTCAGCATGGCCCGGGTCACTCCGAGCACATCGGCGGCCGCAGCCAGCTCGACACCACGCAGCGAGGCAAGGTCTCCCTGGGCCCCGTGCAGCGTCGATGCCTCGCCATGGGTCAGGCAAAGCACCTCGACCGATGCTCCCGCGTTGGTGAACGCATCAAGGAGGGCGCCAAGACCGAATGACTCGTCATCAGGATGGGCCACCACGGCAAGCACCGTTGTCCACGCTGGCAGGACATCGGAACGCCGGCTCGTCGGGGTTATGACTTCGCTGCTCATGCTTGGCTCCTCCAGCGCTCGGCAACCTGCGCCGCCAATGTTTTGACGCCCAAGCCACATGTTCTGATCGATCCAACCTTTATACCCCTATGGGTATTCCTAACTCAGGACCTTGGTCCTGGCTTCCGTGCGGCGAAGGCTCCAAGAATGAGCGTTCGTACGGCGATTGCTGGTTCACCCCGCCCTCCGCCTGTCCGGCAGGTAGCCGCCGGCCGTCAGGCAGCGTTGCGCCGGCTGCCCATCACGACCGGGTGCCCCGCCCGGGTCCAGGCGCCGGTGCCACCGACGACCGAGTACGCGTCGTAGCCGGCTCGCACCAGGACGTTGGTCATCGCCAGGCTGCGGTTGCCGCTGGCGCAGATGAGATAGACCGGCATGTCCTTGGGGAGCTCGTGCACGCGCGAGGATAGCTGTCCCATCGGGACGAGAGTGGCGCCCGGGACGTGGCCACCCACATACTCGCCGGGCTCACGGACGTCGACGACGATCGCGCCGTCGGAGTGGGCGGCGGCGAACGCCACCAGGGGGACCTCACGCATGCTGACTCCTTCTGCCATGACAGATGTCAAGAGAAAATGAATACCCATGGGGGTATCCGTTGGGAGCTAACGCTAGCCCATGTCCGACCAACTGGGAAGCGCGGCAGTCCCTGCCTGATCGACTCAGTCGCCTGTTCCACCGCTGCCGTTGGCCTCGTCAGGAATGCCTGTCGCCTATTGTGGGTTAATACCCCCGGAGGTATTATCCGGAACAGCCGAGAAGGAGCCCGCATGACCACACAAGCACTGACCGCCGCATCCTTCGAGCAGACCCTGCTCGACAACGACATCGTCCTGGTCGACTGGTGGGCGGCCTGGTGTGGACCGTGCCGTGCCTTCGGCCCGACGTTCGAGAAGGCCAGCGCCGCCCACCCCGACATCGTGTTCGGCAAGGTCGACACCGAGACCGAGCAGTCGTTGGCGGGCTCGGCCGGGATCACATCCATCCCCACCCTGATGATCTTCCGCGCCGGCATCCTCGTCTACAGCCAGCCAGGGGCGCTCCCCGCCTCAGCCCTGGAACAGGTCATCGCCAGCGCCCGCGCGCTGGACATGGATGAAATCCGGGCCCAGATCGCCGGGTCCAAGACCGCCGCTGCGTCCTAGACACCAGCAACCGGAATCGAGTCACCATGATGGAGTTGAAGCCAGAAGAACTGGGCGCAGTGGCCAACCGGCTGCGCCGGGCCCAAGGCCAGATCGGCGGCGTCCTGCGGATGATCGAGCAGGGCCGTGACTGCACGGACATCGTCACCCAGCTGGTCGCGGTCAACCACGCACTGGACAGGGCTGGTTTCGCGATCATTGCCTCAAGCCTCAAACAGTGCCTTGCCGAGCCTGGCGGCGCCGACTCCGAAGACGCTCAGAACCTCGAGAAGCTCTTCCTCTCCCTGGCCTGAGCACATCAAGGCTGACTCCCCCGAACTGCTCATTGGCACCCAACCGCCAGCGCCCGAACTCCACAGCCACTCTGTCCGGAATAGTCCGGCACATTGCCGTTGTTGATACCCCCAGGGGTATCCTTCTCCAACTCCCCCACGACCGCGCCGAACGAGATAGCCCGCCAGGAGGATTCGAATGGATACCAGCTTCCCGCTCACCCAAACCCGCTGCTACCAGCAAGCCGCAAGGCTGATGGCCAAGGGCGCGAGCCTGTCCGTCGCTCTTCGGGGCTGTATGGGCACCCGTGGCTCTCGTACCTCAACGGCGACCAGACCAGCAGGAAACCAGTCTTCAGCAGAAGGCACCACCGACTCGACATAGGTCGGGTGCTGGCCGGAAGTACCCGCGTCCAAGTACCTGGGCAATACCCAACTAGGTCTAATCAGTTCACAGTCAACCAGTAGCTCAGAGCCAACCAGAGGAGCACCACATGTGTAGTCCCGCCCGTTGCGGCCGCTGCGGAAAGACCACCTGGAGCGGATGCGGCATGCACGTCGACTCCGTCATGTCCAGGGTCGCCCCGCCGCAGCGATGCACCTGCAACCCAACGGACGAGCGGCCCGTGCGGCGGTTTCCGTGGAGCCAAAGCTGAAGTACGTGAGAGCGGTCCGCAAACTCCTGCGTCGCGAATAGCCGCAGCGCGCTCGGAAGCCACCCACGGGGCTGTGGAAACGTCCGCGAGGAGTCGGGAAACCGCCCGGGTCACTGGTGGGCGAGCAGTTCCTTGATGCGGTCGGCCAGCGACAGCGGGATCACGGTGTCGGCGTCACGTAAGGCACCCAGGGCAGCCCGCGTCCCCACCAGTCCGGCATACAGCGGCGGGCACGTCGGACAGGCCTCGAGGTGGCGCTCCACCAGCACCCGATCGGAGGCCGGGAGTCCATCGTCGAGGTAGTCCGAGACCTTGCTCCGGGCGTCCCAACAACGCAGTGGCACACCACTGAGGGCATCCCGCCGCGCCCGCCCTCGGGCCAGCGCGTCCACCAGCATCATCCGGCCCCGACGTAACCGCTGCTTGGCGGCGGGCAGGCCTACGCCCTGGACATCGGCGATCTCAGCCACGGTCATCCCCTCAGCGTCGTGCAGCACAACGACCGCCCGGTAGATCACGGGCAGCCGCACCAGCGCGTCCTCCAGCTCCTCGCGGGTCTCGGCCCGCTCGACCACGGTGGCTGCGTCCACGGTGTAGGAGTCGTCACGCCACCGCTGCTCGACCTGGCGCTCGACGTCTTCGGTGGCGTCCTCACGATCTCGACGGAACCGGTCGATGGCCAGGTTGTGAAGGATCCTGTGCAGCCAGGAGGCCAGCGAAGCATCACCGTGAAACGACTCGGCTCGTTGGAGGGCGCGCAACAGGGTGTCTTGCACGAGGTCCTCGGCCAGATGACCGTCCGGCGCGATCGTGCGGGCATACCTGAGCAGGCCGAGAACCTCGTCAGCGATTCGGCTACGAACATCCAGTTCGCTCACACCGCGACGCTACTGCGAAACGGTGCGCTCCGCCGCGGGGGTGGTGACCTTCTGTTCTGGCAGGGTACGCAGTCCCAGCAACGCATACAGGGGGCAGAAGCTGACAGCGGAAGTCGCCAGCATCACGCCCGCCAAGGCGTAGAGCACGATCGCGAGCCAGCCTGCAGGACCGACCAGGAGGCCGACGACAATGAGCACGGGGCCACAGCGAACGCACGGAGCTTGCGGTCAGCTGAACCGATATTGATCTTCACGATGTTCTCCTTCGGATGGATTTTCGTACATCTCATAGACGCAGCAGGCCCCAACAGGGATACCACCCCGGGTATGTGACAACGGTTACA
>DASRUA010000012.1:0-2494 GCA_035655615.1 Dermatophilaceae bacterium
CGTGGGGGTTGCCCGGGACTCTCACACGACTGGGCCTGTCAGTGGACGTGTGCGTGCGAGCACTGGGGCCGAGAAAATCCATAGCGCACTGCACCCGGAGAAGTCCTGGTTTACCGTCAGCGGACGCGGGTTCGATTCCCGCCACCTCCACCACCATGGGCACGTCGCGCTTCACGCAGTCATGACGAGGGGCCTGATCATCTGATCGGGCCCCTCGTCGTCTGCCCTTTGATGACCCCCGGTGAACCGGTGGTGCGCGGCATACGTGGTCTCAGGTAGTTCACTTGGGAGGCGACTCCCATGCAGCCCACTGGGGAGGTCACCATGTCTGGTTCCACGTTCACCATCCGCCTGCTCGGCGCCGCCGCCACACTGATGCTCGCGGCCGCATGCAGCAACAACTCTGTCAGTCCCGTGAGCAGCAACAGGACGGGCACCCCTGGCGCCGCAGGGGTCCTGGGCGTGGCCACGACTTCGCTGGGCCCCGTTCTGGTCGACAGCAAGGGCTTCACCGTCTACCTGCTGACGGCTGACACCGCGGGGCACTCGACGTGCTCGGCGCAGTGCCTGCAGTACTGGCCGCTTGTGCCTGCGCCTGCCGGAGCCGGGGTGCCCGCGGTCCAGGGCGTCAGCGCGGCTCTGGGCGCCACGAAGGCGACCAGTGGCGCCTCGATGGTGACCGCCGGTGGCTGGCCGCTCTACACCTTCGTCAAGGACAAGGCCCCCGGCGATGTCGCGGGCGAGGGCGTCAAGACCTTTGGTGGGACCTGGTATGCCGTGTCGCCATCCGGCCAGGTTGTCACGGCGTCTGCCAAGAGCGCTCCGGCCACCACCAGCAGTGGTGGCTCGGGTGGAGGGGGCGGCAACGGCTACTGAGCTGTTCGGGAGTCGCGGGATCCTCTGCTGAGGACGATTCGCCCTCAGATGGCCTCGCTGCCACGTTCCCCGGTGCGGACGCGGACGATCTCATCGACGGTCTGGACCCAGACCTTGCCGTCGCCGATCTTCCCGGTCCGCGCCGCGGCGACAATCGTCTCGATGACGTGCTCAGCAGTGTCGTCGTCTGCGAGAACCTCCATGCGGATCTTCGGCACGAAGTCGATCTTGTACTCCGCACCGCGGTACACCTCGGTGTGGCCCCGCTGGCGTCCGTAGCCCTGAGCGTCCGAGACGGTGAGACCGAGCACCCCGATGTCCCGGAGTGCGTCGCGCACGTCATTCACCTTGAACGGCTTGACGATCGCGGTGATGAGCTTCATCAGGAGACCCTTCCCATGCCTGAGGTGGAGGTGAGCTCGTACGCGGTCTCAGCGTGCTGGCTGGTGTCGAGGCCCTCGGACTCCTCGTCCGGCTCGACCCGCAGGCCGATCGTGGCACGTAGAACCCGCGCGATCAGGTAGGTGGCGGTGAAGGCGAAGGTCGTTGCCGCAAGCACGCCGAGGCCCTGACGCGCGAGCTGGGTGAGTCCGCCGCCGAGCAGCAGGCCCTGGTGTCTGACAGCGGGGTTGACGGCCGCCGCGGCGAACAGGCCGATGAAGAGAGTGCCGATGACGCCGCCGACGTAGTGGACGGCCACGACGTCCAGCGAGTCGTCGTACCTGAACCGGAACTTCAGCCGTATCGCGAACAGGCTGGCGACTCCAGCCATGGCACCGAGCAGGAGCGCAGGGAGGGGAGCGATGAAGCCTGCAGCGGGGGTGATTGCCACGAGGCCGGCAACCGCCCCCGTGGCGGCTCCGAGCGTCGTGGCCTTCCCGGCCAGCCTCTTCTCGAAGGCGAGCCAGCCGATCATGCCGCCGACGCCGGACAAGTGTGTAGCAAGGGCTGCGCTGGCGGCGAGGTACCCCGCGCTGAGCGCAGAGCCGGCGTTGAACCCGATCCACCCGAACCACAGCAAGCCCGCGCCGAGGAGAGTGAGCGGCAGGTTGTGGGGCGCCATCATCTCCCGGGGCCAGCCGCGGCGCGGACCGATCACGAGGGCGAGCGCGAGGGCGGAGGCACCGGAGCAGATCTCGACCACGGTGCCGCCGGCGAAGTCCAGCAACCCGGCCTTGTGGAGCCAGCCCCCGGGTGACCAGACCCAGTGCGCGAGCGGCGCGTAGACGACGACGGACCAGATCGCGATGAACGTGACGAACGCGCCGAAGCGCATCCGATCTGCGGACGCGCCGCTGAGCAGGGCTGCGGTGAGGATGGCGAACATCATCTGAAAGGCCACGAAGGCGAGCGGCGGGACGGTCAGGGGAAGCCCCGGCACTGCGACTTCGGCGTGGGTCAGCCCGGCCATATCGAGGCCACCGACCAGACCCCACCCGGCGTCGCGGTCGAAAGCGAGGGAGTAGCCCACCAGCACCCAGGTCACCGAGACGATCGCGATCGTCACAAAGCTCTGCATGATCATGGCGAGCGCGTGCTTCGACCGGACCATGCCCGCATAGAAGAACGCGAGACCAGGGGTCATCAGCAGCACCAGCGCGGTGCACACGATGATCCA
>DASRUA010000013.1:0-3541 GCA_035655615.1 Dermatophilaceae bacterium
TGGCTCGCGGCGGGGGCATTGGCCATGACGCAAGTGTCTCAGGAACGTGTCTCAGGCACGAGACAGCTACATGTCTCAGGCACGAGACGTTTAGCCAGGTCGGATGAGCTGCCGGAGGTCTGGCTGAACCCACTCTTAGAGAGTATTTCTCGATCAGGGCCCAGAAGGTCTTGATCGGTGCCCATGCAGGTCTCGATCACTCCCAGCAGATCTCGATCACGTCCCTGAAACAGGAGCATGTGGACAAGGAGCTCGCGATGCAGAAGATCACCCCATTCCTCTGGTTCGATGATCAGGCCGAGGAGGCTGCCAACTTCTACGTCTCCATCTTCAGGAACTCCTGGATCCTGAGTGTCTCGTGATACGGCGACGGAGGGCCGGGTCCGGCCGGAACCGCCATGCTTGTGACCTTCGTGCTCGATGGGCTCGAGTTCCAGGCGCTCAACGGGGGGCCGGAGTTCGCCTTCACAGAGGCGATCTCACTCTTCGTCTCAGCCGTGGGACAGGAGGAGGTCGACCACTTCTGGGACAAGCTCACGAGCGATGGCGGAGCGCCCGGGCAGTGCGGCTGGCTCAAGGACAAACGGCGAGTGAAGGGAAGGCGTACCCACGGTTCGCCCGAACCAGCACGACGTCAGATGCCGCAGCCTAGGTAGGCAGCAAGAACAACAGGACTATCAGCAGGACGGCGGCCTTGCCGGCATCCTGACATGCGGCGCGTTGCCGCTCTTGCGCCGGCTTCCGTATGTCTCGGATTCGAGACATTAACCACGGGTCTGGGATGGTTGACCGGTCGCCGGTGGGGTCCAATGAACTCATGACATCAGCCCACCTCTCCACAACCCAGCTGGATTCCGACGTGGCCGCGATCGCTGTCGGCATCGGCCCGCTGTCCTTCGAGGACGTGGTGGCTGTTGCCCGCCACGGCGCCCGGATTGAGATCACCCCCGACGCGCTCGCCGAGATCCGCAGGAGCCGCACCATCATCGAGGGCCTGGCCGATGACGTCGAGCCGCACTATGGGGTCTCGACCGGCTTCGGTGCGCTGGCCACCAAGCACATCGCGCCGGACATGCGTGCCCAGCTCCAACGCGGTCTGATCCGCAGCCACGCGGCCGGCTCCGGTCCCGAGGTCGAGCGTGAGGTCATTCGCGCCCTCATGCTCCTGCGTCTCTCGACCCTGGCCACCGGGCGGACCGGCGTGCGCGAGGAGACGGCTGTGGCATACGCGGGCATGTTGAACGCCGGGATCACCCCGGTGGTCCACGAGTACGGCAGCCTCGGATGCTCGGGTGACCTCGCGCCGCTGGCGCACTGCGCGCTGGCCCTGATGGGCGAGGGGCCGGTCCGCGACGCGTCGGGCCAGCTGAGCTCTGCCGCCCAGGCGCTGACCGCGGCCGGCATCACCCCGATCGCGTTGCGCGAGAAGGAGGGCCTGGCCCTGATCAATGGCACGGACGGCATGCTCGGGATGCTCGTGCTGGCCATCACCGACCTGCGCAACCTGCTCAAGGTCGCCGACCTCACCGCAGCGATGAGCGTGGAGGGGCTGCTGGGCACCGACAACGTCTTCGCCGCCGACCTGCAGGCTCTGCGACCGCACCCCGGTCAGGCTGCGTCGGCCGGCAACCTGCGCAGGATCCTGGCCGGAAGCCCGATCCGGGCCAGCCACGACAACGAGGGATGCACGCGGGTGCAGGACGCCTACTCGCTGCGGTGCGCGCCGCAGGTGGCCGGTGCTGCACGCGACACGGTCGATCATGCCGCACTGGTCGCCGGCCGCGAGCTGGCCGCAGCTGTGGACAACCCGGTGATCACCCTTGACGGCCGGGTGGAGTCCAACGGCAACTTTCACGGCGCTCCGGTGGCCTACGTGCTGGACTTCCTGGCCATCGTGGCCGCTGACGTCGCGAGCATGTCCGAACGTCGCACCGACCGTTTCCTGGACACCGCTCGCAGCCATGGTCTGAACGCGTTCCTGGCCGACGACCCCGGCGTCGACTCGGGACACATGATCGCCCAGTACACCGCCGCCGGAATCGTCTCCGAGATGAAACGGCTCGCAGCGCCGGCAAGCGTCGACTCGATCCCGAGCTCGGCGATGCAGGAGGATCACGTGTCCATGGGCTGGTCCGGTGCGCGCAAGCTGCGCCGGTCCGTCGACGGCCTCACCCGGGTGCTGGCGGTCGAGCTGCTGACGGCCGCACGCGGCATACAGCTTCGGGCTCCGCTGGAGCCGTCGGCCGCCACCGGCGCGGTGATCAACGCGCTGCGCGAGAGGACTGAAGGGCCCGGCACCGACCGGTTCATGGCTCCCGAGATCGAGGAGGCGGTCCAGTTCGTCGCCACCGGCGGAGCCCTGCGTGCCGTCGAGACCGTCACCGGCCCGCTGGCCTGAACACGCGCGATACATCGGTGGAAGCCGGCGATGACCGCGACGTTGAGGTCGGCATGATGACGGAAGCCTCAAAGTCATCGCCAACGAGAAGACTCGAGTATTGAACCTGTTCGCCTGAATCTAAGGAGATTTCGTCATGGAAGGCGCCCGTCCCGTCCGCGCAGCCCGCGGAACGACCCTGACCACCAAGTCGTGGACCACCGAGGCTCCGCTGCGGATGCTGATGAACAACCTCGACCCCGAGAACGCCGAACGCCCTGACGACCTGGTCGTCTACGGCGGCACCGGCAAGGCGGCCCGAGACTGGAAGTCCTTCGACGCGATGGTTCGTACCCTGACCACGCTGGAGAAGGACGAGACCATGCTGGTCCAGTCCGGCCGGCCAGTCGGCGTGATGCGCACCCATGAGTGGGCGCCGCGGGTGATCATCGCCAACAGCAACCTGGTCGGCGACTGGGCGACGTGGCCGGAGTTCCGCCGCCTCGAGCACCTGGGCCTGACCATGTATGGCCAGATGACGGCCGGTTCATGGATCTACATCGGCACCCAGGGCATCCTGCAGGGCACCTATGAGACCTTCGCCGCAGTGGCCGCGAAACGCTTCAACGGCAGCCTTGCCGGAACGCTCACCCTCACCGGCGGCGCCGGTGGCATGGGTGGCGCCCAGCCCCTGGCGGTCACGATGAACGACGGGGTCTGTCTGTGCGTCGACGTCGACCCCACGCGACTGCAGCGACGCGTCGAGCACCGCTACCTCGACGAGTGGACCGACGACCTCGACGACGCCCTGGCGCGCGTGCTCGCCGCCAAAGCCGAGCGTCGCGCGCTCAGCGTGGGACTACTCGCCAACGCGGCGACGATCTTCGCTCAACTCTTGCGTCGGGGGGTCGAGGTCGACATCGTCACGGACCAGACCTCCGCGCACGACCCGCTCAGCTACCTGCCCGAGGGGATCGACCTCGCGGACTGGCACGACTACGCGGACAAGAAACCTGAGGAGTTCACCGACCGTGCCCGCGCCTCGATGGCCAAGCAGGTCGAGGCGATGGTGGGCTTCATGGACGAAGGCGCCGAGGTCTTTGACTACGGCAACTCCATTCGTGGCGAGGCCGCGCTCGGCGGCTACGCGCGGGCCTTTGAGTT
>DASRUA010000014.1:0-8599 GCA_035655615.1 Dermatophilaceae bacterium
CGAGCGCTGATCGCCGAGCAGGCCGCCGAGTTCTCCCCGGCGCAGGCCAGCAACCTTGAGGAGAAGGGGATCTCGCTGATCGGCCGGCCCCTCTACGAGGCCTTCATCAAGGACTACACCGCCAAGCAGTGGCAGACCGACCCGAAGCTGCTCGCGGCCGAGATCATCTCCCGCCTGCCGGTGCGCTACAACTACGACAACCGCTACTTCAACGACGCCCACGAGGGCCTGCCGGTCGACGGCTACACCGCGTGGCTGGAGAAGATGGCCGGCCACGACCGCATCGAGCTCAGGCTCGGCACCGACTTCTTCGACACGTCGCAGGAGGTCAACAAGAACAACGTGGTCGGCAACATCCCGGTTGTCTACACCGGGCCGCTCGACCAGTACTTCGACTACTCAGCGGGACAGCTCGGCTGGCGCACGCTGGACTTCGAGCGAGAGGTCATGCCGACCGGCGACTTCCAGGGCACCTCGGTCATGAACTACGCCGACCCGGACGTCCCCTATACGCGAATCCATGAGTTCCGGCACTTCCACCCGGAGCGCGACTACCCGGCCGACAAGACCGTGATCATGCGGGAGTTCTCGCGGTTCGCGAAGGGCGCGGATGAGCCGTACTACCCGGTCAACACCCCACTGGACCGCGAGCAGCTGCTGAAGTACCGCGACCTGGGTCAGCACGAGAGCGGCGTGTTGTTCGGCGGGCGCCTGGGCACCTACAAGTACCTCGATATGCACATGGCGATCGGGGCCGCCCTGAGCATGGTCGACAACAAGCTGACGCCGCACTTCGCCAAGGGCGCGCAGCTCGAGAGCGGCGGGGTCGACGAGTGAGCACCTCCGCTCCGCAGGAGACCGCCTGGCGCGAGGTGGCCAGGGTCGTCTTCCCTGAGGTCGACCTTGAGGCACTGGCGCTTTATCTGGACACCAGTAACGACCTGGAGGCAGTCGCTGCCGTCGGCGCCGAGGAGGAAGCACGATGGACCCGTGGCATGGCCATGCCGGGCACCGCTGTCACGACGTCCTTCGGCTCCGGGCATCACGACTACGTCAGCTCGCGCCGATCCGTGACGGTTCCGGCCGGGGAGCGGGTCTCCTTCGCCACGTACTTCAACGCCTTCCCGGCCAGCTACTGGCGTCGCTGGACCGTTGTCACCGGTGTCCGGCTGGATGTCGAGTTTCGTGGTGACGCAACGGTTCTGGTCTACCGCTCCAACGCCCGTGGGATCCGCCAGATGGTGGAGCTCTCGCGGGGCCCGGCTGCCGATGCCGCTGCAGGCGACCACACAGGTGACCCCACCACGAAAGTGAGCTTTGACCTGCCCATCGCGCCCTTCGGCGACGGCGGCTGGTACTGGTTCGACCTCGCCGCAGGCCACCAGGCCGCCGATCTCGTATCGGCGGCCTGGTCGGTGTCCGTGCCACCGGATCGCGAGCAGAGGGAGCCGGGGACGGTGTCCCTGGGCATCACCACGATGAACCGCGAGCAGTTCTGCGTCGACACCTTGTGCACGCTTGCCGCCGATGCCGACGTCCGCAAGCTGATCGACCGGGTCTACGTGATCGACCAGGGTGGTGACACGCTGCGGCACACCGAAGGGTTCGAGCAGGTAGCCGCCGACCTCGGGGACCAGCTGCAGCTGATCGTGCAGGACAACCTCGGCGGTTCGGGCGGTTTCAGCAGGGGGATGGCCGAGACGCTGGACGCCGGCACCTCGCGATACCTCCTGATCCTGGACGACGACGTCAACGTCGAGACCGAGGGGATCCGCCGTTCGGTGGCGTTCGCCGAGCTGACCCGCAAACCAACGTTGGTCGGCGGTCACATGTTCAACATGTACGACCGCCCGACCATGCATGCCTTCGGCGAGCAGGTCCGGATGCATGACTTCACCTGGGGGCCGATCGACCGCCGCCCTCCGGTCAACTTCGCGCTGTCGAACCTGCGCTCGCGGCCCTGGATGCACCGGCGGATGGACGTCAACTACAACGGCTGGTGGATGTGCCTGATCCCGACCGCCGTCATCGCCGAGATCGGCCTGGCCATTCCGGCCTTCCTGAAGTGGGATGACGCCGAGTTCTGTCTGCGAGCAGGTGAGGCGGGCTACCCCACGGTCTCGATGCCCGGTGTCGCCGTCTGGCATGTGCCCTGGACCGACAAGGACGACTCGGTCGACTGGCAGGCCTACCTTCACCAGCACAACCGCCTGGTCACCGCGCTGCTGCACGGCCCGACGGAGAAGCCCGGGCGGGTGCTGCTGGACAGCATGGCGATCGACCTCATGCACACCAGCGCGATGCAGTACTACGCCACCACGCTTCGGCTGCAGGCGCTCGAGGACATCCTCTCCGGGCCCTCGCACCTGCATGACCGGCTGCGAACGGTTCTGCCATGGACCCGCGGGCAGCGGGCCAAGTTCGACGACGCCCGTATCGAGACAGACCCGGACGCCTTCCCGGCGGCGCGGGGCCTGGGTCGGACCCCCTTGCCGATGGTGGGCAAGCGACCGGGCCCCAAGAAGCTGGGGCCGTGGCTGGCCAGCACCGCATGGCGCCAGACGATGCGCAAGCCCAAGAGCTCGGCCGCCGAGGCGCCGCAGGCATACATCGCCAAGATGGACGCCAACTGGTGGCGGCTGGCGCAGGTTGACTCAGCGGTGGTCTCCAACGCCGACGGGTCGGGGGCGTCCTGGCATCGGCGCGACCGCGCGACGTTCCGCGCGCTGATGAGGCGCAGCGCCCGGCTGCACCGTCGTCTGGCGCGCGAGTGGCCACGGCTGTCTGCCGAGTACCGTTCCGCCATGCCGGAGTTCACCTCCGCCGAGACGTGGAAGCGCACCTTCGAAGGCCCTTCCTCCGAGCAGGAGCGCAGTACCCCTTGAACGCGACCTCGACCGCATCACAGGGGCCGGCGGATCTGCTGCCGATGCGCGAACCGGGCATCGGCGGGGGACTGTTCGATGTGGCCCGCTGGCGGTTCCTCCTCATGCTGCTGGTCCGCAAGGAGCTCCGAGTTCGCTACCGCGGATCGGTGCTCGGCATCATGTGGAGCTACGTCAAGCCCCTGGTGCAGTTCTTGGTGTTCTACATCGCCCTGGGCGTCTTCTTCAAGCTGAACAAAGGCACCGAGGCCTATGCCGTCTACCTGTTCTCGGGCATCGTGGGGATCAACTTCTTCAACGAGATCTTCGGCAATGCGACCAGGTCGATCGTGCTCAACGCCGATTTCGTCAAGAAGATCTATCTACCGCGCGAGCTGTTCCCCGTATCGATGATCTGGGTTGCCCTGGTGCATCTGGTGCCGCAGCTGGTCATCCTCATGGGTGGGGCCCTGTTGTACGGCTGGCGGCCGGGCCCGCTGAACCTGGTGGCCGGTGTGGTGGCACTGCTGATCGTCGCGGTGCTGGCGCTCGGTCTGGGGCTGCTGTTCAGCGCCGTCAACGTGCTCTTTCGCGATGCGGAGAACATCGTGGACCTTTTCCTGATGGTCGGCACCTGGGCTTCGCCGGTTCTCTACACCTGGGACATGGTCTACAGGGCCTTTCCGCGCTGGCTGTGGTTGCTCTACCAGTGCAACCCGCTGACGCCGGCGGTGGAGCTGATGCACTACTGCTTCTGGTATCCAGCTACGAGCCACGAAGCCCTGGCCAAGGCGGTTCCGCCACATCTGGCTGTGTGGTCACTGGTGAGCGTCTTCACCTCCATCGTGGCCCTCGCTGTGGGCCAGCTCGTCTTCGCGCGGCTGCAGGGCCGCTTTGCCCAGGAGCTGTGAACGTGACGGTCAACAGCGTGGAAGTACGTCACGTCACCAAGCGATTCACCCTGCGGCACACCCGATCCCTCAAGGAGATGGCGGTGTGGAAGTCCCGGGGACGGGATCTGACCAACATCTTCCTGGCGCTGGATGACGTCGCGCTGAGCATCAAGCAGGGGGAGGCCGTGGGCCTGCTGGGCTGGAACGGCTCGGGTAAGTCCACGCTGCTCAAGCTGATCTCCGGGGTGATGCGACCCGATATCGGATCGATCGGGGTCCGGGGCCGGGTGGCCGGGCTGATCGAGGTCGGTGCCGGCTTCCACCCCGACCTGACCGGCCGCGAGAATGTCTACCTCAACGGTGCCACCCTGGGCATGAGCAGGCGTCAGATCGACCGGCTTTTCGACGACATCGTGGACTTCAGCGGGATCTCGCGGTTCCTGGACACCGAGGTGAAGTTCTACTCCTCCGGGATGTTCTTCAGGCTGGCGTTCGCCGTGGCCGTTCACACCGAGCCTGATGTCTTCCTGGTGGACGAGATCCTGGCGGTGGGAGACGAGCCGTTTCAACGGATAGCGGTGGCGCGCATCCAGGAGCTGTGCAAGGAGGGTCGCACCCTGATCATGGTCAGCCACGACCTGCCCATGGTCGAGCGCATCTGTGAACGCGGCGTTGTGTTGCGTGAGGGACATCTCGCGTACGACACCGATATCACCTCTGCCGTCAGGCTGCTTCGAGAGACCGATCGGGCCTGATCTCGTGATTCATACCTGGCTTCCGGCACTCGCCCCCGCTCTTGTGGCAACGGTTCTGCTGGTGGTGCCCGGACTCATCGTCAACCTCGGCCTTGGGGCACGTGGTCTCGATGCACTGGGACTGGCACCGCTGACCTCCCTGGGCGTGCTCGCCCTCGCAACGCTGATGGTGCCCGCTGTCGTGGGCCGATGGAGCCTCGCGGCCGTTGCGGTCTCGCTGGTCATCGTGACCTTGATCGCTGTGCTGGGGCGCCTCGCGATCGCGTGGTGGACGGGCCGCGGGGGAGCCGACCGATCCGAGCACTCGATCCCGTTTGTCTGGCGGGTGCTCCTGGGTTATCGGCCGACCGTTCGCTGGTGGGTGCCGCGGCGCCGAACGGTGTGGTGGTTTGCGTCCGTGGGCTTGGCCGCCGGGCTCGTTGCCGCCAACTTCGTGCTTGGGGTGCGCGACCCCAATCTGCCGTCCCAGACGATCGACGCGGGGTTCCACTACAACGCGGTGCTGTCGGTCTTGAGCTCCGGCTTGCCTGACGGGGGTCATGTCGGCGCGGCGTACGGCGCTGCTGTCACGTCGTGGTACCCGCCGCTGTGGCACGACCTGACGGCATTGACCGTCTCCATCACCGGAGTCAATGTCGCGGTCGGGGTCAACGCTGTCGGCTGGGCCATCGGCGGGGTCGTCTGGCCGTTGTCGATGGTGTGGCTGTGCTCGCGGATCCTGCCGCACGCTCGCCTGCTGACCATCCTGGCGTTGGGCTTGTGCTGCGGGGCGATCGCGTTGTTCCCGTACCTGATGTTGAGCTTCGGCGTGCTGTGGCCGAACGTGCTGTCTCTGGCGGCACTGCCGGCCCTGATCGCGTTGACGTTGATGGTGTTCCGCCTGATGCCGCGATCTCCCCATGCGCAGGACGACATCAGCTCCGCAGGCGTTGCCGCTGATGGCGCGACCCTTGATGAGGTCGAGGCGGCGGCAGTCAGGCGTGGTGTGGCCCTCGGGCCCGGACTGAGCTGGTGGACCATCCTGTTTGTTGGATTCCTGGGCGGCGTGGGGTTGTTCTTCGCCCACCCCGGCGCGTTGTTCGCCCTGGGGATCTGGGCCGGCATCGGCGTGGTAATGCTCTCGGCGCGATTCGTGGTGTCCAGTCGCGCGCAAGGGCCGCGTCAGCTGCGTCGCTCGTTGTTGCTGCTCCTGCTGGCCTGGTCGGTTGGCGCAGGGTTGTGGGCGGCCATGAACCTGGTCCCGTCGCTGAACTCGGTGCGCAACTTCAAGTGGGCCGAGCTCATGACGATGAACCAGGCGATGGGGCAGGCGCTGACGCTCTCGACGGTGATCACCAAGGCACACTGGGCTTTCGGTGCCGCGACGTTGTGGGGCTTCTACCGTCTGCTCAGGGTCCCTCGACTGCGCTGGTTGCTCGTGAGCCACGTATTCCTGGTCTTCCTGTACATGCTCTGCGCCGGCACGTCGGGCTGGCTGACCCGGGAGCTGACCGGGTTCTTCTACAACGACGCCCAACGAATCGCCGCGTTGATTCCCATGACGGCAGTGCCGCTGGCCGCACTCGGTATCACCAGCGCGGCTGACGCGCTGGGCCGCTTTGTCGGCCGGGTCTCCGCGGAGGTCTTCGGTCGCCCGCTCTCATCGCGACTGGCTCTGGGCATCGCGTGCCTCGGGATGATGGCCGTTCCTGCCGTCATCTACTCGAACCAGGGCATCGGCCAGGGCGCGGCGGTCCTGCAGGACCGCTACACCAACCTGAACTTCAACAATCACATGGTCACACCTGACGAACAGGCGCTCTACGGGAGGCTCGCCAAGCAGATCCCGGCCGGCGAAACGGTTCTGGGCAGTCCCTTCACCGGGGCTCAGTTCTCCTCCATCTGGTCCCGGCATGGGGTGGTCATCCCGATCGTCACCTCGAACCCGTCCAAGGACGTTGCGCTGATCTCCCAGGACTTCAAGTCCTTCACGACCGACCCTGCGGTGTGTGCTGCGCTGAAACGCCTCAAGGTGGGGGCGGTGGTTGACGACTTCGACCGGTTCTGGCCGACCGACACACGCCAGGAGAACTACTTGGGGTTGGTTGGCCTTTCTGGCACGCCAGGACTGACACCGATCGGCTACGGCGCCAGCGTCACCATCTATCGCGTCGGGGACTGCAAGAGCTGAGCGGCGCGAGCTTCGCCTAGTCCGTTCGGCCAGATGACCTGGGCTGTTTGGTCCCATTTGACACGATCCCACTGCGGCCTGCCAGAGCCGGTGCCAGCGTATATTACAGCGGCCCGAAGGTCGGGCGAGGCGGGTTGGTCAGGGCGGAAGCAAAGGGATACCTCCTCGGAACCGGGAACCAGTTGGCGGCGGAGAGGGAGTTGGGCATGTTCTTGGCTGAGCGCTTTCGAGCGCATCGGGTTTTGTCTCTGGGAGCCGCCGGCACGTTGATTGCCTCGGTGTCTCTGGTTGCCGCGGGTCCCGCGCAGGCGGTCGAGATCTATCCCCGGCCGTCTGACGGAACCATCGCGATCAGCGGCCACGGGTACGGCCACGGCCACGGCATGTCGCAGTGGGGGGCCTACGGGGCCGCTGCAGTGGGCAAGCTCTCCTGGCAGAGCATCCTGGGTTTTTACTACCCGGGCACCACGCTGGGGAACCTGGGCAACCCGACCATCCGGGTCCGTCTGGATTCGGTCGGTTCCGGAACCCTGAACGTATTCAACACGGCGGGACTTCTTCTCGCCGGGACCGCCGTACCCGGCCCGACGGCCGGGATCACCCGGTATCGCGCCCGACCCACCGCAACGGGGCTCCAGGTCGACAAGCTCTCTTCCGCCGGCTGGACCTCCTACAAGGCTGTAGCCTCTCCGGCGGTCTTCAGCAGCACCTCCGGGGTCGTTGACGTGAGCCTCGCCAACGGGGCCCGGCGCGGGTACCGCGGCAGCATCTACGCGAACAGGGCGACGTCGACCAGCATCACGCCCGTGTCCGTGTTGCCGATGGAGAGCTACCTGCGCGCCGTGGTGCCGGCGGAGATGCCGGCGTCCTGGCACGCGAACGCGCTGAGAGCTCAGGCTGTGGCCGCGCGCAGCTATGCCGGGTATGACCGTGCCCATGCAACGGCGGGTCGGACCTGGGACACCTGTGACACCACCTCGTGCCAGATGTACTCCGGGGTCCCGGCCGAGTATGCGTCGTCTAATGCCGCCGTGGCGGCCACCGCCGGCCAGACGTTGACCTACGGCGGCACGCCGGCGTTCACACAGTTCGGCTCGGCCAACGGAGGCTGGACGGCAGCCGGAAGCCAGCCGTACCTGCCGGCCAAGGCAGACCCCTATGACGGTGCCATCGCCAACGGCGCCAACTCCTGGACCGCAAGTATCACCGCGGCCGCCATCCAGGCTCGGTGGCCATCGATCGGCACCTACCGCCAGCTGCGGATCATCAGCCGTGACGGTCACGGCCAGTGGGGCGGACGTGTCCTGACTGCGGCGATCGACGGGTCGAACGGTTCGGTGACGGTCAGCGGGACGACGTTCCGCTCCGCGTTCGGACTGCGGTCCGAATGGTTCATCCCCAGCAGTAACCCCGCCAACAACCCCTACGGTCAGCTGGATTCCACCAGCACCGGTGCCGGTGCGGTCACCGCGCGCGGTTGGGCGATCGACCCTGACACCAGCTCACCGATCATGGTCCAGATGTACATCGACTCCCGCGCAAATGCGGTGACCTGGGCCGGCCAGCCCAGGCCCGACGTCGGTGCGGTGTTCCCCGCAGCAGGACCCAACCACGGTTACTCCCTGACGATGGCGACCACACCTGGCTCGCACACCGTCTGCCTCTATGCCATCAACACCGGTCCCGGAAGCAGCCGCCAGCTCGGCTGCCGCGTCGTCAACGTGCCTGGCAGTGACCCGTTCGGCTCGATCGACGCCGTCACCACTGGACCCAGTAGGGTCACCGCCAGCGGATGGGCGATCGACCCCGATACCAGCTCACCGATCATGGTCCAGATGTACATCGACTCCCGCGCAAATGCGGTGACCTGGGCCGGCCAGCCCAGGCCCGACGTCGGTGCGGTGTTCCCCTCAGCGG
>DASRUA010000015.1:0-3774 GCA_035655615.1 Dermatophilaceae bacterium
CCGCTGAGGGGAACACCGCACCGACGTCGGGCCTGGGCTGGCCGGCCCAGGTCACCGCATTTGCGCGGGAGTCGATGTACATCTGGACCATGATCGGTGAGCTGGTATCGGGGTCGATCGCCCATCCGCTGGCGGTGACCCAGCGGCTTCCGGCGTTGAATCCGGTGGTGACGGCGTCGATCGAGCCGAAGGGGTCACTACTGAGCACAGTGACGACACGGCAGCCGAGCTGGCGGCTGAATCCCGGACCGGCGTTGATCGCATACAGGCAGACCGTATGCCGGCCTGGCGTGCTCGCCATCGTCAGTGAGTAACCGTGGTTGGGTCCTGCTGCGGGGAACACCACGCCCACGTCGGACCTGGGCTGATCGGCCCAGGTCACCGCATTCGCGAGACCGTCCACGTACATCTGGACCATGATCGGTGAGCTGGTGTCAGGGTCGATCGCCCAGCCGCGCGCGGTGACCTTACTGGGTCCGGTGGTGACGGCGTCGATCGAGCCGAAGGGGTTTCCCCTATTTGAATCTGTGTCAAGCAAGTCGTTGTCAATGTTGATTGTGATGGCACCGTATGACTCCGGGTGACCACCGAGGTACTGGTGGATCCGGCGGTATGGGGAGAACTGACTGTCCGCGACATACGGGGCGTGACCGTAGACGTTGGGCGGCACCTTCCAGTGGGCGATCCAGATCTTGTCCGGCGGGACGAAGCCCGGCAATGCGGTGGGGTTGGCGACGTCTTGGATCCCCGAGGCGACGCTGCTGTACACACCCGAGCTGTACCCGTTGGCGTGCAGCGTCGAGGTCCAGGCCGACAAGAATGTCAGCACCGACCCGCTACAGGCCGAGCTCCGTGTGTATGCCTCCATGTCGTAGTAGATGTCCGACCCGGAGCCGATGCCGAGCGCCGTTGCCTGGGCGACCGCATCGAGGGCTGAGTCGCGCCCCTGGGCCGCCTCCAGTCCGGGGGTCATCTTCGCCTTGTTAGTCGTCGAGCACGGTGCCTGCACGCCGAGGTAGATTGGCTGCGCCTTCCATCCCATGGTGGCGACGCTGCGCACCCAGCTCGCTGTGAGGTTGGCCTGGGAACAGCCGCGGGAATTGCCACCGATGTAGATACCGATCGACCGGTAGGGAGAGGAGGCCCACCACGTCTGCATCGTGGAGAGCGCAGGCGCGGTGCAAGCGTCGAAACCAGAACCGAAATACCAGGTGAAGGACCGGTCCAACGGCGGCGGTGCGATGGTGGCGGCCTGAGGCAGGGGCGCGTTCGGCGTGGCCAGCGGCCGGGGCGCATTCGGAGTTGACGTGAGGCTTCGGAACACGTCCTGGGCCACGGTGGGGTCGGTCCCGAGCGCCGCAGTCATCTGAATGCCGGTACCGCTGATCTGGGCGATTACCTCGCCGGCCAGGAGTTGGCCCGAGGTCAGAGTCGGCGCCGCACCCGGGATCACAGTGATGGCCCCGGCAGGGGGCTCACTCGGGGTTGGCTGCAGGAGGATCGCCTCCGTGTGCCCCTCGACCACAGCCGGGCAGTCTTGGACGGCTCCGGGGGTGCCGAGGTAGACGACATGGACGTCGAAACGGACGCAGGTGGTGGGATGTGCGCTCAGATCTACGACGGCCCACCCGTTCGGCACGTCGAGCGCCAGCCCGCCATAGGTAACCCGCTGCTGGGCAGCAGTCGAGATCGTGGACGCAGCGCTGCCCACGGACGTGGGCGTCGCTGCGGTGCCGATCTTGTGGGCCGGCAGCGTAGCGACGTCGGCCCACGAGGGACCGGCCATCACAAGGGAGGTCGCGACCACCAGGACCGCTAGTGAGATTCGTGCGAAATGATGACGCATTGCCCCGGATCTCCTCCCTCGCGGCCGAGGAGGGCCGCGAGCCAACATGTTGACGGACTTCTTGAAAGCAGGGCCTATGTAGCTCACCGGTTCACGGGCTCGGCTTCCCAGTAGTCCAATCTAGGTCGCTTATGCCGATTAGTCCTGTTTGATCCCCAGCGATTCGTCCGAAGTCGAGCGGGTTGCGAACAGTCGCCTGCGCAGTCGGTCGCTGCACGCCAGTGGTGGAAGTGTTCGTTTGCGCAGAATCACGGCAGGCCGTCCCCGACCGGTCATCCGCGGAGCAGCCCACACGGAATACTCATCGTCCATCCCTGCGGCGAGATGGGCACGGTCGCGTCGACGTTCGCCGATGAAGCCGCGCACGCCCTTCTCCCCTGGTCGATGCTGGCTTGCCAGGACGGCCCGTCCTGGCGCCCCCAGACCTTGCCAACGGTCCAGCTTGATTCCACCCCCCAGAGCAGACTCACCGCAAGAGCCCCACAGACTGCGACCGCAAGCCATCCAAAACGGACCGATCGACGCTGGCGAAGGTCGGACACCCCTTGGATCAGGCACATGATCGCCACGATGGTCAGCAGCGCAGGAGCGAGATAGTAGCGACCGCCGCTGAACGGGTCCTCCGTCGTCAACGCGGGGGTGGCAACGACTGGCACGCTGTAGGTCAAGATCGCCAGCGTGCCAAAGAGACCGGCACGAGCCAGGACCGGGAAACCATCGCTGGTGCTCAGGCAGATGACCAACACGGCCACAAGGACGACAACGACCACACCAGCCTGCAGCCCTGGAGCCGGCCGGCTGATGGTGTGCCTGCCCACCCCGAAGACCGCGTCGCCCAGGACACGACGGACGAATCCCGCGATGAAACGGGCTGGTGCCAGATCGACCCCGAACGTGTTGATGCCTGTTCTCGGGGGAGCCATCACCATCACCGTGGTCTGGATGGCAAAGCCGGTCGCCACGACGCCTGCGAGCACGACTGCCGCGCGCGATCGTTGCACCAGCAGACGCACCAGCGCACCCCCCAGGAGGACGACCGCGAACGGACTGGACAGTGTGGTGATCAAGAGGACACCGAACAGGACGCCCCAGCCGAGTGGCTTCCGGGGAGTCCAGACAAGACAGATGCACCCCCCGAAGATCAGAAACCAGTGCAGATTCGCTATAGCCTCGATGGCGTCCGGCCCCACCGGCACGGCGACGACGCAGAGGGCCACAATGGCTCGCCACAGTCGCTGCCTGATAAACCCGGAGGTCCCGACGTAGGCAAGGGTCGCCACAGACGCTTGCACGAGGGCTGCGGACAAGTCCAGAGCAGCGCCTTGGTCCCTCAGTGGCAGGTATGTGACAAGCGTGGATAGCGTCCGGGGCACCAAGTGCATGTAGCCGGCGTACGGCTCGAACACAGTCGCCGTCCAGGGATGGCGCAGCGCTGTCTGGAGAAAGATGATGCCGTCCTCAGCCCATATGTTGCCCCGGGCTGCGACGTCGCCGAGCCGAAAGAAAGCGGCAACAGATCCCAGCAAGAAGACAGCGGCCAGCTCGACGGGCGTTACCCGATCAGCAGCGACAGGGAACAGCACTTCGGACAGCCGAGGCTTCATCGCCTTCGATGCACCCGCGCCGTCTGTCGCCGTTTGTGTCAACACTGCGGGTAGGTCATCAGAGGCGGCATTGCCTTCCAGGCCGCCAAGCGACGTGGGCACCAGAACCCTGTCCACGTGGTCAAGAACCGCGCCTTGACGGTCCCATGCAACTGCGAATCGCTGAAGAAGGTCGCCTCGCCTGCAAGCTGTGGGAGCTCGAAAGCATCGATGAGAACGCGGACCAAATGCACACCAACTCTCCGGCAATTGTGGGAAGCGACCCGGCGAACTATCAGTGCGATGCTACCCGTGGTCCTCACACTCCCGGGGACCGTCCGTCCT
>DASRUA010000016.1:0-41617 GCA_035655615.1 Dermatophilaceae bacterium
GCTGTTGGGCGAGCCGGTGCTGTTGGGCGAGCCGGTGCTGTTGGGCGAGCCGGTGCTGTTGGGCGAGCCGGTGCTGTTGGGCGAGCCGGTGCTGTTGGGAGCGGAAGTCGGTACGCAAGGCGAGGCAGGGCTGGCGGGGGAGGCGGTGCTGGTGAGGGAGGCAGTGCTCGTGGGCGAGGGCTGAGCCGGGTTGGGATCTCCGGGTTGGGTCGTTGCTGGCTGTGGCGCAAGCGCCGCGGGGGTGAGCGCCGCCTTCGGAGCAGTCACGTTGCCGGAGGCTGGTTTGCCGGGGGTCGCGCTGGTGGGCTTTGTCGCCGGCCTGGAAGCAGGCGATGCCACAGCGGCCGAGTTGGCGGGGGCCAGGTCGGAGGCTGGCAGGGCGCTGACTCCATGGCGGTACGCGTCGGCGATGGCCGTCACCATTCGCACGTAGGAGTCCGAAGGGTTGTAACGCAGGATCGCCGCGCGCAGGCTATCTGGGCGGCTGAGGTCACCGTGGCCGGAGCAGAGGTAGACCGCGGTTGCCGCAGCCGCGTCGGCCATGTTCTGCGGGTCCTTGACTCCGTCACCGTTGGCATCGACGCCTGCTACACGCCAGGTGCTGGGAATGAACTGCATCGGGCCCACGGCCCGGTCGTAGGTGGTGTCGCGGTCCAGCAGCCCCCGGTCGGTGTCGAGGATGCGGGCGGTCCCGTTCGAACCATCCAGCGGGATGCCGATGATGCCCGGCCGGGCCACGCCAGCCGCATCCAGCTGGTTACCGCCGAAGCGGGCATGGTTGCTCTCGACCCGCCCGATGGCAGCGAGCAGTGCCCAGTCGATGTGGCAGCCGGGGTCGGCTGATTCGGTCAAGGCGGCGGACCGGCGGTAGGCCTCGAGGGCGCGGACCGGGATCCCCGCGCTGTCCAAGGTCACCGGCGATGAGCTGCCGGGGACTGTGCCTGCTGGGAGCATCTGTGCAAGGAGTGCGGCTGCTCCGGGTGATGGTGTCCTGGGTGCGCGCACGGGTTCGGGATCTGCCTGGCTCCGCGCCGAGTCGGGCAAGGTTATTGCGGTGTCTGGTACGACAATTCCATGAGAGCTGCTGGAGGCGGGGCCAGCGTGGATTCGGGCCGTCGGGGCGGCAGAGGCGGGCAGGATGATCCCCCCGCTGATCAACGCGACGGCAGGAAGCGCTGAGCAGATCTTGCGCAACGGCAACCTGATCGTGCGGACTCGACCACTCTGGGACATCGCTCTCCTATGTCAAACCCCCGGTCCCACCGAAACAGGCGGTTGAGGAGCACCGATCCGGACCTTGGTGCATCGACCGTTCTTCAACGACAACCCTAGGCAAGTCCGGTATCGGACGCCACCTATCATTCGGTACAAGTCGGTTACCCAACGTCAGCCCAAGGTCACGGTTGCGCAGACTGCACGAGGTCCGATGGATCCGGCTTGTGACATGGTTGATTCTGAGGTATTCGGCAACAACTGCGTGCGCCTCCGGGGCCCATGACAGGGCAGCCGGTCGTGAACGGAGGTGGGACCAATGGCCCTTGAGCTGGGGAGTGACATGAGCACCGGTGGATCGGTCGCTGTCTCGAAGGCCATTCGACTGACCACGGCCCTGGCGGTGGGCGTGCTGGCGGCAACAGCGATCGGGGGATGCGGCAGCAGCTCCAAACCGAAGGCCGTGGTGCACTCGTCAGCGGCGCCGGCACCGACGCCCACCGTCGCGGCGGTCAATCCCCTGACGGGGGTGGGAGCGCCGCCGGCTGGCCCGGTGATCGCTGTCAAGGTGGATGACACCGCGGCCGGCCGGCCCTCGCTGGGTCTTGAGAAGGCCGATGTGATCTACATCGAGGAGGCAGAGGGCGGACTCTCGCGGATGGTGGCCGTGTATGCCAACTCCAAGCCTCAGGTCAGGGCGGTCCGCAGCATTCGTTCCAGCGACCCCGAGCTCCTCGGTCAGTATGGGCGCATCATCGTGGTCGCCAGCGGAGGCGGTGGCAACTCCCTGCCTGATCTGGACAAGTCGAGCCTGCACGGCGTGATCTACGACCGCGGGCAGGTCGGTTTCCACCGCGACTTCTCCCGGCCGGCCCCTTATAACCTGGTCTCTGACACTGCCAAGGTGAGTGCCGCCATCAAGGCCGACGGTGTGCGTGAGGTCGGGTTCACCTGGGCGGCCGAAGATCCACGGCTTGCCATTGCCAAAGCCGCGCCGACCGTGAGCACCCGAGTCGGGTCCACGAATGTGAATTTCGTCTGGGATGCGAAGCTGGCGCGCTACGTTCGGACCGTTGATGGCCAGCGGATCCGCACGGCCAGTGACGCTCTGGTCGCCAAGCCAAACGTGCTTGTGCAGTTCTGTCAGATCAATCCGGACCCCTCCGACGTCGACGTCAACGGAAACCCCTCGATGTTTACCAAGTCGACGGGGTCCGGTCGTGTCGTGCTGTCCCGGGACGGCAAGCGGATCGAGGGCACGTGGTCCAGACCGAGCGTCGACGCGCCCACGACGTTCACTGACGCCGCAGGCAAGCCGCTGCTGTTCGCTCCGGGCGGGACGTTCGTGGTTTTGGCGCGCCCCGGTGCCCCTGCCTGATCAGATCATCTGACTGACGACGTACTCGATGCTCAAGATGAGTTTCGAGACGTCTTCAGGGTCGACGGCCGGGAACATTCCCACGCGCAGCTGGTTGCGTCCCAGCTTGCGGTAGGGCTCTACGTCGACCACTCCGTTGGCGCGTAGGGCGGCGGCCACCGACGCAGCGTCGACCTCGTCGGTGAAGTCGATCGTGCCGACGACCAGCGAGCGCGCGGCCGGGTCCGCGACGAAGGGCGAGGTGTATGCCGTTGCCTCTGCCCAGGCGTACAGCCGGGTGGAGCTGTCGGTGGTGCGCTTCACGGCCCAGTCCAGACCGCCCTGGTCATTGATCCAGCTGATCTGGTTGGACAGCAGCGCCAGCGTCGAGACTGCAGGGGTGTTGTAGGTCTGGTTCAGTCGTGAGTTGCTGATCGCGGTCGGAAGGCTGAAGAAGTCCGGCACCCACCGGCCGGAGGCCGCGATCTCGTCGACCCGGGCCAGGGCCGCCGGGGAGAAGGCGGCGAGCCAGAGGCCCCCGTCGGCTGCGAAGCACTTCTGGGGCCCGAAGTAGTAGACGTCGGACTCGGCGACATCCAGTGGCAGACCACCGGCGCCCGATGTGGCGTCGACGAGCACCAGCGCGCCCTCGTCGGCGCCCTCGACCCGGGTCACCGGTGCCATGACCCCTGTCGAGGTCTCGTTCTGCGCCCAGGCGTAGACGTCGATGCCGGCCTCGGCGGTGGGCGTCGGCAGGGTGCCCGGTTCGCCCTTGATGATCGTCGGGTCGCCCAGGAAGGGTGCCTTCTGGGTGACCGAGCCAAACTTGGCCGAGAACTCGCCGAACGCCAGGTGCTGGGCCCTCTCCCGGACCAGGCCGAAGGCGGCGATGTCCCAGAAGGCTGTGGATCCGCCATTGCCGAGGATGATCTCGTAGCCCTCGGGCAGGCTGAACAGCTCCGCCAAGCCATTGCGCACGTCACCTACGAGATTCCTGACGGGCGCCTGGCGATGAGACGTACCTACAACCGTCCGGCCGACCGAGGCGAGATAGTCCATCTGGGCTGGACGGACCTTGCTGGGTCCACAGCCGAAGCGGCCGTCCTGGGGCAGAAGGTCGGCGGGGATGGTCACAGTGGCGGTATCAGTCAAGAGAAGTCACCTCGGTGTAGAACGGCGGACAAGCATCGAAGACCGGTCGGCATCGATGAAGGGTCATCGTTGACCGGCCAGCATCGATGACCCTTCAGAGAGTGGGACCCGATATGGCCTCTTCCCAGCCCACCACATCTTCGGGGCTTCGCGGTCCTTCGCCCACATAGCGGGCAGACGGGCGGATAAGACGGCCAGTGTTCTTCTGCTCAAGAATGTGAGCAGACCACCCGGCTGTGCGCGCGCAGGTGAACATCGGGGTGAACATTGCCGCCGGCACCTCGGCGAAGTCGAGCAGGACGGCCGCCCAGAACTCCACGTTCGTGGCCAGCACCCGGTCGGGGCGTCGGGCCCGGAGCTCGTCGAGGGCGGCCTTCTCAAGGGCGGCTGCAACGGAGAAGCGCGGTGCGTTCAGGCGCTCGCAGGTGGCTCTCAGGACTCGCGCCCGAGGGTCCTGCGCGCGATACACGCGGTGGCCGAACCCCATCAGGCGCTCTCCCTTGTCCAGCACGCTCTTGACGTATGTGGTGGCGTCGCCGGTCCGCTCGACGTTCTCGATCATGTGGAGGACCCGAGAGGGTGCTCCGCCGTGAAGTGGGCCGCTGATAGCGCCCACGGCGCCGGAAAGGCAGGCTGCGACATCGGCTCCGGTCGAGGCGATGACACGTGCGGTGAACGTCGAGGCGTTCATGCCGTGTTCGGCGGCGGACACCCAGTAGGCGTCCACCGCCTCGACGTGACGGGGGTCGGGCTCGCCGCGCCAGCGGATCATGAACCGCTCGACTATGGAGCGTGCCTTGTCCACCTCGCGCTGCGGCACCATGGGCCGGTCCAGGCCGCGGGCGGACTGGGCGATGAACGACAGCGCCATGACGGAGGCCCGAGCGAGATCTTCGCGGACCTGCTCGGGGCCGATGTCGAGCATCGGCCTGAAGCCCCAGACCGGAGCGAGCTGTGCCAGGGCGCTCTGGACGTCGACGCGCACGTCACCGGTGTGGACCGGGAGCGGGAATGGCTCGGCGGGCGGCAGGCCGGGGTTGAACTCATTGTCGACCAGCAGTCCCCAGACATGGCCGTAGGGGACTCGCCCGACCAGGTCGTTGATGTCGACGCCGCGGTAGCGCAGCGCGTCGCCTTCCTTGTCAGGCTCGGCGATCATCGACTCGAAGGCGATGACGCCCTCGAGGCCTGGCCTGAAAACGGTGTCGCTCATCCGTTGCCCCCTCCTCCAGGCCGGCGTCGTCGCCCGGCCGCAAGTCATTCTTCACCGTCCCGAGCGCGGTGTCACCGTCTGCGGCGTATCGCCTTGAGGGGACCGGTCTTCGGGCGCTGGTCGATGGTGGGCCGGATGCGCTTGGTCGGTGACTTTGTCCTGCCCGCCATGGAGCCCTCCCTTTCGAGCGTTTGTCCGCCCAATCTAATCTCGTGTCATGAGCGATGCGCTGCGCAGGGAGTACCACGGCGAGGGGCTGACCGAGTCGGAGCTGGCGGCCACTCCGTGGGAGCAGGCGCGAGTCTGGCTGGACGACGCGGTCTATCGCTCCGCGGAGCGAGAGGACGTGCCGGAGCCATTGGCCATGTCTTTGGCCACGATCGACGAGGCCGGGCGACCTGACGTCCGGACCGTTCTCATGCGCTTCTTCGACCCGGCCGGTCCAGGCTTCGTCTCGAACCTTGAATCGACCAAAGGCGTTCAGATTGCCGGCAACCCGGCAGTGGCCGCGGCAATCGTCTGGCCGGCCATGTACCGCGCCATCCGCTTCCGGGGGATCGCCCGGAAGCTCGGCCGGGGCGACGTCGAGCGTTACTTCCGCGAACGTCCGTGGGGCTCGCGGATCGGTGCCTGGGCGTCACGGCAGTCGCAGGTCATCCAGGGCAGGTCCAGTCTGGAAGAGGCTTACCAGCGGTATGCCGCGCAGTGGCCCGACCTGGGCGGGCCCACTGATGTTCCCGTCCCCGACTTCTGGGGCGGCTTCCGGATCACCTGCGACGAGGTGGAGTTCTGGGCAGGCCGGACCAACCGGTTGCACGACCGGCTGGTCTTCGTCCGCGTCGGCGAGGGCGGGCTCGACGATGCCACCGCCTGGCGACTGGAGAGGCGGCAACCGTGAGCGACCCGACCATGGCAACCGGGTTGTCCCTTGCCCGGCGTCGTCTCCTGGCGATTCCCCGTCTTGAGCGAAGCCTGACCGGCGGGCACCCTGTGTCGCCGCAGGACGAGCTGCGCAGCATCATCGCCGAGCTGGACCGCTCCGAAGAAGGAACCGACGGGACCTGGGACCGTTACGGCGAAGGCGGGCCGGTCACCGCGTTGGAGAGCCAGGTCGCCGAGCTTCTCGGTAAGCCCGCGGCGGTGATGTTCCCGAGCGGCACCATGGCGCAGCAGTCGGTGCTGAGGGTCTGGAGTGATCGGCAGGGGAGCCGGCGTATCGCCATACCGGGGCAGTCCCATCTCCTGCACCACGAGCAAGACGGTCCCCGGCTGCTCAACGACTTCGAGTGGGCCTTGCTGACGACCGGCGGCGTGGTTCCATCCGTCGATCACCTGGCGGCCATCCCCGGTGGGCTTGGGAGTCCGCTCCATATCTGGAGCACACCCCGGCGGAGATCGCGGCGCTCGCCGATACGGTCTATGTATCGTTCTACAAGGGCCTGCGCGGGCTGGCCGGCGCGGTGGTCGCCGGACCCGAGGAGGTCATCGCCGAGGTGCGGCTCTGGCGCAGCCGTCACGGAGGCACGCTGTTCACGATGTTGCCGTATGCCGTGTCCGCCCTTCGCGGGCTACGTGACGAGCTACCGCGGATGGCCGAGTATCACCAGCGGGCGCTCGAACTGGCAGAACTGTTGGCAGCAAAGGGAATCCGCACCTTCCCCCAGCAACCGCACTGCAATGCCTTCCGCCTGTTCGTCGAGGCACCTGGTGACGAGGTCACCGAGCGGGTCGTCACCGTGATGGAGCGCGAGCGTCTCGGGGTCACTCCACCGTGGCGGGACTCCGAGGATATCCCCGGCTGGTCGTGGTCCGAGTTCACGGTGGGCCCGGCGACCATGGAGTGGTCTCCGGATCGCGCGGCCCACGTGCTCGCCCGAGTTCTGCTCGGCTGAACAGGGCATGAGACAGCCCGTGAGGTCTGGAAGTACCAGGGTGCGGTGGACGGGCCGCACATCCTCACGGGCTGCGGTGCTTGCATGAGGTTGCTGTCACCAGGTTTCGCCCGGTTGCCGAAAGCCACTGGAGGCAGTCGGCGACGGCTCGCCTAGGGCGCAGCCACCTCACACGTCCTTTGGTTGTTCACCAGGACGACCACCTCCTTCCATCTGCACTTACCAAGATAGGTCGACGGATGGTCGATTCGCAATGGTTTGTCCAACTTCTGGGCAGGTGGGAGCGGGCGGGTCACACCGTGCTGACGACCTCGTCGAAGTCCAGTCGTGGCAGCCGGTCCATCCAGGCGCCGTGGTCCGCGGCGAGGATGGCCGCGGAGGAGCGGTAGCGGTCTTCGCCTTGTTGCCGTTGGCCATTAACCCGCGCTCACCTCGGGCGAACCGCCCCGGCATCCACCGAGATCCACACCGCCTCGGCCTGGGCGAGCAGCCGTCCGTCGGCGGCATACAGGCAGGTTCCGCTGTAGTACTTGCGGCCATCCTGTCCGCGTGGCCAGGCCATCACGACGTGCGGCTCACCAACTGCTGGCAGGTCACGGATAGATGCCGTCATGGTCCCGACCACCAGCTCGCGCCCTGCCAGGCCACAGGCCCAGGCACCGGGGCAGTCCAGGGCGGCCCAGACCAGCTCGGGGGCCGACTCGCGCGGCGTCCAGGCGGCTGCCCGAAGCGTGCTGTGCCCTGCGAGCAGGCCGGTGTGCAGGCACAGTGCGTCGGACGGGTCCCGCTCGGTTCCACAGGCGAAGCAGGTGGGGAACGGATGCGAACGCAGGCCCTCGTATGCCGGCCCGGCCTCCAGCGCCTGCGCGTGGGTCACCGGCACCGGGACCTCGGTGGCGTCCAACGGCTCGGCCGCAAAGGCCTGGGCTACCAGGATCTGGCCGTCCCAGACCTCCACCGTGCCATCGTCACCGCGCGAGATCGCCATCTCGGTGTCCAGCGGTGGGGGCGTGCGCAGGCGAACCGTGACTGCACCGCCGTCCAGAGCCCCGTCGACTAGCTGGGCCAGGTGACCGCTCGTCCAGCCGCCGTTGCCCGACATCGGCGGACCGCAGAACCGGGCGGGGACGACAAAGGACTCGCTCATGGGCCAACGCTAGTCTCTGGCGCTGAAAGGCGCGGTGCGTAAGTCATCCCGTCTGCAGGCCATCAGTGAGAGGCTGTGGGCGTGACCGACTTGATTGACACCACAGAGATGTACCTGCGGACGATCTACGAGCTCGAGGAAGAGGGCATCGTCCCTCTGCGGGCCCGCATCGCCGAGCGTCTGGGCCACTCTGGTCCGACCGTTTCCCAGACCGTGGCGCGGATGGAACGGGACGGCCTGCTTACGCTCGCCGGGGACCGGCACCTCGAGCTGTCCGCCCAGGGACGCCAGAGGGCGGTGCGGGTCATGCGCAAGCATCGACTTTCCGAACGCCTGCTGGTCGATGTCCTGGGCCTCGAGTGGGAGTACGTCCACGACGAGGCGTGCCGGTGGGAGCACGTCGTGAGCGAGCGGGTCGAGCGCAAGATCCTGGCGCTGCTGGGCGAGCATCGGGAGAGTCCGTATGGCAACCCGATCCCGGGGCTCGATGAGCTCGGGGAGCCGCTGAACGAGGAGTTCCGCCTCGGGGTGACCAACCTGGTCGAGCTGGTCGACCATGGAGCCGATCTCGCGACGGTGCGCCGGATAGGCGAGCCGGCCCAGGTCGACCCCGAGGCGCTCAACCTGCTGACCCAGGCTGGCCTGATGCCCGGGCGCCGAGTCCATATTCGCAGGGAGGGCGCCTGGATCGTTGTCCTGCGCGAAGGGGCCGACGAAGCTTCTGCGGTCTCACTTCCGGAGGCTGTCGCGCTCCATGTGTTTGCCGATACCCAGGACTAGCTCGCTCTGGACGGTGGTGTCACCGAACGCTCAGCCCGTTGGCGACTGGTACGTAAGACGCCAGTCCGGGCCTGTGAAGTCCTGAGGGATGATCACCAGCGCTACCTGTGCGCCCGGTTTGGTCAATGGGCCGGCAGCACCTCCGAGGGCAGCGAACTGGGGGTCGAGAGGGAAGGTGTTGCCCAAGGCGTCGTAGTTCCAATAGGTGAGGTAGCCGTCTCGCACAGGAGTCGGCCCGCCGATCAGGTCGCTGATGTTGTTGCCGTTGATGAGCACCATTAACCGGCCGGGCCCGCGCACCTCCAGCAGAAGCTCACGTTTCGGGTTGTAGGGCAACGACATGGTGACGGCCTTGTTGGCATCCGCCGCTGATGTCGGACCGATGATCACGGGGGTGTCGGCCCCCTTTGTCACCGTGCCATCCGGAGCGACCGGCGCCTTCTGCCAGACGGGGGTGTTTGTGCCAGTGGGTCGTGGCGGGAAGGGGTACTCCTGCCAGGGGACGCTCTCGTAGATAGCCGCATGGATCTTCGCTGCCTTGGGTGCAGCCACGATCGGGCTGGACCCGGGCGCGAGGGAGACATCGGCCGTCACGGTGGTCGTCGCGCCGGTGGCGGTGCCGATCACTTCGCCGGCGCCGCCGCCGGGGATACCGCAGAGGCCGGTCCCCTTGCCGCCTGGGCTGGTGAAGTTCACGATCATCTGGTCGAGCCATTCAGTTGTCAGGGCCACGTCCGGGGAGGTGCACGTCATCTTCACGACTAGTTGCTCTCCGGGGGTGGTCGGAATTCTGATCGAGCCCTTCATCCGCGCCAGCATCGGTGCGTCCAGCACGGTGACCCGCCTCATGCCCTGCTGGTACTCCGGGAAGCCAGCACCACCGGCGTTGACGGAGAAGCTGCCCAGCCGGGGCTCAGCAGGCTGCAGAGCCGACCGGTGGGTTGAGCCCGTCGTGGCCACGAGCCCGCCGACCACCAGAACGGCGGCGGTCGCTGCGCTGAGGGCCGCGAGTCGACGTCGCCGGGTGAGCGCGACGCGTCGGGCTGCACCGGCTACCAGGGCATCGACGTCCGGGTATGCGGCGAGGTCGGCCTGTTCGTGGAGCGCGACCCGCAGGTCGTCCAGGGTTGGCTTCATCGGAGCGTCCCTTCCGGGGCAGACACGGTCAGATCGGGAGGTAGGTCCTTACGAAGGTCCGCAGAGACGCGCAGTGCCGCAAGAGCCTTGAAGGTCTGGGACTTCACAGTCCCGACGCTGGTGCCCATCGCCTCGGCGGTTGCTGCCTCGGTGTAGTCGTGGAAGAAGCGCAGCACGACGACCGCCCGCTGACGCGGAGGGAGGGTGGCCAGTGCAGCCATGAGCACCTGGCTCGTGGACACGCCGTCGCCGTGGTCGGCGTGGGGCAGCTCGGGCAGGTCGGCGGTGGGCACCTCACCACGCCACCGCCGTCGCCAGGCGGACGCGAACTCGTTGACCATGATCTGCCGGACGTAGGCCTCGTGGTTGCCATCGATCCGGTCCCAGGACTTCCAGGCCTTGGCGAGTGCGATCTGGACCACGTCCTCGGCGGACTGCTCCTGATGGGTCAACAGGACGGCAGTGCGGTGCAGCGCCGACCCTCTTGCGACAACGAAGTCGACGAACCCCGCAGGCGGCGTGTCCCTCATACCTCTCAGACCTCCTGTCACCTGGAAATGGTTGCCGCGTACTGCGACCTTTCGAGGGGGCCTTCGCGGTCTGATACACAGGGGATGCAGGGCAGCGGCCTTGGCCGAACGGTAACCCGGTCCCCGATCCTTGGTCGGTTCTTCCGCTGTCCTGTGACCCAGATGTGACATGTCGGTACGGCCTGTGTACGGTGGGCGGGCTTCGTCATTTTTGGCGTTGTACTTGAAGCGGTTCGCCTAGTCCTGTCACCGCATTCAAGACTCTCAACATCCGCTTGGCAGGAGCGGGGGACCCACATATGGGGCGTCGTGAGACGGTCCTTGGGGTGAAGCCCTCTCGGTGGTGGACGACCTCGGTCGATCTGCCGGCGTGAAGGCCGGGTGCAGTCTCCCATCCGAACCCGACAGCTGACCTCGTAGGCGTATGGAGAGGTTTCCTCCCTGTGTCGAGCCGAAACACCGGTCGCCATCGCGCACCGAACCCTTTGAGTTCTGCATCCTCTCTTTCGTCGGCGATCTCGCGTACGGCCACGCCGGCGAGCAAGGCCTCCGCCGTGATTGTCATCTCTGGTGCCATGGTGGCCTCCCTTGCCCTCCCGGCGTCCGCGGCCACACCGATCATCAAGGTCAAGACCGCCGCGCCGGCCACCCTCGCGCTTGCGGTTGCCGTCGCTGCTCCCTCGGCCGCCCAGGCACCGCTGGCTCCCCGCACCTTCGGGAACATCGGCTTCACCGGAGTGGTCAAGCCCAAGCCCGTCAAGGCGCCCGTCAAGGCGCCCGTCTTCCGTCAGCAAGCGGTCGTCGTCAGCCGCTCGACCACCCGCGCTGGCGGTGTCGTCGGCATCGCTGCCAGCCTGGCCGGGATCTACTACGTCTACGGCGGCACCACGACTGCCGGCTTCGACTGCTCCGGCTACACGCAGTACGCCTTCGCGCAGCTCGGCATCAGCATTCCCCGAACGGCGGAAGAACAGCGCCAGGCCGTGACGGCAGTGTCCAACCCGCAACCGGGTGACCTCGTATTCTTCGGCTCCCCGGCATACCACGTGGGCATCTACGCCGGTAACGGCATGATGTGGGACTCCCCGCACACCGGCGCGGCCGTTGCGCTGCGTGCCGTCTGGTCGTCATCCCCGTCATACGGTCGTCCCTGACCCCGCACGCCGGTAGGCAAGCCCGCGACGATGTAGGCGTCCACCGCACCTGATATCAGGTGATCTACGCCAGTTCGCGTGAGGCTGCGTGAGAAGGACCTGCGCTTGTACGACGCCCGAAGCGATCGGGCACCCCGTGGCGTGGCTGTGGGTCGACCGGCAGCTCGCCGCCGCCGGGACCTACTGGATTATCGCGCGCACCCATGGTCATCCCCATCCCCGGCCGGTATGGGGGATCTGGAGTGAGCAGCGGTTGCATCTCAGTCGGCAGGGCAGGCCGCGACAGCTTCCAGGGCGATTCCGGGGTCTGCGCCGCTTCGGTTAGGCGACCGGGACCACGTTCACGCGCCTCGCCGGCGCTGACCGGTACGCCACCGCCGTCGCCATTTCGAAGTCCGCCTTCCTTCAGCCGGCATCACCGGCAGCAGGAGTGCAGTTCGCTGTGACGGTCGCATCGGGCACCCACTTTCCTGACGCACTTGCCGCCGGTCCGGTCGCCGCCGCATCGGGCGGCCCCCTCCTTCTTGTCCCCAGCGACGGAGTCCTCCCCGTCAGCGTCAGCGACGAGCTCACCCGCCTTGCGCCCTACAGCGTGGATATCGCGGGCGGAACCGCCGCCGTGAGCAGCGGCGTCCAGACCCAGCTCAACGGCTTCGGCGCTCTCTTCGTGGACCGGTGGGCGGGTCAGAACCGGTATGAGACTGCTGCACAGCTTGCAGACCTCATCACCATCCCAGGCAACACCGTCTTCATCGCGACAGGTGCCTCGTTCCCCGACGCGCTGGGCGGCTCGGCCGCCGCAGGGCAGCTCGGCGGTTCACTCATGCTCACCGACCGCTCTGTGCTCTCGGACGCTACGGCCTCAGAGCTCACGTTGGGGAAGCCGATCAAGGTGGTCATCCTCGGTGGTGAGGCCGTCATCGACCCCGCGGTCTTCACACAGATCAGCCTCCTCCTCCCCACCACCTTGGTGGAGCGGTGGTCTGGCGCCGACCGTTATGCGACGGCCGCGGCGATCTCGTCCAAGACCTACCCGCTGGGTGCCAAAACCGCGTATCTCGCATCAGGCGCGTCCTACCCCGATGCCCTCGCCGGCGCCCCCGTGGCGGCCATTGCCTGCGCACCGTTGCTCCTTACCTCCAAGGACTGCGTTCCGGCCTCGACCCTTGCGGAGCTGAGTCGTCTTGGCACCACCGACATTGTCGTGCTGGGTGGCACCGCTGCTGTCAGCGACGCAGCGGCAAACCTGACGCCCTGCGCCTGATAGCCCAGGCGGAATGATGTAGGTCAGAGAGAACGAAAGCTGGCCACACAAAGTAAGGCGAACAGGCCCCGGTAGGTGTCCCTCACAGGATGCCCGCCGGGGCCTGAGTCGTTATGGCCCGAGGCGGGAGTCAGAGGTCTACCGGGGTGCCCTCGACTGGATTCGAACCAGCGACCTACCGCTTAGGAGGCGGTTGCTCTATCCCCTGAGCTACGAGGGCGGGGCGTGTCTGGATCTTTGCGGAACATCTTTGCGGAACCCGACGCGGCTGCCCATTCTGGCAGGGGGTTGGCCGGCGTCGCTCGCTGGGCTGGATCTGAACAGTGTGGACCTCAATATTGACCGGTCGTCTTGAGTCTTTCTACCCGCGGGACGGGAAACCGCCGCCTGATGTGGCGCCACCGCCCAGTCCTGCACCGCCCAGTCCTGCGCTGCCCAGTCCGGAGCCTCCGAATCCGCCGGCTGCTCCTCCGCCTACGCCGAAACGACGGGCGTTGGTGGTGTTCGTCGGCAGGGCCGTGCTGAGGTCGGCCAGAACGACCTGCTGGCCGGCTGTCAGACCCGAGGTGACCTGGGTGGTGAGCGTCCCGGCATACCCCGTCTTGACCAGGGCACGTGTTGCCACGCCATTCTTCAACGTCAGGGCCAGGGCCTGACCCTTTCGTACCGGTGTTAGCGCAGAGTTCGGGACGGCGAGCACGTTGAACGCGGTGCCGACCAACAAGCTGACGTCGGCCCGGGACCCGGATGCGAGCGCGGGGAGAGCATCAGGGACGAGTACCACCACGGGGTACACCGGACTGCTGGACGTGGCCGACCCTTGCCCTGTCCCAGCACTTTGGGTCGTTGTTCTCCCGGCCGACGTCCCAGAGGTGGACGTGGATGTGGATGGGAGAAGGCTGATGGAGGTCACCGACCCTGGCACGGAGCTGGTTGCCCCCTGTGGCGTGACGCTTGCCTTCTGGCCCACGCGCACCGAGGCCATCGAGGCCAGCGGCACTTTGACCGTCACCTCAACGGCGCCGCTGCCCACGATGACGATGCTCAGGCCCGAGCTGGAAGTGCCGGTCACCAGAGTGACCGAGCCCACCGTTCCGGCGATGGAGGACTTCATTGTCGCTGAGGTCAGGTTGGTCTGGGCGCTGCTCAGCGCGCCCTCGGCTGTGGTGACGGCTGCCTGGTCAGAGATGACCCGGGAAGCGCCGGACTGACCCGCTCCGCCATTTTGCCCTCCCGACGACTGTGCTCCCGACGACTGTGCTCCCGACGACTGTGCTCCCGACGACTGTCCTCCCGACGACTGGCTGGCTGCGGACTGACTTGTTGATGATCGGCTGGTTGACGACTGACCGGTTGCGGCGGAGGAGCTCGCGGTACTGGTCGCCTTCGAGGTGCCGGCGGTCGTGATCGCGAGGGTGACGGACGTCATGAGGTCGGTCTGGCTGCGGGTGAGCGCTTGCTGGTCACGCTGGATCTGTTGCTGTGTCGGGGCGGTCCGCAGAGCGCCGAGGCAAGCCTTGATCGCTGCGTCGGACGGTGGGGTCGTGGTCGTGGGTGTTGTGGCCCTGGTGGGCGCCGGACCGCCCGTTGAAGGCAGGCTGGTCGATGGCGTCGTGGGGGCTGGTGCAGGAGAGGTGCCGGACGGTGAGGGTTCGGACGGGAAGAACGGCAGGCACCGGGCCAGGGCCGCAGATGCCCGTGCCAGATCGGCGGTGATGGCTGCCTGGGCGCTCGCCACGCGCTTCTGGACCTGAGCGATGCTCTGGCTCCCGGCAGCACCGGATCGCCCGGACGGGCTGGCCACCCGTGGACTGACCGTTGCTGTCGTCGTCGGAGCGGGCGTCACAGTCGTGGCGCTTGCCGTGCCGCTGGTTCCACCGGTGCCGCTCGTGGCAGTACTGGTCTGGTCAGATTCCAGGGTGGCTTTTGCCTTGGCCAGCGAGGCCTGGGCAGTCGTGACGGCGCTCTGGAGTGGCCTGGGGTCAATGGTCGCCAGTGTCTGGCCGGTGGTGACGGTGTCTCCTACGGATACCGGCACACTGGTGACCTTGCCCGCAACGGCAAAGCCCTGACTTACCTGGTTGACTCGCTGGACGGTCCCTGTCACGTTGAGACGCTGCTCCACCGAACCGTTGGTCACCGTGGTGGTGCGATAAGTGTCGATCGGATTCGAGTTGGCGTTGGCGCGGGTCACTGCTGTGCCCGCGACGACCAAGGCGGCGGCGACACCGGCCGGGAGCGCCCGGCGTACCCATGTTCGACGCAGGAACCGCTGCGGGACTTTAGGCACCGGCGCTCCCGCTGGTAGGAGCCTGGCCGCCGCCGGATCCTCGGCCGCCGAATCCTGAGGAGCACGAACCGTTCTCGGCTGGTCGCAGCTGGATCGAGGTGGCGGCGATCGCCCCCGTGTCGTCGGCCTTGCCCAGCGCCGTCACGCAGAGGCCGGCAACCAGGGCCTTGGCGTTGGCGGCTGCGGTCCGGGTGTATTTCGTACCCGCCGGCGTCTGCACGGTCTCGGTGGTGGGCGCGGCCGTAGTGGCACTGCCGCTCTCTGGACGGATGCTCTCGATGGTGAAGCCGGCGCTGTTGACTGCGGTGACCTTGCCGAAGGCCCCGAGCCCGCCAAACCCGCCGCCGGCTGCACCCGGTCCCCGGGTCCTGCCGGAGCCGGGGACTCCTGCGGGCCTGGTCGGCTGTCCGGCTGCTCCAGGAGGTCGAGCCCCTCCCATCCGGAATCCGCCCTGGGCCGAGCACTTGCCGTTCACCGCGGCTGAGATCTCAACGGTGGCGGCCACGATCGGACTGGTGGTGGTGCGCGGGGCCGCCGTCGGCATTGCGCCGCCAGCACCAGCGGCCGGCCGGGCACTGTGCGCCTGGACGCAGACTCCGACCACTACGTCGGAGAGCTTGGCCGTCACGGTGTCGGTGAAAGTGGTGCCTGCCGAGTAGGTGACCGCCGTCTGAGCATCGGTGCCCTGAACCTGCAACGTCTTGCCGTCGATCTGGGCCAGCAGCCCGGTGGCTCCAGGAAACGCTCGCCCGCCACCCTGCGCGCCGCCCGCGCCGTTGCCTGATGCCGCCGTCGTCGGTGCGGCTGCGGCGTTCCCGGTGGCTGATGTTCCGCCACCACAGGCTGCTACGAACATCACGGCGCAGCCCAGTGCTGCTCCTGCTGCGATCCGGTTCACGGTCATGTTGCTCACTCACTTCTCAAGGCGTCGATGGGGGCAAGGCGTGCAGCGCGGCTGGCGGGATAGACCCCGGCCACGATGCCGATGATGAGGGCGACGCCAAGGGCGCCGATCCCGGCGACCGGAGGGATGGTCACCGGCTGGTTCAGGAAGTGCGGCAGGACCTGGGCGCCGACCAGGCCCAGGACTATGCCGAGCAAACCGCCGACCAGGCCGAGGGTGCTGGCCTCGACCAGGAACTGGCGGCGGACGACACGAGGGGTCGCGCCAAGCGCCTTGCGCAACCCGATCTCACGAATCCGCTCGGTGACGGACACGAGCATGATGTTCATGACACCAATCCCGCCAACCAGCAACGAGATTGCGGCGATGCCGGCGAGCAGGACGGTCAGGGTCTTGTCGGTGGCAGTCGCGGTGGTCAGCAGGGACTGCTGGCTGCTGACGGTGAAGTCGGCAGCCGCCAGCGTGACGCCGTGGGTTGCCAGCAACGTCTTCTGGGTCTCTTGGTATGCCGCAGACAGGGAGTCCGTCGAGGTGGCCTGGATGTAGAGGGTCGAGATGCCGGAAGCGTTGCCGCTGCTGGCGATTCGACTGCTATAGGTCGTCTGCGGGACCAGCGCCTGGTCGTCATCGTCGGTCGTCGTGGAGGAGCCGGCGGTATTGAGGATGCCGATGACGGTGATGGCCGTCCCGTTGATGTTCACGCTCTGGCCGAGGGGGTCGCGACCGCCGAACAGCTCAGTGGCGGTAGTCGAGCCGAGCACGGTCACGGGTGCTGCGGCGTTGAGCTCGGCCGCCGTGAAGAAGCGTCCCTCCGTCAGGCTGCGAGCTCGTACGGGGAGCCAGTCGGGTGTCGTGCCGACAACATTCGTCGTCCAGTTCGTGGTGCCCGCGGTGAGCGACTGTGATCCCGTGACAACTGGGGCAACCCTGGCGATGTCGGGTGCCACCACGGGACTGGACAGTGCTGCTGCATCTCGAGTGGTGAGGGTGGACGCGGATCCCCGCCCGCCGCGGATGCCCGTAGTGGTTGTCGTGCTGCCCGGGGAGACGATGAGCAGGTTGCTTCCCAGCTGGTTGATCTGGTTGCGCACCTGGGTTTGTGCGCCCTGACCGAGCCCGACGGTGAGCATGACTGCCGCGATGCCGATCAGGATGCCGAGCATGGTCAGTGATGACCGCATCCTGCGCGAACGGATGGCCTCCAGTGCCGTCCGGATCGTCTCGCCCCAGTTCATCCGATGCTCGCTAGAGAGGAGGGGGCGGTCGAATCCACTTGTCCATCAATGGCTATCTGTCCGTCAAAGAGCCTCACGACGCGCTGGGCCGACTCGGCCACGTCGTGCTCATGGGTGATGAGCACGATCGTGCGCCCCTGGTCGTGCAGCTCGGCGAAGAGTCGCAGGACGTCCGCGGTCGAATGCGAGTCGAGGTTGCCGGTCGGCTCGTCGGCCAGGATGAGAGCGGGATCGGTAACCAGCGCCCGCGCCACGGCGACCCTCTGCTGCTGGCCACCGGAGAGCTCACCGGGACGGTGGTCGAGGCGGTCACCCAGACCCACGCGTTCCAGAGCCTCTACTGCACGCTTCTTGCGCTCGGCACGTCCCACTCCTGAGTAGCACAAGGGCAGCTCGACGTTGCGCCAGGCCGGCAGCGACGCCAGCAGGTTGAACTGCTGGAACACGAAGCCGATCTGGCGGTTCCGGACGTGGGCGAGCGCGTCCTCGTCCATGGTGCTGACGTCCTCGCCGGCCAGGTGGTAACTGCCCGAGGTCGGCACGTCCAGGCAGCCGACAATGTGCATCAGAGTCGACTTGCCCGAGCCCGAGGGCCCCATGATGGCAACGTATTCGCCGCGGGCTACTTCCATCGAGACACCGCGCAGCGCCTCGACCTGCACCGACCCGGTGGCGTACATCTTGCCGACATCCAGCAGACGCAGGATCGGCGAGGTGGCTGCATCGGGAAAGGGCAGGGCGCTCATCCGTTCGCCCCGCCGGCCCCGGGCGGAGGGCCGCTGTAGCCGCCACCGCCGCCGCCGTAGCCGCCGCCGCCGTAGCCGCCGCCGCCGCCGGTGCCGCTTCCTGTGCGTGATCGGGTGCCCCCGGTGCCGCCTACCCGGAAGGCGGTGCCGACCACCTTGTCGCCGGCCTTCAGCCCGCTCAGGATCTGGGTCACCGGCCCGTATGTCGTGCCCACCGCCACCGGCGTACTCACCTGTGCCCCGTTGCTGATCTGGTGCACGACGGTCTTGCCGCCCTCGGTGTGCAGTGCGTTGGTTGGCACGGTGAGCAGGTTCTCTACCTGCTTGACGATGATGGAGACGTCGGCCGCGCCACCGGCATACAGGCCCTTGGGACTGCCGGTGACGATGATGGTCACCGGGAAGCTTGCGCTGCCGCTGGACGACGAAGAGGCAACGATACCAATGGATTTGACCGTGCCGAAGATCTTGGTAGCGCTGCCGGTGGGTGTGACCTCGGCTTGCATACCCTTCTTGAGCTTGGGCAGGTCGGCGCTGCCGACGCTGGCCTGGACCACCCAGGAGGTTGTCGAGATCACGACGATCTGGGCGGTTGAGGGAGATGAGGAAGCGCCCGCGCTGGAAGAGGATGAGCCTGTGCCGCCGGAGGATGTGCCGCCGGAGCCGGAGCCGGCGCTGGCGCCGGAAGCCGTGCTTCCCACCTTGTCGCCTATCGCGATGTTGACCTGCGCCACCGTCCCGGCGATGGGTGAGGTCATCGATGCCGCAGCCAGGGCGGTCCGCGCATCGGTGAGCTTGCCCTGGACATCTACGAGCTGTGCCTGGGTCGAGGCGATCTGCACCGCGGATGACGCGGCGCTCTGCTGAGCGGTGAGCTGGTCCTGCGTGGCGGTCACGGTGGCCTGGGCTGAGGTGACTGCGCTCTGCAGGCTCGCGGAGTCGACCGTGGCAAGAGTCGTGCCGGCCTTGACCTGATCTCCGGCGGCCACCGGCAACGAGATGACGGTCCCGCTCACGGCAAAGGAGAGGTCCGCCCGTTGAGCCGGCTGGATGGTGCCGGTGGCCGAGACGCTGTCACGGATGGTGCTGCTGGTCGCACTGACAAGTGTCGGGGCAGCGGCGTCCGACGGCGAACGAGTCGCGGCCCAGGTCCCGCCCCCAACAACGACAACCAGGGCAGTGACGGCTGCGACAATCATGTGCCGCCTCTTGAAGGTCGGTGCCCTGAGGCGCACGGGTTTTCCTTTCTTCGAGCGAGGTCGGTATCCTCACCATGGGCATGGTCCTCCCGTTGGCTGGGAGCGACCTGACAGGAGGCTGCGCAAAGGGGTCCCCAACACCGGGCCTGGTCTATCGCGGCCCCTGGTGAGCGTGTCGTCAAGCCCCCAATCATCTGTCATACCTGTAATGCCGACGTGCAATGCCGACGTGCAGTGCCGCCAGTACGTCTCATGCCGACGTGCAATACCGCTCTGGTAGGGGACGCATCTGGCACGGAGGTTCGTTAGCCTGCTGTGGTGAGTCAGACCGAGCAGGATCCCGCCCAGCCGACCGAGGGATCGTCCCCGCCAGCAGAAACGCCCTCCGCTCCCGTGCAAAAGCCCGCGCCGGAGCCTTTGCCTGCTGACGGCGACCCGCGCGCGGACCGGGTTGCGGCTGCTGTGCGCACCTGGCAGCGGCATCTGGTGGATCTGGGCGGTCGCAATACGCTGCTCTGGTATCGCGACCTGCCATCCGGAACCCTCGACCTGACCACCGCACACCCCGGCGGTATGGCCAGCCTGCTGGCCGGACGACCGACCAAGCTCTCCGACCTGGTCCGCGAGCCGACGGCCCTGGAGGAGGCCCGCCGGCGGGTCCGGACCATCCGCGCCAAGACGGTGGAGCTGCACGAAGAGCGTGGGATCACCGCCGGATACATGGCCGTGGGTATGGCGACCTGGCAGGTCCCGGGCGCGAGCCGTCCTCCGTGCGCGCCGGTGTTGCTGCGTTCGTGCGTGCTCAAGCCCACCGGCGCAGCGCAGCTGGACTTCGACATCGACCTCGGCGAGGAGGTTGAGCTCAACCCCGTTCTCGAGCACTATCTGCGCTCCGAGCAGGGCATCGAGCTGGACCCGGAGGTGCTCGAGGAGATGACGACGTTCACCAAGGGCTTCGACCCGCAGCCGGTGTACGCGGCCCTCGACCGGATCTGCCACCGGGTCCCCGAGTTCCAGATCGCGCCCCGGCTGGTGCTGGGCACCTTCTCCTACGCCAAGCTGCCGATGGTCGCTGACCTTGCGGCACAGCTCGGGACCCTGGCCAACCATGACGTCGTTGCTGCGCTGGCCGGTGACCCCGGGGCGCTGCGGGCCGTCCGCACCACCGTCCCTGAGTTCCCCTCGGACACCGACCCGGCCCGTGAGCACCTCGTCCTGGACGCCGACTCCTCCCAGCAGGCCGTGATCGATGCTGTGCGCTGCGGGGCGAATCTTGTCATCAAGGGCCCGCCGGGCACCGGCAAGAGCCAGACCATCGCCAACCTGATCGCCGCCCTGGCCAGCGAGGGCAGGCGGACGTTGTTCGTGGCTGAGAAGCGTGCCGCGATCGACGCCGTGATCGGGCGGCTCGAACGCCTCGGCCTGGCCGACCTGGTCCTTGACGTCTATGACGGCGCCACCAACAAGCGACAGCTGGCCCAGGAGCTCGGTGCAACCCTTGACCGGGCGAGGGACGCGCAAGACCCGGACACCGCAGACATCGAACGCACCGTCACCGAGCGGCGGTCCCGTCTGGTGAAGCACTGTGCCGCGCTGCACGACAAGCGAGACCCCTGGGGCGTCAGCGCATTCGACGCACAGGTTGCGCTTGCCCGGTTGTGGGCACGCCGCACGCCGCCGATCTCGCGGGTCCGTCTCCATGGCGATGCGCTCAGGGGCATCAGTCGTGACCGGGTCACCGAGCTCAGCCAGTCCCTCAGGGAGGCTGCCTCGCTCGGAGCCTGGATGGCAGGGGAGGCTGGAGACGACCCCTGGTATGGCGCGCGTGTCACTTCCGCGGATGAGGCGGCGCAGGCACTCGAGATCGCCGACCGTCTTGGTGGCGAAGGTATGGACGCCGTGCGGCAGCGACTCGGTGCGGCGATGCGCGAGGTTGGCCTGCCCGACGCCAAGATGCCGGCGGACTGGGTTCGCGCGCTGGGCATCGTGGAGCAGGTGCGTCAGACGCTGGAGATCTTCCGCATCGAGGTGTTCGACCTGACACTGACCGACTTGGTTGGCGCCACCGGCAACAAGGACTATCGCGACGCCAACGGACTCCGGCTCGGTGTGTGGTCCCGGATGCGGTTGCGGCGTCAGGCGCGCAGCCTGCTGCGCCCCGGGACCCCGCCGGACGATCTGCACTCGGCGCTCAAGGTTGCCCAGGAACAGCGCGTCAGGTGGGCTCAGCTGGCCGGGACCGGCGGACGTCCCGCGGTGCCGAGTGAGATCGACGAGGCTCAGCGCACCTACGACGACCTTGCCGATGACCTGGGCTGGCTCGGCGCCCGGCTGGCCACGACGGCCGCCGGCGGCGATCTGCTGGGGACGCCCATGGTTGAGCTGCAGGATCGTCTTGCCGGGCTGGCCCGGCGTCGTGACCGGCTTGCCGTGCTGCCGCGCGTGGTCACCCTGATCGATGAGCTGCGCGAGTCCGGGATGGGGGCGCTGGTCGATGATCTCGCCGCTCGCGGGGTCGCCCCGATCGATGTGGGCCCGGAGATGGACTTCGTCTGGTGGACCTCGCTGCTTGATGACGTCAGCGTCCGTGACAGCGCCTATGGCGCCCACGACGGTGAGTTCCTGCGTCGGGTCGGGTCCGAGTACATCGAGGCCGATCACGCGCACCTGGCCGGGACTGTTGACAGGGTCCGCGCCGCGGTGGGTCGTCGACTGCGCGAGGTCCTCGACGACCACCCCGAGCAGGAGGCGTTGGTGCGCGCCGAGGCCGGCAAGTCGCGGCGGCACCGGCCGTTGCGCGAGCTGTTGCCCCGGGCCGGCGAGACGTTGACCGCGATCAAGCCCTGCTGGGCCATGAGCCCCCTGGTGGTCGCCTCGATCCTGCCGGCCGGGCGCTGGTTCGACGTGGTGATCTTCGACGAGGCCTCGCAGATCCCGCCCGCGCAGGCCGTCTCGGCCATCTCACGGGCCACCCAGGTGGTCGTTTCCGGCGATGAGCGCCAGCTGCCCCCGACCACCTTCTTCACCGCTGCGGTTGACGAGGATGGCGTCGACGCAGGGGACCCTTCCGGTGACACGCTGACCGAGGGGTCGGAGTCGATCCTGGACGTTCTGTCGGCCGCGCTGCCGATCCGCCGGCTGACCTGGCACTACCGCTCGCTGGACGAGCGTCTGGTCTCCTTCGCCAACGCCCAGATGTATGACGGAGCACTCGTCACCTTTCCCGGTACCAGCGACGAGACCGTGGTCCGGCTCGAGGTCGTCGACGGCTCGGCGCCGGTTCAGCCGGGACTCGAGGCGATCGAGTCCACCCGGGCCGAGGTGGACCGCGTCGTGCAGCTGGTCCTGGCGCACGCGCGCACGCGCCCGAGCGAGTCTCTGGGGGTCATTGCGCTGGGCATGAAGCACGCGACCCGGATCGAGGACGCTCTGCGCGGCGCCCTCGCGGACGGCGTCGGCGTCGGCGTCGGCGACTTCTTCGACGAGAACCGCGCCGAGCGGTTCTTCGTCAAGAACCTGGAGCGGGTCCAGGGCGACGAGCGCGACGCGATCATCCTGTCGATCGGCTATGGCAAGACCCCACACGGTCGGGTGCTGCACCGTTTCGGGCCGCTCAATCTTCAAGGTGGCGAGCGGCGCCTCAACGTCGCGATCACTCGTGCGCGCCGCAGGATGACTGTCGTCTCGTCCTTCACCGCGGCGGATCTTGACCCTGTCCGCCTCAAGGCTCGTGGTGCCCTGATGCTGCGCGACTTCCTGTTGTATGCCGCACAAGGTGGCCTTGAACCAGTTACTGAGGTTCAAGTCAGCCTGGATTCGGTGGGTGCACCCGGTGGCGAAGTCCGCGCTCCTGCGCCAAGGACCCAGCTGGATCCGCTGGTCGCCGACCTGGCGTTCCGGCTACGGGCCGAGGGCTTGGTGGTGCACACCGGTTATGGAACTTCCGCTCAGCGCCTTGACCTCGCCGTCGAGGACCCGCAACATCACGGTCGCCTTCTGGTGGCAGTCGAGTCCGACGGACTGCGCTATGCCGCGATGTCGAGCACCCGGGATCGCGACCGGTTGCGGGTCGAGCAGCTTCGCCGTCTCGGATGGGAACATGTGCGCGTCTGGAGCACTGACCTGTTCCGTGATCCGGCCCGGGACGTGGCCCGGGTCATTGCCGCGGTACGCTCGGCGTCGGCAGCCAGGCCGGCCGAGAACCGGCGGGCCGACTCTCAGCCCGCCGACCCCCAGCCGGCTGAAGCCAAGCCTCACGTCGCAACGACACGGACCAAGCTCGAACAGACACGCGATGACACGGATGTCGGTTGGGGTGAACGGCCTGATGAGGACGCACAGGACCAATGGCTGCGGGACCAGCGTCCGCCGCACTGGGGTTAGCTCGGAAGCCTCGGCCGAGACGTGGATCACATCCACGTCACATGTCTCGGTTTGGACCTAGATGATGCAGTTCACCGGAGCGTTGAGATTGATCTGTGAGCTGCGAAGTGTGTTTTCATTTGCGGAAGCGGACAACCAACGGACCGGTCGGTCGGTCGATCACCGTCCCCACCAAGGACGTTCGCCGACGGCAGTCAACCAGCGCGGCAAGTTGCCCGCGTTTCGCATGATTCTTGGGAAAATGGTGGAGTTAAGGGATGACAGACCAGTCGAATCTTCGGTGCAAGGCTTTCGCTGACAAGATCATGTCGGCAGAGGAGGCCGCCGCGTTCATCCCGGCGGGTTCGAATGTCGGGATGAGCGGGTTCACCGGTTCCGGCTATCCGAAGGCGGTGCCCGCGGCTTTGGTGGCTCGGATGAGTGAGGCGAAGGCGCAGGGTGACCGCTTTGCTGTCAGCGTCTGGACCGGCGCGTCGACTGCACCCGAGCTCGACGGTGCGTTGGCTGAGGTCGAGGGTATTGACTTGCGTATGCCCTACCAGTCCGACCCGGTCAGCCGCGCCAAGATCAACGCCGGACTGATGGAGTACATGGATATTCACCTGTCGCACGTTGCCCAGATGGTCTGGGAAGGCTTCTTCGGGCACATGGACGTCGCCGTGGTCGAAGTGGCCGGAATCACCGCGGATGGTGAGCTGATCCCGTCCACCTCGGTCGGCAACAACAAGACGTGGATCGACCAGGCCGACAAGATCATCCTTGAGGTGAACTCCGCTCAGCCCATCGAGCTCGAGGGCATGCACGACATCTACTACGGCACCGCGCTGCCCCCGGATCGCCTACCACTCCAGATCACCGCCCCCTCCGACCGGATCGGCGTGCCCTACCTGCACTGCCCTCCGGAGAAGATCATCGCGGTGGTGCCAACCGACAGCCCCGACCGCAACTCGCCGTTCAAGGAGCCCGACGCCGACTCGAAGCAGATTGCCGCCCATGTCATGGACTTCCTTACCCACGAGGTGAAGAAGGGCCGGCTGCCCGCAACACTGCTACCACTGCAGTCGGGCGTCGGCAACATCGCCAACGCCGTCATGCTCGGGCTCGGTGAAGGCCCCTTCCGGCCGCTGACCGCGTACACCGAAGTGATCCAGGACGGCATGCTGGAACTCATCAAGAACGGCACCCTGAGCATGGTCTCGGCCACGGCGTTCTCCCTCAGCGAGGCTGGCATGGCCGAGCTGAACGAGAATATCGCCGAGTACCGCGAGCGGATCATCCTTCGCCCGCAGGAGATCAGCAACCATCCCGAGGTCATCCGCAGGCTCGGCTGCCTGGCGATGAACGGCATGATCGAGGCTGACATGTACGGCAACGTCAACTCCACCCACCTCATGGGCTCGAGCATCGTGAATGGCATTGGCGGCTCGGGCGACTTCGCCCGCAACGCCTTCATCTCGATGTTCATGTCGCCGTCGACCGCCAAGGGCGGGACCATCTCCTGCATCGTGCCGATGGCCAGCCATGTCGACCACACCGAGCACGACACGCATGTCATCGTCACCGAGCAGGGTCTGGCCGACCTGCGTGGCTTGCCGCCGCGGCGCCGTGCCAAGCAGATCATCGAGCACTGCGCGCACCCGGACTACCGGGAGGCGCTGCTGGACTACCTCGAGCGGGCCACCGCCAGCTCGGGCAAGCACACGCCGCACCTGCTCGGCGAGGCACTGTCGTGGCATGCGCGGTACCTGCAAGAGGGCTCGATGCAGAAGGTCTGACTCGACACCACGAAGGGCGCCGACCCCCTGGGGGATCGGCGCCCTTTGCGCTGTGCCGGGGTACCTGACCTCAGACGCGCGTCCGCAAGGAGTCGCGGATCTCGGTGAGCAGCGCGACCTCTTCACTTGGCGCTTCTGTCTTGGGCTCGACACCTCGGGCGCGACGCTCGGCCAGCTTGTTCAGGGGCATGACCACGAAGAAGTAGATGGCTGCGGCCACCATGATGAACGCAACCAGCGCCGTCACGAAGGCGCCGAGCGGCACGTGACCAGGCTGCCAGTCGTTGAAATTGGGTTGGCCGCCCATCTTCCCGATGAGCGACATGAGGACTTTGACGAAGGCCTGGACCACGGTGCCGAAAGCTGCACCGATGACGACAGCAACAGCGAGGTCAACGACGTTGCCCCGCATCAAGAAATCCTTGAAACCCTTAAGCATGGGCTTGGGTCCTTTCGGGTAGGTGACTTGCAACAACTCAACGCGTTACGCCGACAAAGGTAGCGAGCACCTGAGCCACCGAAGCGATGGGTCCGGTGGGCACATGACTTCTGGTGGCGTGCTAAGTGCAGGGCGCCGATCAGGTGCCCGGCGTTCTCATGACGAGGCTGAACGTACTGTCGGAAAGACCGGACGCGTCGACCGTTGAGAGCCGTATGGCAGCGTCATTGGCGACGGCCACGATCACGCCGCCGGGCATCCCTGACTCCGGCGTGGTGGACCAGCCGCCGCTGCCTGCGGAGTCGGGGTCAACCGCCAGCACCGCCACGTCCGCAGCTACGAGCTTGCCTGAGGAGCTGATCAGATCCACGTGGTCACCGGGGGTCGCCATGGCCGCCATGGCGGGGTCAGCTAGCCGGACGTGGGCGGCCACGAGCCCGTTCTGCACCCCCGTCAGCAATCCCGGGCCTCGTATGCGGGCCGCAGTGACCGGCTCGCCACGCGACATCCCCGCGCCCAACGCCCTGCCCACCAGTGTTACTGGATCGGCAACGGCGCCCTGCGGGCTCAGGTCCACGGGCCAGTCCGCGGTGACAAGGTCGCCGCGGGTCAGAACGTGCCCGGCCATCAGATCCTGGGCCACGACGACGATCGGTACACCACGAGGAGCCGGCTGGGGAAGAAACGCACTCATCGCCACCCAGGCGGCGGCCGCGACGAGGCCGGCAGATACCACCTTCCGAAGTCGCGTTCGCTGCCAGGCGGGTCGCCGTCCGGGACCGATCAGAGCTGACGGCAGGATGCGCCTGAGGCCATCCAACCCGCCATCGCGTGCATGTTCGTCGCTCGGCGCGGCCCCCAGGCCTTGCGTCATGTCGGCAGGGCGAACGGCAGCTTCAGGCCATCCAGGGACCGCCGGCACGGACAGGTGGCTGAGATGTCATCCTCAGGGCCCGGCAGCGCGCCGATGGCCGACTTGAGGACCGCCTTCAACCCGTCGAGGCTGCTGGCGAACACCCTGAGGACCTCTTCGTGGGTCACCCCCTCGCCACCGTCGACCCCGGCGTCGTGGTCGGTGACCAGGGCGATCGTGGTGAAGCACACGGCGAGCTCACGTGCGATGGAGGCCTCCGGCATCCCGGTCATGCCAACAACCGTCCATCCGGCTTGCTGGTGCCAGAGGGACTCTGCGCGCGAGGAGAATCGCGGGCCGTTGATGACCACCAGAGTGCCGGCCACGACCATCTTCTTGCCCGCTGCGTGACCGGCGTCGATGACAGCCTCGCGACCCCGCGGGCAGTACGGGTCCGCGAAACCCACGTGAACCACCGGACCGACCGCGTCGTAGACCGTGTGGTCACGGCCCCAGGTGCGGTCGACGACCTGGTCAGGCACCACGATGGCGCCAGGTCCGTGCTGCGGCTTCAACGAGCCGACCGCGCAGGGTGCCAGCACCTGCCGGACTCCGACAGAGCGCAGTGCCCAGAGGTTGGCGCGGTAGTTGACGCGGTGCGGCGGGAAGCGATGGCCCTGTCCATGTCGCGCGAGGAAAGCCACGCGCCGACCGGCGAGATCCCCGATGACCACGTCGTCGCTCGGGTCGCCGAACGGCGTCGTGATGCTGATGCGTTCTGTGTCCGTCAGGAACTCGTAGAATCCCGAGCCGCCGATGACGCCGATGTCGGCGCGAACCGAGCCTGCGCCTCCTGGGGAGCTGGCGGAGGTCTCTGCGCTGGGTGTCATACAGCCGACAATAGCCGCGAGCCAACCGTGGTCAGGGACCCCATCCGAGACGTGTGGATGGTGGGGTGCCGCGCCTGACGGATGTGGACGAGCCGCCGACGGGCAGGCAGCCTCAGGCCGCGGAGCCCTGGGACTTCGAGGCTGACCTGGTGGCTGTCTTGGTGGCGCCGGCACTCGCAGATGAGTCAGAGGATGTTGACGAGGATGTGTCGGAGGACGAACTGCCCGATTCGCTCGAAGACCCGGAAGGACTCGTGGCGCCCGAGCCGCCGTGTGAGTCCTTGCCTGAGTCCTTGCCTGAGTTCTTGCCTGGGCGGCTGCCTGAGTGGTTGCCGGTGCTCCGGCGGGAGTCATTGCGCGAGTCGTTGCGATAGAAGCCCGAGCCCTTGAACACGACGCCGACGGCGTTGAACAGCTTGCGCAGACGGCCCTGGCACTGCGGGCATTCGGTCAGCGAGTCCTCGGCGAAGGACTGGACGATCTCAAAGCGGTGTTCGCACGCGGTACACGCGTAGCCGTAAGTCGGCACGGTTCCTCCGGTTGGCACTCTCAGGGTCTGACTGCCAAGTGTACGGCAGGCCACCGCCTGGTCCACTGGACTGCAGGGCGTCACGGGCCGGAGCCGTTTGCGAAGCCCCCGATCATGTCGGTGACCAACCACGTGCCGGTCGGCCCCATCGAGAGCTTGGCGTTGTAGATCATGTCTCCTTCGGGAGACACATCGAGCCAGTTGCCGCCCGCCGTCTGCCTCACGACGGACTTCGTCCATTCGTGTGCCTTTGCCGTGATCGTGGCCGTGTTGCCGATCACCGTCACTGATGTGAAGGCCACCTGAGAAACGCCATCCTCAAGAGCCCGGAGGTTTGGATCTGCAAGATGAACCATGGTGAGGTCGACATTGTGGTTCTCCCTGGCCAGCAGGGCGGCCGAGCCGAAGTGCGCGCTGATGTTCTTCCTGTCACGTGCGACTCTCGTTCTTATGTCTGCGACGCTGGGAACACCCTCACGGGCCGCGGCCCGCAGGTCTGTTGCGGGCACCGGACGCAGACGAAGCTCCCCCTGCGACAACGGATTGCCAAGTTGACGATTCACGATCAATGCCTGGGTGAACGCCAGCTTCACGGCCTCCGCCTTGTCCACCACGGCGATGGTTCCAGCCTTGACGGTTCCAGCCTTGACGGAACCGGGTGTAGCCGAGGCGGGCATGTTGCTCAGCGCGAGGCCGGCGAGGCCCGCCACCGCAGCACAGCCCAAGGCCAGTCGAACGGAACTCACGCTTCTGCCCCTGATGATCACAAGATTCCCTGGGTAGCTGTTGGAGGTCACTCCGCGTTTGCCACCCGCGAAGGTGTGAGTCGTTGCTGGGAGTATGACACCCGTTGCTGCAACCGTTGCTGCCCGGGATTGACGGGCGCAGCAGCGCGCGAATCAGCAGGCCGTGCGCTCTTAGGAGTGCGTGCGCTAACGAAAGATCCCAGCAGGGTTCAGCGTCAGCCGCTCAGAGCCAGCCGCTCAGAGCTGGTCACCAAATTCGTCGGCGTCTATCTGGACGAGCCTCCTGAGGCTCTCGATCTCCTTCTTCAGTTCCACCATCTTGAGCTCACGCCCGACCGTGAGCCGCTGGAACCGCTCGAGATCAGCCAGCCGGTCCAGCTCCTTGGCCTGCTGCACGGCGCTCTCGCGTTGAGCCTGCATCTGTTTGGTCACGTCGCGGGCTGCGGCGAACACTCCCAGCACGTTGCCCTTGATGTCGTGGTAGACCGAGGCGTTGTACAGGACTTCGGTCAGCGTCCCGTCCTGGTGGCGCATGGTCAGCGGGTAGTCGACGGCCATCCCCTCGGCGAACACCAGCTGATAGATCTTGTTGGCCTTCACTGGGTCGGTGAAGCAGTCGGAGAAAGCGGTCCCGATCAGCTCCTCGCGGGGGACTCCGGTGACCTTGACCGTGGCCTCGTTGGCGTCGGTGATCTTGCCTTCGGGGCTGATCGCGACCAACGAGTCCAGGCTCGACTCGATCATGCCCCGGGCGGCATCGAAGGGCTGCTTCTGCTTGGTCAGGTCGTGGGAGATCGTGGACGCACCGACGAACGCGCCGTCGGCGTCGCAGATCGGTGAGACGCTGAGCGAGACCCGGAACATCGTTCCGTCTTTTCGGGTGCGGATGGTCTCAAAGTGATCGACATGCTCGCCCGCCCTGATCCTGGCCAGGATGGCTTCGATCTCGCCGATGCGATCCTGGGGACTCAGGAGTCTGAAGGACTTGCCGATGATCTCCTCGCTGGAGTAGCCATACAACCTCTCGGCGGCCGGGTTCCAGCTCGTGATGACCCCGTCCAGCGTCTTGCCGATGATGGCGTCGTCCGAGTACTCGACGATGGCAGCGAACTTGCCCATCTCGCTGGGCTCGACTGCTGCCTTCTTGTGGCCGGTCATGTCGTCCTCCGACCGGGCCCGGGCACCGGGTCCGGCACTCCCTGACTTCGCCACGCCCCTGACCACCGCAGCGATCTTTGTTGATGTTCCGGTAGCCCGTTCAGCCAGAAGATGCAGCGGTGACCCATCACGCTTCCTTGTATCTTGCTGTGCGTTGTCTGCGGTTGCCCCTCAAGTCTGACCCGGGATGGCGAGCGTGTCCGGAGAATCCCCGAACCTGGGCGCGACTCACCTGCATCCACGATCAGAAGATTCTGCAGTCAGCCGCCGGCCTTCGGTGGTTGCCTTTCCTTGGCTGCTGCCCTGCTCGCGTTGAGCACCTCTTGTGTGTTGGCCTTGTACTCGCCATACCTCCCGACGGCCTCCGTGACGTAGGCGCCGACGGCAGCGGGGTCGACCACGTCATCGAATCCCAGGTCCCAGGTCTTGAGGACCGAGGTCCCGGAACGCAGGACACCGCGCGGGTCGTCCAGCAGGACTCCGTAGAGGAAACGAAGGCAGACGCCCTTCTTTGTCGCCTGGACCGCGCAGACCCAGGTGCGCCAGTCCTCTCGGAGCGCGTACGTCAGGATTCTGTATTTGATCGCGACGTCGAGCTCGGGGGCGGTGCTGTTCCCTTCTGTCACGTCGTGTTCCATCCGGCGAGTCGTCCCAGCTTGCTGACCTGACGTACCCGTCGCTCTGCTGCCAGCCGGGTCTCCGCAGTCGCGACGATCAGCAGCTGGTCACCGTGGCGCAGGGTCGTCTGCGGGGATGGCACGAAACCCTTGCCGCCACGGACGATCAGGGTGACGTTGGCGCCGGGGGGCAGACGCAGCTCGAACACCTCGACGCCGTGCAGCATGGAGGTGACGCCGACAGTCATCTGCATGACCTCCGCCCCGAGCTCGTCCAGAGGGGTCGACTCAACCTCGAGGTCCAGCGGCCGGTCGGTGTCGGTCACGCCGAGCCGGCGGGCCACCCAGGGCAGCGCCGGCGCCTGGACCAGCGTGAAGATCACGACCAGGACGAACACCAGGTCGAACAGCCGCCGCGCCCCCGGTGTCCCCGTGGTCAACGGCACCGTGGCCAGGACAACCGGCACGCCGCCGCGCAGCCCCGCCCAGGACAGGAAGGCCTGGTCGCGCCACGGCACCCTGAACGGGGTCAGCGAAAAGATGACCGACAACGGCCTGGCCACCAGCAACAGGGCCAGTCCGATGACGATGGCGGGCACGATCTGTGACATCAACCTGGAGGGGGTGACCAAGAGGCCCAGCAGGACGAAGAGGCCGATCTGGGCCAGCCAGCCCAGCGCCTGGGCGAACCCGCGGACCGCCGCCCGGTGTGGGAGTCGCATGTTCCCCAGAACGAGCGCACAGAGGTATGTCGCGAGGAAGCCGCTCGCGTGCAACCGGGCGCCGGCCGCGTAGGCCAGGACCGTCAACGCCACCACCCCGATCGAGAACAGCCCCGACGAGGACGATCCGATCCGGCGCATGAGGTGACCGCCGGCATACCCGATCAGTAGTCCGACGGCGGCACCACCGGCAAGCTCGGCGACGGCGACGAGCAGCAGCTGCCACCACACGGGAGGGCTGCCACCGCCGGGGGATGACTGGGAGGCCTGGGAGGCAAGGGCAACCACGAGGATCACCACGGGGGCGTCGTTGAAACCGGCCTCTGCCTCCAGCAGACCGGTCAGTCGCCGGGGGAGCGGAACCCTGCGCAGGACGGAGAACACGGCAGCCGCATCGGTGGAGGCCAGGACGGCGCCGACCAGCAGTGCAACGGTCCAGGAGACATCGAGCACGAGGTGCGCAGCCAGCGCCACGACCACGACGGAGACCACCACCCCCAGGGTCGACAGCAGCGCAGCAGGTGCCACAGATCCCCGTATGTCGTCCCACGACGTCGTCAGCCCGCCTTCCGCCAGGATCAGGACCAGGGCGCTGTAGCCGAGGACCTGGGTCAGCTCAGCCGAGTTGAAGGCGATGCCGGCTTCACCGATGACCACGCCGATGCCCAGGTAGAGCAGCAGGGAGGGCAGGCCGGAACGCACCGAGAGGCGGACCGCAGCCACAGCGACCAGCAGCACGAGGGTCCCGACCAGTAGCGAGAGGTCGAGGTTGGAGACCGTGAAGGCGGGCATGGCGTCGATATGTCATATTCTCGCAGGGTGTCTAGAGCCAAACTGGTCCGCCGCATCTCCTTATCTGTTGTCGCCCTGATCGTTATCGCCGTCGTGGTCGCCACAGGCGTCGGCGTCAGCCTTGTCCGGCGGCCCTTGCCGCAGACCTCAGGCGAGCTCTCGGTCTCAGGCCTGACCTCGAAGGTCACCGTGCTGCGCGATGACCGGGGCGTCCCGCAGATCTACGCGGACAACGCGCAGGACCTCTTTCGCGCGCAGGGATACGTGGCGGCCCAGGACAGGTTCTTCGAGATGGATGTGCGCCGGCACGTCACCGCCGGCCGGCTCTCCGAGATGGTCGGCAAGAGCGGCCTCGAGACCGACCGGGTGATCCGGACCCTGGGCTGGCGCCAGGTCGCCGAGGCCGAGCTGCCGATACTGGCGCCCTCGACCCGTCAGTACCTCCAGGCTTATGCCGATGGGGTCAATGCCTACATCAAGAAGGCCGGCAGTCCGGACAACATGGCTGTGGAGTACTCGGTCCTCGGGCAACAGTTCCCTGACTACCGGGTGGAGCCCTGGTCGCCGGCAGACTCTCTCACCTGGCTCAAGGCGATGGCGTGGGACCTGCGTGGCGACTACAACAACGAGCTCACCCGCGCCCGGCTGTCAGGGAGCATCACCCCTGCCCGACTCGCGGAGATCTTCCCGCCATATCCGATCGCGTCCCACCGCCCGATCCTGTCGGCGTTGGACTGGAGACCAGGTGGGGCCAGCTCGACCGGGAGCGTGGCCAGCTCGGTCGAATCGAATCCGTATCTCCCCTCGGCGCGCGCTGCGGTGGCCGACAAGTCGACTCGCACGGTCTATGCGGAGGTCGCCAAAGTCCTCGACGCGCTGCCCATGATGGTCGGGCGGGGCAACGGCACGGGGTCCAACTCGTTCGTGGTGGGTCCCAAGCTTTCGTCCACCGGAAAGCCGTTGCTGGCCAACGATCCTCACCTCGGAGTCAGCATCCCCGGCATCTGGTACCAGACCGGTCTGCACTGCCGCACCGTCTCGGCGGCCTGTCCCTTTGACGTCACCGGCTTCTCGTTCGCTGGTCTTCCGGGCATCGTGGTCGGGCACAACCAGAGCATCGCGTGGGGCATCACCAACCTCAGCCCGGACGTCAGCGACTTCTACCTCGAGGATATTCGAGGGCAGTCCTACCTTCGCGGCAAGATCTATCTACCGCTGAAGGAACGCAACGAGACCATCAAGGTGGCCGGTGGTCCGGACGTCACCATTACCGTCCGGCAGACGGTTCACGGCCCGGTGCTCTCGGACGTGATCCCGGCTGTGGAAAAGGCAGGCGCCACAGCCCCGGTGGAGGGCAAGGCTGAACCCACCTCGTATGACGTGTCCCTGGCCTGGACGGGTCTGTTGCCCGGACACACTGCGGATGCCATCTTCGAGATCGACGGCGCCCAGAACTTCACCCAGTTCCGTGACGCGGCAAAGGATTTCGCTGTCCCGTCGCAGAACCTCCTGTACGCAGACACCAAGGGCCACATCGGCTACCAGGCGCCCGGCCAGGTGCCGATCCGCGCCTCCTCGACCCCGGGGGCACCGCCGGGCTACTGGCCCGCGCCGGGCTGGGACCCGAAATACGACTGGAAGGGGTTCGTTCCCTTCGTGCAGATGCCCATGGCATACGACCCGCCCGAGGGTTTCATCGTGGCTGCCAACCAGGCCGTGACCGCCAGCCAGACCCCGTTCCTGACCACCGAGTGGGACTACGGCTTTCGCAGCGGACGCATCCGCGACATGATCACGGCGACGCCCAAGGTCACGCCGGCGCGGATGTCCGAGATCCAGGGTGACACCTACAACACGTTCGCGCCCGCGCTGGTCAAAGCGCTGCTGGCGGTCAATCTGCGCGACGACCCGTTCGCCGAGGACTCAAAGGAGCTCCTGCGCACCTGGGACTACACCCAGCCCGCCGGCAAGTCGCCGTCGTCGGCCGCCGCGGCGTACTTCAACGCGGTGTGGAGCTCCGTCCTGCGGCTGACCTTCGACGACGAGCTCGGCGACATGAAGGCCGACGGCGGCTCGCAGTGGATGGAGGCAACCACACTGTTGTTGGCCAAGCCGCACGATGCCTGGTGGGACAACAAGATGACGCCGGGGGTGATCGAGAGTCGTGACGAGATCCTGCGTCAGGCCATGGTCGCGGCACGGCTGGACCTGACCAAGAAGCTGGGCAAGACCCCCGTCACGTGGCAGTGGGGCCGTCTGCACCAGCTCACCCTCAAGTCCAAGATCCTGGGGGGCAATGACGTCTTTGCTCCGGTACGCGCGATCTTCAACCGGGGCCCGTGGCAGATGCCCGGCGGTTCCGGCATCGTCAACGCCAACGGCTGGAACGCCAGCGAGGGGTACGACGTCGACTGGGCTCCCTCGATGCGGATGGTCGTCAACCTGGGTGATCTGGACGCGTCGCGCTGGGTGAACCAGACCGGCAACTCCGGCCACCCCTATGACGCTCACTACGTCGACCAGACCGATTCGTGGGTCAAGAACGAGACCTACCCGTGGCCCTTCTCCAAGAAGGCGGTCCAGGACGCCGGCGGTGACGAGCTGATCCTGACCCCTGACGCGTCAGGCAACTGACCCGGGATCCGGGATCTGCGTGAAGCCGTTCCCTGGGGTGATGACGGCGTCCACGCGCACGTCATGAGCGTCGAAAGGAAGCGGCGACCCGGCATACTCCTCGTCGTTGAGGATCGCGACGACGGCCGCACCGGGGCGTCGCCGTGCCAGCGCCCGGTCGTAGCAGCCGCCGCCCTGGCCCAGCCGGGTGCCGGTGTGGTCAACCGAGAGCGCCGGCGCCAGGATCAGGTGGGCGGCGGAGATCCCTGCAAGGCCGAGCCGTGGCCCCTCGCTGCCGTCTGCCAGTAGCTCGTGCCACTCGAGGTCAAAGTCGGGCAGCGTCTCGGGCACGATCACCCTCACGCCGCGCGCGAGCAGCATCTCGGCCAGGGCGCGGGTCGGAGGCTCGACGGGCAGTGAGCGATAGATCGCCACACACGGCCGCCCGTCGTATGCCGGGTGCTCACCTGCATCCGAGGGTGGCGGGGCGAGGGTGTCCAGAAGCGCGCTGGCTGCAGCCGCGATGGCGTTGGCGTCGGCGCGGCGGTCCCTTTGCGGGGCAAGCGATCGGCGCTGGCCCCGGAGCCGACGTCTCAGCGCCCGCTTGTCGGGCGGGAAAGGGGGTTCTGCATCGTGGCTCATACCCCGAATTGTCCACCTTGGCCCACCCTCACGACGTTGGCACCGCCATCTTCGTTGGCGGTGCCAAGTACTTTGTGATACAAACTAGTCGTCGTGTCACAACAGAGTTTGATCGACGCCGGTTGACCATGGGCCACATTCATCGAGAGCCACATTGGTCAAGGGACGCCTTGGACAGAGGAGCAGACAGCATGGCTGAGCGGGACACCGATGTGAGCATTGACGATGATGACGGCCTGCTGTCGGCCGGGGAGTCGCCGGCGCTGATCGAGCGACAGCAACAAGAGGCGCAGCGACGGCTGGGGTTCAACCCGGCGCTGATTCTCGGGCTGTGGGGAGCGGCGTACCTGTTCGGTTTCGGGGCGATCTTCCTCACCTACCCCACCGCTGTTCCTCTGCGGCTGCCGGGGGCGGTGGCTGGGGTGCTGATCGGGGTTCTCTTCGCTGCGACCACGGTCATTTCCATCGTGACCGGGGTGCGGTCCGGGCGCGGGCTCCGCGGCCCGTCCCGGGCCGCCGGGGCGATGTACGGCTGGAGCTGGACCCTGGGCTTCTGTGCGTTGGCCGCGGTGAACATCGGGGTGACCCGGTTGGGACTGCCCGACGACGCCGTGACGCTCCTGTGGTCGGGAAGCTCCCTGCTGCTGGTCGGCGTGCTCTACCTGAACGCAGGGGCGCTGTTTCAAGACCGGTTCCAGTACGGCCTCGGGGTATGGATGCTGGTGAGCGGTGCCTGCAGTGTGTATGCCGGGGTGCCGGGCAACTTCGCCGCGGTCTCCCTGGCAGGAGGGGGCGGTCTGCTCCTGGCCGCCGGCTATTTCGCTCTGCGGCACCCCCACCTCCAGACCGCGGCATGAGCGTGACCGGGTCCGTGCCTGGGTCCATGCCTGAGTTGTTGCCTGAGCTCGACCCGGTGATCCACGCTCAGGCGCGATTGCGGGTGACGGTGGCGCTCGCCGCCTTGCCGGCCGAAGACCAGATCACCTTCCCTCGGCTTCAACAGCTGCTGGAGATGAGCGCCGGCAACCTCTCGACCCACCTGCGCAAGCTCGAGGAGGCCAACTACGTTCAGCTCACCAAAACGCATCAGCGGCGCACCCCGGTCACCTACGTCTCGCTCACCCGGGCCGGCAGGCGCGCACTGGAGGACTACACCGCGGCATTGCGGCTGCTCCTGACCCCGCAAGCTGACAAGAGTGTGCAGCCCGACCAGCCAGGAGGCTGAAGTGGAGATACTTGCCCGCACTGTGCTGGCAGTCTCCTGCAGCTCCGGGTCAGCCAGGGCCTCGTCCACCGGCAGATTCTCTCAAAGGCTCGTCACAACATCGGCAACCAGCCGGACCCTTGGGCGAGCCGGCTGGCGAGCCTCTTCGAGTCGCTCCAGGATTTCCGCCGCAGGAACCGCGCCGGGCGCCTGGCGGTTGACGGCGAGCTCTCGCGCCAGTGCCTGCAGGAGCGCGTTGGCGGGTGTCGGAATGCCGTGTACTCGGCCCAGGAGCACGATCTCGCCATTGAGGTAGTCCGTCTCGATGTCGCCGGTGCCCCGTCGCAGGCTCTGCCAGGAGGACCCACCGGGCCTGGTCTGGCCGTCGATCTCCCCGGGCTGGATGAGATTCGATCGTCGGTCCCGGTCTTCCTGAGCGGTGGCGGCCTCGAGCCCGGCGGCGGACAGCACCGCTTCGCCCTCGGCCGCGAGCAGGTCCCCGAGGGGTCCGAGCCGCTCGTGGGGCCCGCATACCGCCTCGATGGCGTTGCCGAGGTTGGTGAGCAGCTTGCGGTGCTTCCACCGGAGAATCGCGTCGACGGCGTAGGAGCTGAACGTTGCCGCCCGGAAGTCAGCGGCGACCGCCTCGCTGAGCCGGTCGGTCCCGGTGGGGTAACAGCCAATATCCAGGAGACCGGTCACCGGTGCGGACCAGGCCTGGACCACACCGGGCTCGAGGTGGCTGGTCGGGCACGCGACGCTGACCGCATACACGTTGCTGAACAGGCGCAGGGCGGTCGGCTCGTTGGCGATCCCGTTCTGGAGGCACACGATCGGCGTCTCGGGTGGGGCAACGGTGGCCAGCTCGATGAGCGCTATGGCGGTCTGCTGGGCCTTCATCGCCAGCAGCACGACAGCGTTGGCGCCCCAGTCGATCTCATGCGGATGACCCACTGCCGCAACGCGAACCGTGTCAGTGCCCGCTGGTGACTCCAGGCGCAGCCCGTTTGCTCGAAGAGCCTCGAGATGCGGGCCTCGGGCAATCAGCGTGACGTCACAGCCGGCCTGGGACAGACGGCCACCGACGACCGCTCCGATCGCCCCGGCGCCGAACACCACGTATCTCATGTGGTCGATGGCGCGGGCTGGGCTTCAGCTGACCCGCCGACCCTGGTTCTGTGCCCGGGTTCGTCCACCGGGTAGTCCGCGTGGGTCAGCCAGCCGAGAGTCGCCAGCGCTATCGAGGCGGCAAGCACTGCCGCTGCGCCGGCCAGGTGCAGGTCCTCCCAGCCCGGCGGGGCCTTGAGCAGGGCGCTGACGATTCCGAGGGTGGCGGTTGCCACGACGACTGCGGCGAGCGTTGCGGCCACCGCGCGGGCTCCGGGTATGCCGGACCAGCGTCGCCAGGCGTGTACCGAGAACGTGAGCAGGGCGATCCCCGCCAGCACCGCAATGCCGCGGTGGAGCAGGTGTGGCCAGACCAGATCGCCTGGCTGTCCCGACGGGCACAGCGGGAAGCTCGCGCACGCCTTCTCGGCCTCTGCGTTGACCACCAGTGAGCCGGAGACGAACAGCACGCCGGCTGCGCTGATCGCCACCCAGCCAACCCGCCCCAGCCGGGACTCTGTTGCGTTGGACAGTGCTGCCTGGGACAGTGCCGTCCCGGACTCCCGCGCAGGAACCAGGGCGCAGATCGCGGTGACCGTGGCACCGCCCAGCATCGCCAAGCCGGCGATCAGGTGGGCAGCAACCGTCGGGGCGCCGTTGCCGGCGAATACCGTCACGGCGCCGAGAGCAATCTGCACCACGATGATTCCGGCCGTGAAGACCGCTGGACGCACTGTTGTCGCCCGCTGGCCCAAGTGGGTCCTGGCCCGATAGGCAAGAAGCGCGGTGAGAAACGCCAGGATCGTCACAATCCCGGCTATGTAGCGGTGGGTCTGCTCCATCAGAGCGTGAAACTCGTAGATCGGCCCGACGCTCCCGCTGCACAACGGCCAGTCCGGGCAGCCCATTCCTGAGTCGCTGACCCGCACGTGACTGCCGAAGACGATCAGGACATATGCGGCTACCGCACTGCTGATCGCCAGACCGGGCAGCCACGCCAACCACTTGCTGGCACCGCGCGGCGGATGGTTTGGCCGGTTTGCCGCAGGGCTGTCCATGTTCTGGAGGGTAGTCCGACCTTCGCCAGACGGCGCGCCGACTAAAGTCGGGGCCATGACTTCGACCCAGCAGCCCGCCCCATCCGCACCGACCCGGGGCACGGTCACCAAGGCCGTGATTCCTGCCGCCGGGCTGGGCACCCGATTCCTGCCTGCCACCAAGGCAACGCCCAAGGAGATGCTGCCGGTCGTCGACAAGCCGGCCATCCAGTATGTCGTCGAGGAGGCCACCCGCGCCGGACTGCGAGATGTGCTCATGGTGACCGGACGCAACAAGGCTGCCCTCGAGGACCACTTCGACCGTCACTGGGAGCTCGAGCGGGCGCTGGAGGCCAAGGGCGACACCCTGCGCCTGGCGCGCGTGCGTGCGTCCACCGACCTCGGCAACATTCACTATGTGCGCCAGGGCGAGCCGCTGGGCCTGGGTCATGCGGTGCTGTGCGCTGCGGACCACGTCGGCAACAACCCCTTCGCCGTGCTGCTCGGCGACGACCTGATCGACGCCCGCGACCACCTGCTCGAGGCGATGATCGCGGTTCGAGAGGCCAAGGGCGGAAGCGTGATCGCCCTGATGGAGGTGCCGCCGGAGAACGTCCAGATGTATGGCTGCGCGGCAATCGATCCCGGTTCGGCTGAAGAGGGTGACGGATCTGTGGTTCGCGTCACGGGGCTGGTCGAGAAACCCGATCCGGCCGATGCCCCGAGCAACCTGGCGGTCATCGGGCGCTACATCCTCGACCCGTCGATATTCGAGATCCTGGCCAGGACCCAGCCCGGTCGTGGCAACGAGATCCAGCTGACCGATGCCTTGCAGGAGTGCGCCGCGTCGTCGGCGCCCGGCGGAGGCGTGCATGGCGTGATCTTCCGTGGCCGACGCTATGACACCGGCGACCGGCTGGACTACCTCAAGGCCGTGGTCCGGCTTGCCGTCGACCATCGGGAGCTCGGCGCCGACTTCTCCTCGTGGCTCACCGGTTTCGTGGCCGAGCGGGACTCGGCGGCGCGGGACCTTGTCGCGCGGTGATCACCGTCCAGGAGCATCTCTCGCGTATCGTCGAATCCGTGCAGCGGCTGCCGCCGATCGGTCTCGACCTGCTCGAAGCGCAGGGCTGCGTCCTGGCTCAGGACGTCACCAGTGAGGTGTCCCTGCCAGGTTTTCGGAACTCGGCCATGGACGGGTATGCCGTGCACGCCGCCGATCTCGCGGCTGCCGGCGATGCGGCACCGGTTGTCTTGCCCGTGGCCGGCGATATCGCCGCCGGCAACACCCAGACGCTGAGCCTGGCTCCCGGGCAGAGCATGCGGATCATGACCGGCGCCCCGATGCCGGACGGCGCCGATGCCGTCGTTCCCGTCGAGCTCACCGATGGTGGTCTGACCACGGTCACCGTCTCGGCATCGGTGTTCGCCGGCCAGCACGTGCGCGAGGCCGGCGAGGACGTCCAGGCCGGTGATGTGGTGATGAGTCAGGGCACGCGTCTCGGACCTCGACAGATCGCCCTCCTTGCCGCTGTCGGCACCGGCGAGGTCAGGGTGACACCCAGACCCCGGGTAGTGGTCATCTCCACCGGCGACGAGCTCATCGAGCCGGGCACCCGCCCCGGGTTCGGTCAGGTCGTCGACAGCAACGGCCTGATGCTGACCGCAGCCGTTCGGGCCCTCGACTGCATCCCCTTCCGGGTCGGCTGCGTGCCCGACGACGCCCAGACGTTCCTGTCCACTATCGAGAGTCAGCTGCGGCGCGCCGACGCCGTGATCACCACCGGGGGAGTGAGCATGGGCGCCTATGACACCGTCAAGGAGGTGCTCTCAGCCGTCGGCACGATGCGATTCGACAAGGTCGCCATGCAACCCGGCATGCCACAGGGTTTCGGCGTCATCGGCGAGGGCGAGATCCCGGTGTTCACCCTCCCGGGCAACCCGGTCAGCGCCCTGGTCTCGTTCGAGGTGTTCGTCGCACCCGCGCTTCGGCTGATGGCCGGCCGCCCGCAGCACGAGACATCGATGGTCAGCGCCGTGGCGGCTCATGACTGGGCCGTGCCTGCCGGCAAGGTGCAGTATGCCCGGGTGCTGCTTTCCCACGAGTCGTCCCACGAAGGTCTCAGGCACACGGCGGCTATCGCCGGCTTTCAGGGCTCGCACGCGCTGGGCTCTCTGGCAGTGGCGAACGCGTTGGCCGTCATACCGGCTGAGGTCACCTCGGTGCGGGCCGGCGACCAGGTGAGCTGCCACCCGCTGGGACCGATCCTGGAGGCCTCATGACCGAGCGGGAAGGCAGCAGACTCAGCCATCTGCGCGCCGACGGATCGGCGCACATGGTTGATGTCTCGGCCAAGGAAGTGACGATCCGCTCGGCCAGCGCGGCAGGCAGGGTTCTCCTTTCGGCCGCGGCCGTGGCTGCCCTTCGTGAGGGGACCGTGCCCAAGGGCGACGCGCTGTCGGTTGCCCGGATAGCAGGGATCCAGGCGGCCAAGCGCACCCCGGACCTGATCCCGCTGGCTCATCCGATCGGGGTGCACGCCGTCGAGGTCGATCTGACGGTGGCTGACGACGGGGTGGACCTCAGCGCGACCGTCCGCACGGCTGACCGGACCGGCGTGGAGATGGAGGCGCTCACGGCGGTGACAGTGGGGGCGTTGGCGCTGATCGACATGGTCAAGGCGGTGGACAGGCACGCCAGGATCACCGACGTGCGGGTCACGGCGAAGTCGGGCGGCAGGTCCGGGGACTGGGTGCAGCCGTGACCAACCAAGGAGCTGCCGTGGTCATCACCTGCTCGACCCGCGCGGCGGCGGGCGTCTATCCGGACAGGTCGGGGCCGATCATCGTCGACGCGCTGCGCGGCTGGGGCTTCGAGGTGGGCGATGCCGTCGTGGT
>DASRUA010000017.1:0-41556 GCA_035655615.1 Dermatophilaceae bacterium
CTCCGCGGCCAGATCCACACACGGCAAGGACCCCGACCCGGCCTGGGCGTCCTCGAAGGCCTCACGCATCAACGCGAGAGCCTGCGAGAACTTATCGAACATGTGTTCTACTATAGCCCCCATGACCGACAACCGGAAGCCTCATGCACAGTGAATATCATTGCAGAACAACGCATTTCAGAGACAAGGCACTTCAGGAAGTTCACCCTTCGAGGCTGGCCTCGGCGTTACGCGCAAGCTCCGCCCACTGGGTCTCGTGGGTCGGCGGAACCTGGACCCAGGCTTTCATGGGTCGACCGGCCATCGGCTCGAAGAGATGCGCGCCGCTGAGCGCCAGCGCCTTGGCGTGCACGTCCCCCGCGAGCTTGAAGACCATGTCGTCACCGTAGAGACCCGCGAACGCTTTGCCATCCCGGCGCTTGACGGACGGCATGCCGAACATGGACGTACTGACGATGTCCAGCTCCTTTCGGAGCTCCTCGACCACTACGTCGAACCGCACACGCCCTGCCTCAGTGGGAGGGGTCATCTTCGGTGTTTCGGTCATGGCCCAGACTCTAGCCTCGGGACGCCAGGTCAGCCCAAGATGCAAGTCTTGGCGCTCAGGATGAGTCCGCGGTCCGAGAATGGGCCTAGAACAACGCACTCATGAGTGCTCGACGAGCCTTCTGCACCCGTTCGTCATGGGCGCCAACGACCGCGAACAGCTCGACCAGGTGCTCACGTACCGTCTCGCGCTCATCCCCGCCGGTTGCCCGAACCACGTCGACCAGACGCACGAAGGCGTCCTCGACGTGGCCGCCAAGGACGTCAAGATCGGCCACCAGCATCTGTGCCGTGATATCGGTTGGAGCCTCCGCAGCAGCAACGCGAGCAGCCTTCTGGTCGACTCCTGCGGTGCGCTGCATGAGCTTGACGTGGGCCAGCCCGACTGCGGCGTCGTCGTCAGCAGGGTTCTGTGCCAACGCCTGGGTGTAAGCGGCGGCCGCGGCGTCAAGGTCGTCACGCTCGATCGCGTCGAACGCCTCCTGGTGCAGCGGCGGCAGCTCGGGCTCGACCTCAGCTTCGCCGGTTGCTGCGACGGCAGCCCGTCCAGTCACACCGTGCTCGGCAGCCAGCTTGAGCAGCTCGTCGATATACACGCGCACCTGCTCAGCGCTCTGGGCACCGGCGAACAGCGGCACCGGCTGACCTGCCACGAGCCCGAGCGTCACCGGCACCGACTGGGCCTGGAAGGCCTGCAACAGGCCAGGGTTGGCGTCGACGTCGACCGACACGAGCTGGAAGCGTCCCTCGTAGGACGCTGCCACTGAAGCCAGCACCTCGACGAAGTCCGCCGAGGCCGGCAGACGCTGCGACCACAGGACCACGACCGCCGGAACGGTCTGTGTGCCGGTGACGATGGCCTGGAAACCGCCATCGGTGCCCTCGATCACAAGTCCGCTGCCAGCTGCCGCCCCGGTCGCAGGGCTGGGCTGGCTGAGCGTTGACAGGTCCACGGCACCACGAAAGGCGGCCGAGCTGATGGGATTCGAAGTCATGCGTTCATTCTCCCTGATGTCGGCTCCGATCAGGAGCCCGACCCTGCGACGATCTGCTCCCGGGCCGCAATCAGGGTGGCCTGCCCCGTGGTTTGGGGTACGGCAAAGATGACGAACTCCAAGGTGGTCATCGTGGCAGCCTTGGTGATCAGCTTCTTGCCGGTCAGCAGGACAAACTCTTTGTTGGCAACGGTATTGACGTTCTGGTCCGCCTTCACCGCAAAGGAGTCCGTGCGCACGAGGACTCCGAAGACCAGTGCGTCGCCACTGGCTTGCCGCACGGCATACACGGAGTTCGGGGCGACCTTGTGGACCTGGCTGAAGGTGGCCTGGGACGCAACGCCTTTGGCAACCCCAGCCGCTCCGGCCTGCACCTGGCCCGAGAAGGAGTCCGCCACGAACGGCGGCTTGGGGACGGCCTTGGCTGGAAAGGCCATCTGCGCGGCGTAGAGATTCATCAGAGTAGTGGGAGCCACCGCCAGCCCTGTGCGAGCGGTTACCAGAGGTCCTGTGCTGTTTGTGACCAGCGGCGAACCCGAGCTGAGCCGGTCAAAGGGCTTGACCGTGGCCGGCGGCACCATCTCGGCCGACATGCTGATCCGGTACGGCGTCGCGGCATCCGGGGAGATCAGGAGGTGCAGGATGGGCAGGCCGCCATCCGGCGCCACGGTCTGGGCGACGATGAACCGAGGAAAGCCGAAACCGCGGGAAACGGCCAGAAGCTTGGGATGCGGCGCCAGGAGCGGGGATGTCGCGACCGCCGGCTGGACACTGGCCAGCTTGATCCGACCGGCAACCCCGCGTAGACCCTCACTCGTGTATGCCGTTCTCAGGTCTGCGCGGGAAGCTGCGCCGGTCGTCGTCTCCCCCAGGTAGGCGGCCGTGAAGGTTCTGCTGAGGATCCTCTTGGCTTGGTCGACGGTCAGCGGAGCCGAGGTGGTGCTCGCCTTCGGGGGCTCGTGAATGCCCAGCAAGGCATGTGTGGCTCCCCATCCCGGCACGGACGTGATCACGACGACCGACACGACACAGACGACGGACACCACGATGACGCGCACAATCCGGATCAGGTCGTCGCGGCGGAGCCTCAACGCCGCCGCGGCCTTCGTGATCAGCTCCTGTCGGAGCAGGTCATCGCGGCGAAGTCTCAACACGGCCGTGGCCTTCGTGATCAAGTCCTGGCGGGTCATGCTGAGGCCTCGGAGGTCTTGGCCGCGGCTTTAGCCTTGGCCACATTGCTGCGGACCGTCAGAAGCCGGCCCTGCCACAGATCGTTGAGGGCGAACGCGGCCAGGACCGCCCCGATCGTTGCCATGGCCAGAGCCTCGAAGAACCAGGCGCGATCGGCCCAGCTCAACGTCACCTTGGCATTGGTCAGGGCGGTGGTATCACCGGAAGTGACCACCACCGTCTCGGGTCCCCTGCCCTGGTCGACCACCAGGGCGGCCGAACCCGCCCCCGTGGCGCTGAGTCGCCAGATATCTGCCGTGCTGACGTCAGTCAGCGCGCCCGCCCCTGAAGCGTGAAGGTCAAGTCGCCCCGCCGGATAGTGCAAGCCGCTGACCGTCGACACGGCCGAGCCGGCCAGAATCGCGCGGGCATCAGGGCTGGGAGCCACGGCCAGGAGGAGCGCACCGCCATCCGCGCGGGTTGCTGTGACGCGCACCGGCACATCCACCGCATTGAGCACATCGGACGGGACAGCTATGGCGCCAGGAGCCTTCGAGGTGGCACTGAACTGCGCCTCACCTGAGGGCCCGAGCATAATGACGATCCACGCTCCGACAGCCACGAGTACGATGCCCGTGCCGGCGATGACGGCGCCTAGAGCCCGTCGGGTTGATGCTGGCAAGTTCTGTCCTCACGTTGATGAGTGGTCATCACGAAGGCCCACCTGCCCACGAGTCGTTCTCACCACCATAGAACCATCTCGGCGGCACGGAACCACAAACGGCGATCACGACAACCGTCGGCCCAACCGGATCAGAACCGCGCCGGCTCCCGATAGACGCCCCAGACGTCGCGCAAGGCGTTGCAGATCTCGCCCAGCGTGGCCTCGGCCCGAACCGCATCGAGCATGGCGGGAACCATGTTCTGCGACGTCCCCGCGACCTCGACCAGGTGGCGGACGGCAGCACCCACGGTGGCCTCGTCACGGGCCGCCCTGCGGGCGGTCAGCGTCGTCACCTGATCCAGCTCGACCTCGTGGCTGACTCGCAGGATCTCCAGCTCCGCACTGACCGACTCGGTGTGGCAGTTGACACCGACCACCTTCTTATCGCCCTTCTCGAGAGCGATCTGGTACGTGAATGCCGCGTCCGCGATCTCGGACATGAACCAGCCGTCCTCGATGCCACGCAGGATGCCCGACGTCATCGGACCGACCGCGTGCGACACCTTGCCGTCAGGACCCTGTGCGCGGCCCAGCTCCCCCATGGCCCTGATGTTGTCGAAGATCGCTTCCGCATCGGCCTCGATCCGGTCGGTGAGGGCCTCGACATACCAGGAACCACCGAGGGGGTCAGCGACGTTGACGACGCCGGTCTCCTCCATGATCACCTGCTGGGTGCGCAGTGCCACCTCGGCCGACTGCTCGGTCGGCAGAGCCAAGGTCTCGTCAAGAGCGTTCGTGTGCAACGAGTTCGTGCCCCCCAGGACCGCAGCGAGCGCCTGCACAGCCGTGCGCACGACGTTGTTGATCGGCTGCTGGGCCGTAAGTGAGACACCGGCGGTCTGTGTGTGGAAGCGCAGCCACTGCGCCTTGTCGGTCTTGGCGCCGTAGGTGTCACGCATCCATCGCGCCCAGATCCTGCGGGCCGCGCGGAACTTGGCAATCTCCTCGAAGAAGTCGAGGTGGCTGTCGAAGAAGAAGGACAGACCGGGAGCGAAGACGTCGACGTCCATCCCTCGGGAAAGCCCCAGCTCCACGTAGCCGAACCCGTCGGCGAGGGTGAAGGCGAGCTCCTGGGCGGCCGTGGCTCCGGCCTCACGGATGTGGTACCCGGAAACCGACAAGGGCTTGTATGCCGGGATGTTGACTGAGCAGTACTCCATCAGATCCCCGATGAGACGCAGATGGGGCTCCGGCTCGAACAGCCACTCTTTCTGGGCGATGTACTCCTTGAAGATGTCCGTCTGCAACGTGCCGTTCAGGACGCCTGGATCGACTCCCTGTCTTTCTGCCGCGACGATGTACATACAGAAGACGGGGACCGCCGGGCCACTGATCGTCATCGACGTGGTGACCTGGTCCAGGGATATGTCCTTGAACAGGATCTCCATGTCGGCGGCCGAGTCGATGGCCACCCCACAGTGACCAACCTCACCAAGACTCAACGACTCATCCGAGTCCCGGCCCATCAGGGTCGGCATGTCGAAGGCGACGCTGAGGCCGCCGCCGCCGCGGTTCAAGATCATCTTGTACCGCTCATTGGTCTGCTTGGCATTTCCGAAGCCGGCGAACTGCCGAATCGTCCACGGGCGTCCGCGATGTCCGGTGGCGTGTAGCCCGCGGGTGAAGGGGAACTCTCCCGGCCAGCCGATCCGCTCAAAACCAGGGATCGCCGCCGCCACCTCTTCGTCGGAGCCTGAAGGCCCGTAGACAGCGTCGACCTGAACACCGGACAGGGTCGTGAAGTCCGCATCACGCACCAGGCCCTTGGCGAGCGCCGCGTCATACCTCTGCTGCCAGCGGGCCCGGCCGGACATCGGAACTCCGGTGGACTGGGTGCTCTCGGTCGTCATGGAGACATTTAATAGGACGTCCTAGTAATTGTCACTGCCATGGGGGATGAGGTTTTGGCACCAACCCCGCTAACCGGAGAAATCGCCGGCCGCGACGCGCACCTTGCGCAGCAGGGCAAAGAGCTGTTCGTGCTCGGCAGGGGTCAGCGCACCGAGGCTGAACCCGGCGGCCACGAGATCCCTGGTGGCCGCTTCCACGACCTCGCGGCCCGCGGGAGTAATGGTTGCGAGCATTCCCCGACCGTCAGCCGGGTTGGGAGCCCGTTCAACCAGACCCTGGCCGACCAGACGCTGAACGATGTTCGTGACGCTTGTCGGGTGGACCATGAGCCGCTGCCCGATCTTGCTCATCGACAGTCGTCCCTCGCGGCTGAACGCGAGCAGCACCAGAGCCTCGTACCGCGCGAACGTCAGCCCGTGTCGACCGACCGTTGCGTCAAAGTCACCCAGGAGCAGTTGCTGCACACGCATGATCGAGGTTGCCGAGGCCATCGCGACCGGTTCCGATCGTGCGCCCCAGCGAACGCGCCAAAGGTCGGAGGCACGACGGATCGGGTCGAACCGGAGGGCAACGGGCTTGGCCACGACGACACGCTAGCGCTCGGCAGACCGCCGGGCCATGCGTAGCTCGGTGGCACCGGTGACCTCGTCCAACATGGTGGCACCATCCATCCGGAAGCCGTGGCGGCGGTAGAAGCTCTGAGCACGCGCGTTCTCCGCAAGAACCCACACCATGGCGTCGCTGTCGCCGGCGGTGACCCGGATCAGGTCGTCAGCCAACCCGCTGCCCCGCTGAGCGGCCGTGACGTTGATCGAGTAGAGCTCCCAGGCAGTTGGGGCGTCGTCATCACGCGTGGCCCCGGCTGTGGCCAGACCGATGATCGTCCCATCCTCATCGATGGCGGCGGCCACCCTGGACCCGGGTTCGTCCACCTCGAGCCGCATCCGCCACCTCGGTGCAGGCTCAAGCTCAGGAAGGCCGTTGGCGGTCAAGGGCCTTCTCCAGGCGCTCGACCTTGGCGGTGAGCTCCCCCTCGAATCCGGGGCGGATGTCGGCCTTGAGGACCAGGCTGACCCTCGGGCCGAACGCTCCCACCGCCTCGCAGGCTCGGCGCACGACATCCATGCACTCTTCCCAGGTTCCCTCGACCGTGGTGAACATCGAGTCGGTGTGGTTGGGAAGGCCGCTGTCCCGTACGACCCTGACTGCCGCAGCCACGGCCTCACTGACCGACCCCGTGGACTCGGGCTCGGACGGGGAGGGGGCGACAGAGAACGCGATAAGCATGTTTCCGATGGTAGGCCGTAAAGTCGAAGGCGTGACCCTTCGCCCCGGCTGGCGTCCCTTCGCGACCTTCGACTGGAACTCGCGTTCGTGCGGGTTGCACGGCCATGCCACCTACGCGCCGACCGAGCCGGCCCTTGCGGCGAGGTTGCAGACCACCACTCCGTCGGGGCATGCCTGGCGCTGCCTGCGCTGCGGTGCCTACATCCTGGGCGCGCCCCAAGGTTCTGGTCCGGCCAATGCCGCACCGATCGTCCTGCGTGGCAAGGCTCTGCGGGACACGTTCGTCCTGCGGTTCCTGGCGGTCGACCGTGGCGTCCGCGGCTCCCTCCTGCTGGCTCTGGCCTACGGGGTCTGGCGATTCGACGGAGCCCGTGGCGCGCTGAGGCAGGTCCTGAACACGTACCTGCCCATCCTCGATCCGCTGGGGGACAAGTTCGGCGTCGATCTTGAAGAGAGCGGCCCGGTCCGCCTGATCCAGCAAGCCCTGACGGCAAGGCACTCCACGCTGTTGCTCGTGGCGCTGGGGGTCCTGGCCTACGGCATCCTCGAGCTTGTCGAGGCCTACGGTCTGTGGTTCAAGAAACGCTGGGGCGAATACGTCGCCGTCGTGGCAACGGCACTCTTCATCCCGCTGGAGATCCACGAGATCATGGTCAAGGTCAGCTGGCTGCGGGTCGGCGCCCTGATCATCAACCTGTTCGCCGTCGCGTACATCCTGTGGACCAAGCGACTCTTCGGGTTCCGGGGCGGTCACGCGGCATTCGAGGCGGAGCGCCGGAACGACTCACTGCTCGAGCTTGAGCACGCGGCAGCCCTTGAGTATGCCGAAACGTCTGAGGAGTCTGCAGCCACCGCCGGTGGTCATGATCCGGCGGCGGACAGCTATGCCGGCTCGCGAGACATGTCGACGTCCGACTGAACTACGTAACGGCGGCTCAGGTGACCGCGGCTCAGGTGACCGCAGCCAGGATTCGGTCGGCAGCGGCGTAGGGATCACTGGTGCCGTCCACGACATGCCCGGCGAGCTCGTCCACTCCCTGTCCATGGCGCAGGTCACCTATTCGGGCGCGCAGCGCCTGTATGGCGATCGCCTCGATCTCGTCGCCCGCTCGACGCACGCGGCGATCCCGCAGCGTCCCTGAACCCTCCATCCAGGCGAAGTGATCATCGATCGCGGCCATCACCTCGTCGATACCATCTCCGCGGGCCGCAACCGTCTTGAGCACCGGGGGGCGCCAGAGGTCCGGTTCGGAGCGGTCCCCCAGGCTGATCATGTGCCGAAGATCACGAACCGTCGCGTCGGCGCCCTCGCGGTCTGCCTTGTTCACGACGAAGATGTCACCGATCTCCAGGATTCCGGCCTTGGCCGCCTGGATGCCGTCGCCCATCCCGGGTGCGAGAAGCACCAGGGTGGTATCAGCCAGACCGGCCACCTCGACCTCGCTCTGGCCCACGCCGACAGTCTCGACCACCACGACGTCACAGCCCGCGGCATCAAGGACGCGCAGCGCCTGAGGAGTCGTCCAGGAAAGACCACCGAGGTGACCGCGACTGGCCATCGAACGGATATAGACCCCCGGGTCAAGTGCATGATCCTGCATGCGGATCCGGTCACCCAGCAAAGCGCCGCCTGAGAACGGCGAAGACGGGTCGACTGCCAGGATGCCGACTCGCTTGCCTCGAGCCCTCAGCGCACCGACCAGCGCGTTGGTAATCGTCGACTTGCCGACCCCGGGGCTACCGGTGATGCCGAAGATGTGCGCCCGGCCGGTGTGCGGCGCGAGAGCCGCCATCACTTCGCGCAGCGCCGGATGGCCGTCCTCGACCAGCGAGATGAGCCGGGCGACGGCACGCGGAGCTCCTGCCCTGGCCGCTTCGACCAGGGCAGGAACATCAACGGGTCTGCTTGCCATCATCAAGGGTTCAACGTTGAGGTCAGCTTCGAGGTCATTGCTGGGGGACGCGCACGATCAGTGCGTCTCCCTGCCCGCCGCCACCGCAGAGAGCGGCCGCACCGACGCCGCCACCACGGCGTTTGAGCTCCAGCACGAGGTGCAGGGTAATCCGGGCCCCGGACATGCCGATGGGGTGCCCGACGGCGATCGCGCCTCCATTGACGTTGACCTTGTCTGCGTTGATCCCGAGAATCTTCGTGGAGGCCAGCCCCACCGCGGCGAAGGCCTCGTTGATCTCGACCAGGTCGAGGTCCCCCGGGCTGATGCCCTCCTTCGCACAGGCCCTGGCGATGGCCTGTGCAGGCTGACTCTGCAGCGAGGAGTCTGGGCCTGCGACGACACCGTGGGCGCCGATCTCGGCAAGCCAGGTCAGGCCCAGCTCTTCGGCCTTCGCCTTGCTCATCACCACGACGGCCGCGGCGCCGTCGGAGATCGGTGACGCAGAGCCGGCCGTGATGGTGCCGTCCTTGCTGAACGCGGGGCGAAGCTTGGCCAGAGTCTCGGCGGTCGTGTCCGCACGGATGCTCTCGTCGGTCTTGAACTCGATCGGGTCGCCCTTGCGCTGAGGAATCGAGATCGCAACGACCTCGTCGTCGAAAAGTCCGTCCTTCCAGGCGCGCGCGGCGAGCTGGTGGCTGCGGGCCGAGAACGCGTCCTGCTCGGCGCGGGAGAACTGCACGTCACCGGTGTTGCCTTCCTCCGTCAGCAATCCCATGCCCTGGTCCGTGAACGAGTCCCACAGACCGTCGCGGTCCATGTGATCGTGCATCGTGACATCGCCATACTTGAAGCCCGCGCGGCTCCTCTCCAGCATGTGCGGAGCGTTGGACATCGACTCCTGGCCACCAGCCACGATGATCTCGAACTCACCCGCGCGGATCAGCTGGTCGGCCAGCGCGATCGCGTCAATCCCTGACAGGCACACCTTGTTGATACTCAGCGCGGGGACGTTCATCGGAATGCCGGCCTTCACAGCGGCCTGGCGTGCGGGGATCTGGCCGGCGCCGGCGGTCAGCACCTGGCCCATGATCACGTAGTCCACCTGGTCGCCTCGCAAGCCGGCCTTCTCCAGGGCGCCCTTGATGGCCAGGCCGCCCAGATCCACTCCGGAGAAGTCCTTCAGGGAGCCCAGCATGCGACCCAACGGGGTGCGGGCTCCGGCAACGATCACCGATACGGGACTTTCGCTCATGTGAGTGCCTCCAACAAGTAGGTAGACGAGTGCGCCCGAAACGTGCGAGCACGCCTTTTTGCCGTCATCCTAGCCGCGCAGCGCAGTCAGTGAACCGCGGTGATCAAGACACCCCATACCTGTCCAAACCGACCGGGGGTTGTCTGCGGTTCGCATAGGCTGGCTCACATGACCCAACAGCCTGCAGACCTTTTCACCGCGATCGACCACGTTGGCGTGGCTGTGAACGACCTCGATGCCGCAATCGCCTTCTACCGCGACACCTATGGGATGACCCTGCAGCACCAAGAGGTCAACGAGGAGCAGGGCGTCCGCGAGGCGATGATGGCTGTGGGCGCGTCCGGCTCATGCATCCAGCTGCTGGCACCGCTCACGCCGGAGTCGACGATCGCCAAGTTCCTCGATCGTTCGGGCCCCGGGATCCAGCAGGTGGCCTATCGCGTCGTCGACCTGGACGCCGTGTCGGCAACACTGCGTCAGCGTGGACTTCGCCTGCTGTTCGACGCGCCGCGGCGTGGCACCTCCGACAGCCGGGTGAACTTCATCCACCCCAAGGATGCGGGCGGGATTCTGGTCGAGCTCGTCGAGCCGGCTGCCGCCACCGCACACTGAGCCACCGGCGGTAGCCGGAGGAACACCTTGCTCACCGTGCTCAAGGCAGATGGACTCGCATTCGCGACGGTCTCGAAGCTGTGCCGCCTGCGGTGAGCGAGGTCACCGTGTGCGGAAGTTCACCTGGCCTTCCCCTTCCGGCCCGCTGACAAGTAGTTTCAGCGAACACAGAGTTTCAGCACCCATGGTGTTCAGCGGACCCGGTGGTTCAGCCCAGCCCGGACAGTGCTTCCAGCAACCACGGTGTCTTCAGCACCCATAGCGTTTCCAGCACCCATAGCGTTTCCAGCACCCATAGCGTTTCAGCCCAGACGTTGTTACAACCGAGGCAGCAGGTTCTGACTCGCCCACTCGTTCTGAGGAGTACCACGATGCAGGCCATTCGCGATGCGATCCTCTCCGGCGACCGATCGCCGGAAACGTATGCCGCACTGGAGATCCCGGCGAGATACCGCGCCGTCACGGTGCACAAGGACGAGGTCGACATGTTTGCCGGCATGGCCAGCCGGGACAAGGACCCACGCAAGAGCCTGCACGTGGAAGAGGTCGACGTCCCCGAGCTCGGCCCGGGCGAGGCGCTCGTGGCCGTGATGGCCAGCGCCATCAACTACAACACGGTGTGGACCTCCATCTTCGAGCCCATGTCCACCTTCGGCTTTCTCGAGCGCTATGGCCGGATGTCGCCGGCAACCAAGAAGCACGACCTCCCCTATCACGTGGTCGGCTCCGATCTCTGCGGCGTCGTCCTGCGGACGGGCCCCGGCGTCAACGCCTGGAAACCCGGCAACGAGGTCGTCGCACACTGCCTGTCCGTGGAGCTCGAACACGCCGACGGTCACAACGACACGATGCTGGACCCGGAGCAGCGCATCTGGGGCTTCGAGACCAACTTTGGTGGTCTGGCCCACCTCGCACTGGTCAAGGCCAACCAGCTGATGCCCAAGGCCGGCCACCTCACCTGGGAGGAGGCTGCCGTGCCCGGGCTGGTGAACAGCACGGCATACCGTCAGCTCGTCTCGCGCAACGGTGCCGGGATGAAGCTCGGCGACGTCGTGCTCATCTGGGGTGCCAGCGGAGGACTCGGCTCGTACGCCACCCAGATGGCGCTCGCCTCCGGCGCCACCCCGATCTGCGTGGTCTCCAGCCCTGACAAGGCCGAGCTCTGCCGGAAGATGGGGGCCAAGCTCGTCATCGACCGCAGCCGCGACACCGGTGAGGGGTACCAGTTCTGGAAGGACCAGAACACCCAGGACCCCCGCGAGTGGAAGCGCCTCGGCGCCAAGATCCGCCAGCTGACCGGCGGCAAGGACCCCGACATCGTCTTCGAGCACCCAGGCCGCGAGACCTTCGGCGCCAGCGTCTTCGTCGCGCGCAGGGGGGGCACCATCGTGACCTGTGCGTCAACCTCGGGGTTCCTGCACGAGTATGACAACCGCTACCTCTGGATGAGCCTCAAACGCATCGTCGGCTCGCACTTCGCCAACTACCGCGAGGCGTGGGAGGCCAACGACCTCATCCACCGGGGTCTCATCCACCCGACGCTGAGCAAGACGTACTCCCTCGACCAGGTCGGTCAGGCTGCCTACGACGTCCACCGAAACCTGCACCAGGGCAAGGTCGGCGTGCTCGCCCTCGCCCCGCAAATCGGTCTCGGCGCCACGGACCTGGAGAAAAGGGAAGCGCTCCTGCCCGCGATCAACCGTTTCCGGGATACCTGAGAAAATCCCGCCTGACCGGGCACATTCGATCGAGGCAAACCTCGTCAGGATGCCGCTGAGACGGTCAAGACGACCGTTGATCGAATCGAGCGACCAAGGCCTGAGACAAATCTCGTTTAGTCCTTTCGCACTCCGTGTCTGTAGCCTACAATCGCGCGGTCTCCAAGATCTGGGGCCTGGCCTCGGGCCGGTACCTGCCCGAGGCGTAGCGCCAGATAGTGAAGGGCCCAAACATGGCCAGCACAGTCCTGGAGTCACCCGACGTCGCGGCGGCGAAAACCGACGAGGGAATGCGGTTCGGCCATCCTCGTGGCCTATCCACGCTCTTCTTCACCGAGGTGTGGGAACGGTTCAGCTACTACGGCATGAGAGCACTGCTCGTGCTCTTCATGACAGCAGCAGTCACCGGAACCAATGCCGGGCTCGGGTTGGACGTCAAGACGTCGACCGCCATCTACGGCCTCTACACGTCCATGGTCTACCTGCTCGCCCTTCCCGGCGGCTGGGTCGCCGACAAGCTGTGGGGTCAGCAACGCGCGGTCTTCGTCGGTGGCTGCATCATCGCCATCGGTCATTTCACCCTTGCCGCCCCGCTGATCGGGTTGCCGGTGCTGCCAACCTTCTTTGCCGGGTTGTTCTTCATCATCGTGGGTACCGGACTGCTCAAGCCCAACGTCTCCAGCATCGTTGGCCAGCTGTATGACGTGCGGGCTCGCCTTCTGGGGAAGCAGAACCCTGGGGGGCAGAACCCGGGCAAGGTCGATGCCGTCGATCTCGGGGCGCGCCGGGACGCGGGCTTCTCCATCTTCTACATGGGCATCAACATGGGCGCGATCATGGGCCCGTTCATCTGCGGCACCATCGGTGAGAAGGTCAACTACCACTGGGGCTTCTCCGCCGCGGGTTTCGGCATGCTGTTCGGGCTCGTCCAGTACCGCATGGGTGCCAAGTACCTCGGTGAGGCCGGCCTGCGCCCCGCTGTCGAGGACAAGGCGGCCAAGGCCGCTCTGTCGGTCAAGTTCTACTCCGTCACCGTGACTGTCCTGGCCACGGTGGGCCTGCTGATCGGGCTGGGCGTTTCGGGCATCATCAGCCTCCCGGTGACCGACGTGGCGCGGTGGCTTGGTTACGGCATCGTCGTGATCGCCGTGATCTACTTCGGCTACCTGCTGCTGCGTGCCGGCTACGGACGCGAGGACAAGCGACGCATCCTCGTCGTCGTGTGGCTCTTCGTCCTGTCGGCAATCTTCTGGTCGGGCTTCGAGCAGGCCGGCTCGTCGATGAACCTGTTTGCGGAGAAGCTCACCAACCGCAACGTGATGGGCTGGGAGATGCCGACGTCGTGGCTGCAGAACGTCAACCCGATCTTCATCATCATCCTCGCGCCGGTCTTCGGTTACCTGTGGACCTGGCTTGCGCACCGGAACAAGAACCCGTCGATCCCGATGAAGTTCGCGCTCGGCCTGCTCGGCCTGTCGGCTGGGTTCTTCGTGCTGGCCTGGGGTGCCGCGGGCGCGACCAAGGAGGGCTCGGTGGCGATCACCTGGCTCGTCGTGACCTACTTCCTGCACACCGTCGGCGAGCTGTGCCTCTCGCCTGTCGGGTTGTCCTCGATCACCAAGCTCGCGCCCCGCGACCGGATCAGCCAGATGATGGGGCTGTGGTTTGTGGCGACGGCGCTCGGCAACCTCTTTGCCGGTCTGACGGCGGGAACGCTGGAGAACAAGAGCGCGGGCGACGTCTTCAACAGTGTGGCGATCTACATTGGCGTCGCCGGCCTCGTCGCGGTGGCCGGTGCACCCTTCGTGAAACGCGTCATGGGCAAGATCGAGTAGAGGAGAGTCGATGGCTGCCGACAAGGATCTTGCCGACCGGATGGACCGGGCCAGCAGCGGGCTGCTACAGGCGGGCTTCGATGCGCTGCTGGTCACTCCGGGCGCCGACCTGCGCTACCTGACCGGGTATGACGCCCTGCCTCTGGAACGGCTGACCTGCCTGGTCCTGCCCGTCACCGGGGAACCGTCCCTGGTGGTACCCGCCCTGGAGGAACCGGCCGCCCAGGCGTCACCGATCTCCCGGCTCGGCGTGCGGATCGTGCCCTGGCAGGAGACCGAGGACCCGGTGGCGCTGGTGGCGCTGGTGGCCAGGGTCCTGGGCAGCGTCAGCACAGTCGCCCTGGACGACCACATGTGGGCCGAGAAGGTGCTCGCGTTTCGGGCCGCGATGCCTCAGGTAGAGCAGGTCGTGGCCGGCCCGGTGCTGCGCCGGCTGCGAATGAACAAGAGCACGGCCGAGATCCAGGCCCTGCGTCGCGCCGGCGCGGCCATCGACCGGGTGCACGCCCGGATGGCTGAATGGGGCTGCGGGTCGGTCGCACCGAGCGCGAGGTGGGTCGTGACATAGCCGACGCGATCATCACCGAAGGTCACACCCGGGTCGACTTCGTCATCGTGGCTGCCGGGCCCAACGGCGCCAGCCCGCACGCGGAAGTGTCCGATCGGGTGCTCGAGGCCGGCGACACGGTCGTGGTCGACATCGGTGGCACGACCGAAGCCGGCTACTGCTCCGATGAGACGCGCACCTACTGTCTCGGGAATCCGCCCGCCGAGTTCAGCGACTACTACGCGGTGCTCCTGCGCGCACAACTTGCCAATTTGGGTCGATCTTTGCGACCTCACGACTACTCGCCAACCTCACCTTCCCAGGTGGTCGGCAACGGGGCGGCGCCCGGGCTCACGGTGGCCACGATCTCGTCAAGCGCCCGGCGGACGAAGTTCTCCCCCACCCACAGGTGCTTGGCGCCTTCGACGCCCACGACCCTTGTCTGGGGAATGGTGCTGAACCGCTGCGCCGCCTCTTCGGGTCTCAGGTAGTCGTCGAGCTCGGGCACGAGCGCGACCAGTGGCTTGCCCGAGCGGGCCCACCCCTGCAAGTGCTCCGGGCCGCTGTACTTGAGCGGGGGGCTGAGCAGGATGGCGCCCGCAACGGCGGGGTCGTTGCCGTACATCAGGGCAAGGTCGGTTCCGAACGACCACCCGAGCAGCCATCGGTTCACGAGCTCGGGGTCGCGGGCGACCCGGGCGAACTCGATGGCCGCGGCGACGTCGAAGCGTTCGTCGCGGGCATCGTGAAAGGTTCCCTCAGACGTGCCACGGGGCGAGGTCGTGCCACGGGTGTTGAAACGCAGGACGGCGATGTCGGCAAGCGCCGGCAGGCGGAAGGACGCCTTCTTGAACACGTGGCTGTCCATGAAGCCGCCATGGGTCGGCAGCGGGTGCAGGGTCACGAGGGTGGCGACCGGATCCCGCTCAAGAGGCAGGGCCAGCTCCCCCACAAGGCGCAGACCGTCCGCGGTGTGCAGCTCGATGTCGCGACGCCGGGCGGGCAGAACCGTGTTGGCCCGAATCGTCCGAGCGCCAGCAGCACTCATTGAGACAGCACAGTCATCGAAGGGCCGCAGTCATCCAGGGGCCACACAGTCATCGCAGCATCTTCGCACAGCCCACGTCATCGAGAAGATCCTCTGGGTGTGCGCCGGCCACGGGCGGTCCAGCAGGGTGTGTGCCAATGGCGGCGGTCTTCCAGTCCGCCCATGCCGTCAGCCGGCCAGGCGACGACATGAGCTGTGCCTGGTGACACCTCCTGCTGACAGCCCGGGCAGCGGAAGGACTTGTCCGAGCCGGCGCCACTGACCCGGCGGACGAACCATTCCCCGTCGCTGTGGGACTCACGGCGAGGGACCCCGCCGATGGCACGGTCCAGATCGAGCTCGGTGTCCTCACGACGTCGGCGATTCGGTCTGGACATGTCCCAATTGTCGCAGGCGCCAACGAAGTCGTGGGCGCAGGTACCAGCCCAGGTATCAGGGGTAGGTGCGGAAGCCGCGTCCCGCCTTTCGACCCAGATAACGGGCGGTGACGAGGTGCTCGAGCAGCGGCGCAGGGGCGAACCCGCGCTCACGGAACTCGAGGTAGAGCTCGCGCTGAATAGCGAGGGAGACGTCGAGACCGACCGCATCGAGGAGCTCGAACGGGCCCATCGGGTAGGCGCAGCCCATCTTCATGGCGGTGTCGATCTCATCGGCGCTGGCATAGTGCGCCTCTAGCATCTTGACCGCGTCGTTGAGATAGGGGAAGAGCAATGCATTCACGATGAAACCGGCGCGGTCCCCGCAGGTCACCGGATGCTTGCCGATCTTGCGGCAGAGATCCTGGGTCGTGGCCACGACGTCATCGGCGGTCGACACCGTATGAACGACCTCGACGAGCTTCATGATCGGGGCTGGGTTGAAGAAGTGCATGCCCACGACGTCCTGAGGGCGCTTGGTCATCACGGCGCACTCGATGACCGGCAGCGAGGAGGTGGTGGTGGCCAGGATCGCGCCCGGCTTGCAGATCTCGTCAAGGTTCTCGAACAGCGCCTGCTTGACCTTGAGGTCCTCCACAACGGCCTCGACGACCAGGTCGACCTGGGCCAGGTCCTCCAGAGCCGTGGTGCCGGTCAGACGCCCGGCGACCGCGTTACGGTCGGCGTCCGTGAGCTTGCCCCGCTGGACCGCCTTTTCCAGGCTCTTGGCGAGGGCAACCTTCACCGCGTCGACCTTGGCCTCCGAGCGCGCAACGTACGTCACGTCATACCCGGCCTTGGCGAAGACCTCGATGATCCCGGTCGCCATCGTGCCGGAGCCAACGACGCCAACGGTTCTCACGGTTCGCAGGCCGCCCTCGTGGGCGCCGCCCTCGAGGGGCGTGAGGTTGTCGGGGACGACCTTCGAGCTGCCGGCCTCGTCGTAGGTGTAGAAACCGCGGCCGGTCTTGCGACCCTTGAGCCCACCGGTGACCATCTGCTTGATGATCGGGCTCGGCGCGTGCAGCCGGTCACGTCCCTGCTTGTACATCGTGTCCAGGATCTCGTACGCCGTGTCGAGGCCGATCAGGTCCATCAGAGCCAGCGGGCCCATCGGAAGTCCGCAGCCGAGCTGCATCGCGGCGTCGATGTCCTCGCGGGTGGCATAACGGCTCTCGTACATGTCAACGGCGTGGTTGAGGTAGCCGAAGAGCAGTGCGTTGGCTATGAAGCCGGCTTTGTCACCGATCACCACGGGCATCTTGCCAAGCCGTTCGGTGAGCGCCTTGACGTCCTCTATGACGGCATCCTCGGTGACGACTGTGCGAACCACCTCGACCAGCTTCTGCACCGTCGGCGGGTTGAAGAAGTGCATACCGACGACCCTGCGCGGGTGCTCGGTGGCCACCGAGATCTCGGTGGCGGACAGGCTGGAGGTGTTGGTGGCCAGGATCGCCTCGGGCTTCACGATCTGGTCCAGCTGGGCAAAGACGTCACGCTTGAGATCAAGCTGCTCTGGGACTGCCTCGATCACGAAGTCGCACTCGGCGAGGTCGGCGAGATCGGTGGTGCAGCGCACCCGAGCGTGCAGCTCGGTCTGCTCCTGTTCTGTGAGCTTGCCCCGGGAGACGGCCCGGTCGGTCGAGTGCCGCAGCACCGCCTGGCCCTTTTCGACGGCCTCCGGCGACACCTCGACCGCGACGACATCGAGGCCATTGCGGGCGAACACCTCCACGATGCCCGCACCCATGGTGCCAAGTCCGATCACGCCGACTGTTACGAAGTCATGAGCCATGTCGCTGAGTCTGTCAGAGGAACCCAGACTTTGGGGAGGCCACAGCCGCGAGGCGATGATCACGCCCCGGCCCGACTCGGTAAGATTCCGGCCGTGCGACTTGTCATAGCCCGGTGCAGCGTGGATTACGAGGGTCGGCTCCAGGCCCACCTGCCATTGGCAACCCGGTTGCTGGTGGTCAAGGCGGACGGGTCGGTGCTCGTCCACAGCGACGGGGGGTCCTACAAGCCGTTGAACTGGATGTCACCTCCATGTGCGATGGCCGAGGTCCTCCCCGAGGATGACGAGATCGCCGACGGCGTCGTTTTGATCTGGGTGGTCCAGCACGCCAAGTCCGACGACCGCCTCCGGATTCAGCTGCACGAGGTGCTGCATGACTCCGACCATGAGCTCGGCGTGGACCCGGGTCTGGTCAAGGATGGCGCCGAAGCACACCTGCAGAGGCTGCTGGCCGAGCACATCGGCACGTTGGGCGAGGGCTACACCCTGGTCCGCCGGGAGTTCATGACCGCCATCGGGCCCGTCGACATCCTCTGCAGGGACGCCTCAGGGGCGGCGGTTGCTGTCGAGATCAAGCGCCGGGGGGACATCGACGGCGTCGAGCAGCTCACCCGTTACCTCGAGCTGATGAACCGCGACCCGCACCTCGCGCCGGTCGTCGGTGTCTTTGCCGCCCAGGAGATCAAGCCGCAGGCGCGCACCCTGGCCAAGGACCGCGGCATACGATGCGTGACTCTGGATTATGAGGCGCTCAAGGGCATCGACGATGTGAGCTCACGTCTGTTCTAGGTCCCTCGTGCGCGGCCAGGCCACGAGCCGCCAGCCGTCGACGTCAACCTCCACCTCTGCGACGCCGCAGCTGGGCAGGAAGCGCTGAGCCGCGACGTCCCTGCCCGCGTTGACCGAGACTCTTGGGATCGCCAGTGACATCACCCCACCGTGGGTGAACACGAGGACGGCCTCCCCCCGATGGGTGTCGGCGATCCCGCCGATCGCCTCCGTGAACCGTTTGACGACGAGGTGGCCGTCTTCCGCGCCGGGACAGCCGATGTCGAGGTCCCCGAGCAGCCACGCGTCGAAGACCCGCTTCGCCCGCTCGTCATGGATGCTCACCCCCGCAAGATCACCGACCGAGAACTCCTCCAAGCCGTCCACGGCGACGGGCAGCAGGCTCAGCTCGGAGGCCGCCAGCTCGGCCGACTCGACGGCTTGTGCCATCCGGCTGCTGTACACCGCGGCAACCCGGCGCGAACGCACCTGATCGACGAGGTGGCGCACCTGCCCGCGGCCCCTGTCCGTCAGTGCGTCACCCTCATCTGACAGGACGCCTTCCCTGGCGGATCCGGCATACCTCGCCTCGCCATGGCGGGCGATGAGCAGCGTGGCAGGACATTGGAGATCGCTCATGATCCAACTTTCGGCACCCTGGAATAGGTGAGGCTCACGAAACCGCTGGGCCAGCTCTTGACCGCCTCGAGTCGCAGCTCTGTGCTCACCGGGATGGGGTGGAACAACGGTACGCCGTCTCCCAGAAGAACGGGAACCTTGGTGACGACCAGATCATCGATCAGCCCCTGTGCGAGAAAGTCGCTGATGAGAGCACCGCCGTCGACGTAGACCCGGCCAAGCCCGTTCCTGTTCCAGCGCTCCAATGCCGTCCGAGGCGACTCCTGCCAGAAGGTGACCCCTTCCCGCGGCTGCGGCGGGCGGTGGGTGAACACGAACAGCGGACGACCACCGAAGGGCAGCGGGTCGAGATACGCGATGTGGTCGTAGGTCCCTCGCCCCATGGCGAGCGCATCCACGCTTTCCAGGAAGGACGCGTATCCGTAGTCCTCATCACTGCTCGCGGCCTCTTCCAGCCATGCCAGACTCCCGTCACGGGTCGCAATGTACCCGTCGAGGCTCGAGGCGATGAAGACCGACAGCCTTGTGCTGCTCATCTGAGGTCACTCTTGCGCGGACAGTCCGCGGGAGGCCCGGATCACGTCGACGATGCCGCCCATGATCTCGGTCAGCCCGAAGTCCTTGGGCGTGAACACCGCAGCGACTCCCATGCCACGCAGTCTCGCAGCGTCCCGGTCCGGGATGATGCCGCCGACGATGACTGGCAGATCACCGGCGCCGGCTGCCTTCAGACCATTCAGAACCCGCGGGACCAGCTCCATGTGCGAGCCCGAGAGGATCGAGAGGCCGACGCAGTGAACGTCCTCAGCCACCGCAGCAGCCACGATCTGCTCAGGTGTCAGCCTGATGCCCTGGTAGATGACCTCGAAACCGGCGTCACGCGCCCGGACAGCGACCTGCTCGGCGCCGTTGCTGTGGCCGTCAAGGCCGGGCTTGCCCACCAGGATGCGCAGTCGTACGCCGCACTCCTCACCCGTGGCGCGGACCCGCTCACGCACCTTCGCAAGCTCGCCTCCCACGGCAGCCTCGCTGACCCCCACGGACCCGGAAACCCCTGTGGGCGCTCGGTACTCACCGAAGACGTCCCGCAGCCCCTGGGCCCACTCCCCCGTCGTGAGACCAGCCCGGGCAGCATCCAGGGACGCCGGCATCAGGTTGGCCCCGGACTGTGCGTCCCTGACCAGACGGGCGAGCGCCGACTGGGCTGCGCTGCGGCCAGACTCGGTGGAGTCGCGATCCTTGCGCCAAGCGATGACCGCGGCGGCGGCCCTGGCCTCAACGTCATGGTCCACCGTCATGATCGCGGCATCAAGGTCGGCGGTGAGCGGGTTCGGCTCGGTCGTCGCGAACTTGTTGACGCCCACCACGACGTCCTGGCCGGCCTCGATCCGTTGGCGCCGCAGCGAGTGTGAAGCCACCATCGCCGACTTCATGTAACCCGACTCAACCGCCGCAACCGCGCCACCCATCTCCTGGACCCGGTCGATCTCTGCCCTGGCCCCCTCGATCAGCTCGGCCACCTTGGCCTCGACCACGCTGGATCCGGCAAACAGGTCGTCATACTCCAGCAGGTCAGACTCGAAGGCCAGCACCTGCTGCATCCGAAGAGACCACTGCTGGTCCCACGGCCTGGGCAGCCCGAGCGCCTCGTTCCACGCCGGCAGCTGCACAGCCCTGGCCCTTGCATCCTTGGAGAGCGTTACGGCGAGCATCTCCAGCACGATGCGCTGGACGTTGTTCTCCGGCTGGGCTTCGGTCAGGCCCAGCGAGTTGACCTGGACGCCGTACCGGAACCGGCGCTGGGAGGAGTCAGTCACGCCATACCGCTCAAGCGTGAGCTCGTCCCAGAGCTGCACGAACGCGCGCATCTTGCACATCTCCTCGACGAACCGCACACCGGCGTTGACGAAGAAGGAGATCGCCTTGACGACCTGGCCGAAACGCTCCGGCGGGACCTGACCCGAGTCGCGGACAGCGTCCAGGACCGCTATTGCGGTGCACATGGCAAACGCGATCTCCTGCACCGGCGTGGCGCCCGCCTCCTGGAGGTGGTAGCTGCAGATGTTGGTCGGGTTCCACCTGGGTATCTCGGCGACGGTGTAGGCCACCATGTCAGTGATCAGCCGCAGGGAGGGCTGCGGCGGGAAGACGTAGGTGCCCCGGGAGAGGTACTCCTTGATGATGTCGTTCTGGGTCGTCCCGGTGAGCGCCTTCACCGCTGCCGCAGGATCCTGGCCCGCCGCAACGGCCTGCTCCTCGGCCACCACCTGGTACATCGCAAGCAGCCACATGGCAGTGGCGTTGATGGTCATCGAGGTGTTCATCTGGGCCAGCGGAAGGTCCGCGAAGAGCGCCCGCATGTCGCCGACGTGCGAGATCGGCACGCCGACCTTGCCGACCTCACCGAGGGACAGAGCGTGGTCCGGGTCGTAGCCGGTCTGCGTCGGCAGGTCAAAGGCGACTGAGAGACCGGTCTGTCCCTTGGCCAGGTTGCGCCGAAAGAGCTCGTTGCTGGCGGCGGCATTGGAGTGGCCGGCATAGGTGCGCATGACCCACGCGGGGTCCTTGCCCGGGCGCGTGGCTGGGCGCTTGCTGGGGCGATCAGTCTCTGCCTCTGACATAACGCTGAATGTACCGGGTGGCACAGCCCTATGAGGAGGTCGTCACTCGGTGAAAGGAGCCACAGTCTCAGTGAAAGACGCCACATCGTCAGCAGGATGCGCCATAGCCCCGGCGGAAGTCACCACGGTGACCTCAGCTTCCCCCGGCCCACGGGCCAGGACCCGATGCAGGCGGGATGCACGCAGCAGTCGTTCGAGGCGGGGCGAGACATCGACGAGAACGAGTCGGCGACCCACGCCATGCGCGCGATGATGGATGCCGACGATCACCCCGAGCCCAGTGGCGTCATGGACCTCGGCATCGGCCAGATGGATCAGCAGGTCACCCGATCCCCGATCCAGGATGTCGTGCAGGGCCAGCCTGACCTCGGACACCGTGTTCACATCCAGCCGACCGGAAACCGCGACCTCCTGCCCGGCAGAGATCTCTGCCACGCATACAGGCTGTCTCCCCACAGCGATGAAGGCCATGCCCAGCTCCCCTCGAGCCACCGTTCTCGCCCGGGAACCCCGCCCGTGACTTATGTCTATCCTGACGCCTCTGCATGCCAAACCCCTGGGAAACGGAGGATAACGATTCAGCAACGATCCAGATCGACCCGGCCAAGGGACTTCGCTGGAAAAAGACCGATGGAGCAGAACTCACCGGGGCAATGGCCCACCGGACGCAGAGCCCGCCGGACGAGAGACCACCGGGCGAAAGCATCAGAGATAAGGCGCGGCCTCGTCCGGTTCGCGGGTGACGTCGGCGCCGAGTCCGCGCAGCGCCTCGGCAAAGCCCGCATAGCCGCGGTCGATATGGTAGGCCCGGCTGACCGTCGTCTCACCATCGGCGACCAGGCCTGCTATGACGAGGGCGGCCCCAGACCGGATATCGCTGGCCTGGACTGGGGCCCCGGAGAGCCGTTCCACCCCGTGCAGCATGACGTGGTGGCCATCGACCCGCGCCTCGGCCCCCAGGCGGGCAAGCTCCTGCACGGTGCGGAAACGCGCCTCGAAGACGTTCTCGGTAACCATGGCGCTGCCGTGGGCCACCGCGTTGTAGACCAGAGCAAAGGGCTGCAGGTCGGTGGGGAATCCAGGGTAGGGCAGGGTGGCCACGTCGAACGCCGATCGCCGCTCTGACGCTGTGACCCGAAATCCACGATCGGTCACCGTGATGTCCGAACCGGCGCCCGCCAAGAGATCCAGTGCCGTGCCCAGGTGCGCTGGTACGGCGCCGACCACCTCGACGTCGCCACCGGTGGTGGCCGCGGCGAACGCCCAAGTGCCAGCCGCAATACGGTCGGGCACCACCTCGTGCGACACGGCGGTCAGCGCGCTGACACCCTCCACCTCGATGACCGATGTTCCGGCGCCCTCGATCCGGGCCCCCATCTCGCTCAGAAACGCTGCGATGTCAACGATCTCGGGCTCGCGCGCGGCGTTGGTCACCCGGGTCCGCCCCTTGGCCAGCACCGCTGCCATCAGGATGTTCTCGGTGGCGCCCACGCTCGGGAAATCCAGTCGGATGTCGCCGCCATGCAGGCCTTCTGGCGCCTCGGCGATGAGATAGCCATGGTTGACGTGCACCGTGGCTCCCAGCCTCTCCAGGCCCGCGGCGTGCATGTCCAGACCGCGCGACCCGATCGCGTCACCGCCGGGAACCGCCACATCCGCCCTGCCGCACCGGGCCACCAGTGGGCCGAGGACACAGATGGAGGCTCGCAGTGCCCGGACCAGCTCGTAGTCAGCGCGGTGCATGATGTTCTCGGGAACATCGAGCGCGACGACCCCGGAGTCGGCGTCGTAGTCGACGGTGCACCCGAGGCGCCGCAGCAGCTCAGCCATGATCGTCACGTCAATGATGGCCGGCACGTTGCTCAGGTGGGTCCTGCCCACGGCCAACAAGGCCCCCGCCATCAGCTTCAGAGCGCTGTTCTTGGCGCCTACAACCGACACCTCTCCTCGAAGACTGGTGCCACCGACAACACGAAACCGCTCCATCACAACGTGAGCCTACCGGTGCAAACTCTGCGAGGATTCCGTCCATGGTCAACTTGACAAGGATCTACACCCGCACCGGCGATGACGGCAGTACGGCGCTCGGGGACTTCAGCCGCACCACCAAAACCGACCCCCGTCTGGTTGCCTACGCCGACACCGACGAGGCCAACAGCTCCATCGGTGTGGCGGTCACCTGCGGGGCCCTGCGCGAGGATGTGCGCACGGTGCTGATCCGGATCCAGAATGATCTCTTCGATGTCGGCGCAGACCTGTGCACACCGCTGGCCGCCAGCTACGAGTACCCGCCGTTGCGCGTCCAGGACGTCTGGGTCGACGAGCTGGAGGCCGACTGCGACCGCTTCAACGACGAGCTGGAGAAGCTTCGCTCGTTCATCCTTCCCGGCGGCACTCCCGGATCGGCATACCTTCACATAGCCCGGACGGTGACCCGGCGCGCCGAACGCTCCGCCTGGACGGCCCTGGAGACGTATGGCGACCAGCCGGCGCCCGAAGGCAGCCCCAAGGGAGTGGGCGGGATCAACCCGCTCACCGCCAAGTACCTCAACCGTCTCTCGGACCTGTTGTTCATCCTGGGACGGGTGGCCAACCTCGAGATCGGCGGGGACGTGCTCTGGCAGCCCGGCGGCGGACGGGCTCAGGCACCTGGCGAGCACTAGGCAACCGTTGCTGACGCCTAGGTTCGCGGCTGAATCACCGCACCGTCCTTAGGGTTCGCGGCTGAATCACCGCACCGTCCCTAAACGTTCGCGGCTGACTAGGCGACGTAGAAGTTTCGGCCGGGAGGCGACGCTTCGAGCCACGATCGCAGCGCGGTGTACGGAGCCGGCGCAAGGGCAATCTCGAAACGTGCCTCGCGATAGCTGCAGTCCACCTTCATGGCCCCGCCAATCAGGATCTCCGGTCGTTCGCCGGTCTCAAGGGGCCGGCTCGTACCGAACTCAAGCAGCGTGCGCTCCCACCGCCTGGCCGGCCGCAGCGAGATGCCGGCAAGCTTGAACCACTCGAGTCCGGTCGCTCCGTAGCGCACCAGCCCGAAGCGCCAGCGGCCATCATCGGGCTCCCGCAGCGCACACACGGTCAGAGGCTTGCCGCGCGCGATCAGCCGCCGTCGAATGAAGACAGCGCCAAGCACGAAGACGACGATGAACAGGCAGCCGCCAACCAAGAACTCGCTGGTGAGCCACAGTTCATGCACCGTGGTGTCAGGCGTTGATCCGGGAGGCGTCAACGGCCTCGGCGACAATGGTGACCCGGTCGTGATCCACCGAGAGGAAGCCGCTGTCGATCGTTGCCCCGTGGACCTGTCCCGCCATGGACTCGATCCGAACGTCGCCGCTGACCAGGATCCCCAGCAGCGGCGTATGGCCCGGCAGGATTCCCAGCTCGCCCTCGACGGTACGCGCGCTAACCTGCTTGGCTTCGCCCTCCCAGACCTTGCGATCTGCGGCGACGAGCTCGACATACAACTGACTCACGGGTTCCTCCTCTCACGAACGTTTCGGTAATTCTAACGGGCCTCAGGGGGTAACCGGGCCACTCACTGTGCGCCCGGCGGCGTGTCCGCCCCGTCCTCTTGCTTCGAAACCACCGAAACCCCTGGACAACCGGCATGATTCGGTGATTTCGCCGCAACAGAATGAGAAGCTGAGATCAGAGGTTCTTCTGAATCTCTGCCCACTGGCGCTCGACGTCGTCCAGACCACCACACATATAGAAGGCCTGCTCCGCGACGTGATCATACTCACCGTCCGCGATCTTGGTGAAGCCCTCGATCGAGTCGGCCAGCGAGACCGTCGAACCCTCGAGACCAGTGAACTGCTTGGCCACGTAGGTGTTCTGGGACAGGAAGCGCTGGATGCGTCGGGCCCGGTTCACCAGGATCTTGTCTTCTTCGGAGAGCTCGTCGATGCCCAAGATCGCGATGATGTCCTGAAGCTCCTTGTTGCGCTGCAGGATCGAGATCACCCGGACCGCCGTGTCGTAGTGGTCCTGCGCGATATAGCGCGGGTCCAGGATTCGCGAGGTCGAGGTCAGCGGGTCGACGGCCGGGTAGATACCCAGCGAGGCAATATCGCGGGACAGCTCGGTCGTGGCGTCGAGGTGCGCGAATGTCGTGGCCGGCGCCGGGTCGGTGTAGTCGTCCGCCGGCACATAGATCGCCTGCATCGAGGTGATCGAGTGGCCGCGCGTGGAGGTGATGCGCTCCTGGAGCACACCCATCTCGTCGGCGAGGTTGGGCTGGTAACCCACAGCCGACGGCATCCGGCCGAGAAGCGTGGAGACCTCGGAACCGGCCTGCGTGTAGCGGAAGATGTTGTCGATGAACAACAACACGTCCTGCTTCTGCACGTCACGGAAGTACTCGGCCATCGTCAGTGCCGAGAGCGCGACCCGAAGACGGGTGCCCGGCGGCTCATCCATCTGGCCGAACACGAGAGCAGTCTGACCGAGAACGCCGGCCTCATCCATCTCGACGATCAGGTCGTTGCCCTCACGGGTGCGCTCACCGACACCGGCGAACACGGACACTCCACCGTGGTCCTTGGCAACGCGCGCGATCATCTCCTGGATGAGCACCGTCTTGCCGACACCGGCGCCACCGAACAAGCCGATCTTCCCACCCTCCACATAAGGGGTGAGCAGGTCGATGACCTTGATGCCGGTCTCGAACATGACCGTCTTGGACTCGAGCTGGTCGAAGGCCGGCGCCGGACGGTGAATCCCCCAGCGCTCGCTGACCTCAAGCTTCTCGTCGCCCTTGAGGTTGAGGCAGTCGCCGGTCGTGTTGAACACGTGCCCGAGCGTGACGTCACCAACGGGCACCATGATCGGGCCGCCCGAGTCCTTCACCGGGGCGCCGCGAACCACACCATCGGTGGGCTGCAGCGAGATGGCGCGAACCATGTTGTCCCCGATGTGCTGGGCGACCTCGAGGTTCAGGCTCTTCTTCTCGCCCGACAGCTCGACCTCGACGGTGAGCAGGTTGTACATCGCCGGCATCGCGTCGGCCGGGAACTCGACGTCGATGACCGGGCCGATGATGCGGGAGACGCGACCGGCTCCGCCTTTCGCGGGGGCGCCCGCAGCGTTCTCAGAAATTACGGCAGTCATTTGCTCTCTCTACCCTCTTACTTGGCGGACGCGAGGGCGTCGGCGCCGCCCACGATTTCGCTGATCTCTTGAGTGATCTCGGCCTGGCGGGCTTGGTTGGCCTGCCGGGTGTACTTGCGGATGAGCTCCTCGGCGTTGTCCGTCGCGGACTTCATCGCCCGCTGACGAGCGGCGAGCTCGGAAGCCGCCGACTGCAACAAGGCATTGAAGAGGCGCTCGGTGACGTACTTCGGCAACAGAGCGTCCAGAACCTGCTCGGCCCCCGGCTCGAACGTGTACAGGGGAAGCACATCGTCCGGGGCCGGCGGTTCAGTGCCCTCGACAACTTCCAGGGGGAGCAGCCGGATGACCTCGGGCTCCTGGGTGACCATGCTGACGAACCGCGTGAACACCACGTGGACCTCGTCGACCCCATCGACGTCGAAGTCCTTGATGAAGTCCTCGGTGATCCGATCACCGATCTCGCGGGCGATCTCGAACTTCGGACTGTCGGAGAAACCCGACCACTCCTGTGCGTACTCGCGACGGCGGAACTTGTAGAAGCCCACTGCCTTGCGGCCCACGAGATACGGGATGACCTCTTTGCCTTCTTCGCGCAGCTTCTCGGCGAGCTTCTCGCTCTCCTTGAGCACGGACGAGGAGTAGGCACCGGCCAGGCCGCGGTCACTGGTGATGACCAGCATGGCGGCACGGCGCACCTGAGGATGTTCCGTGGTCAGCGGGTGGTCGACGTTGGAGAACGTCGCCACCGCGGAGACGGCCTGGGTGAGCGCCCGGGCGTACGGCGTGTGGTCCTTAACCCGCTGACGAGCCTTGACGACCCGCGAAGCCGCGATGAGCTCCATCGCACGCGTGATCTTCTTGGTCGCCTGGACGGACCGGATGCGCTGGCGGTAGACCCGCATCTGCGCTCCCATATGTTCCCGCCTCTCCTAATAGAGTTCGATCCGGTATGACGTGTGCTCACCGTCGGTGAGCGGAGTGTTGCAGTGAACTGGTCCGGGTGGTCACAAGGTGACCACCCGGCGGACGTTCATCGCTTCTGTTTGACGATCCGGACCTGCTCGACCTCGTCCTCGGGCAGCGGCGCGGCCTCCGGTTCGTGACCGACCGGCACAGACTCCTTGCCACCGGCCAGGAACTGCTTCTTGAAGGCGTCGATCGCCGCCAGAACCCCGGCCTGGGTGTCGTCGTCGAACTTCTTGGACTCGCGGATGGCCGACAGCAGGCCGGCCTTCTCGCGGCGCAGGTGATCCAGGAACTGCTCCTCGAACGCCTTGATGTCGGTGACCGCGATGTCGTCGAGCTGACCTGTAGTGCCGGCCCAGATGACCACCACCTGCTCCTCGACGGGCATCGGGGATGCCTGCTTCTGCTTGAGCAGCTCGATGAGACGAGCACCCTTGGCGAGCTGGGCACGCGAGGCCGGGTCGAGGTCGGAGGCGAACATGGCGAACGCCTCCATGGCACGGAACTGCGCGAGGTCGAGCTTGAGCCGGCCGGCCACGCTCTTCATCGCCTTGATCTGCGCCGCGCCACCCACTCGGGAGACCGAGACACCCACGTCGATGGCTGGACGCACGTTGGCGTTGAAGAGGTCGGACTGCAGGTAGATCTGACCGTCAGTGATCGAGATCACGTTGGTCGGGATATAGGCCGAGACGTCACCCGCCTTGGTCTCGATGATCGGCAGACCGGTCATCGAGCCGCCACCCATGGCGTCTGACAGCTTGGCGCAACGCTCCAGCAGCCGGCTGTGCAGGTAGAAGACGTCACCGGGGTAAGCCTCTCGGCCCGGCGGACGACGCAGCAGCAGCGATACCGCACGATAGGCCTCGGCCTGCTTGGAGAGGTCGTCAAAGACAATCAGGACGTGCTTGCCGGCGTACATCCAGTGCTGGCCGATGGCCGAGCCGGTGTATGCGGCGAGGTACTTGAAGCCGGCGGCGTCTGAGGCCGGGGCGGCGACGATCGTGGTGTAGTCCAGCGCGCCGGCCTCTTCGAGGACGCCACGGACGGCCGCGATGGTCGAGCCCTTCTGGCCGATGCCGACGTAGATGCAGCGGACCTGCTGGGCCGGATCGCCGGACTCCCAGTTGGCCTTCTGGTTGATGATCGTGTCAACCGCAACCGTGGTCTTTCCGGTCTGGCGGTCACCGATGATGAGCTCACGCTGGCCACGGCCGATGGGGATCATCGAGTCGATGGCCTTGATGCCGGTCTGCAGCGGCTCGTCCACTGACTTGCGGTCCATCACTCCGGGCGCCTGCAGCTCGAGAGCGCGACGGCCCTCGGCGACGATCTCGCCCAGGCCGTCGATCGGCTGACCGAGCGGGTTGACCACCCGGCCCAGGAAGTTGTCGCCGACCGGGACGGAGAGGACCTCACCTGTGCGCTTGACCTCCTGGCCTTCCTCGACACCGGAGAAGTCACCCAGCACGACGACACCGATCTGGTGGGCCTCAAGGTTGAGCGCGATACCCAGGGTGCCGTCGGCGAACTTCAGCAGCTCGTTGGTCATCGCCGAGGGCAGGCCCTCGACGTGCGCAATGCCGTCACCGGCGTCGATCACTCGGCCGACCTCTTCGCGCGAGGCCGCGCCGGGCTCGTAAGACTGAACAAAGTTGTCCAGCGCGTCCCGGATCTCCTCCGGACGGATCGTGAGCTCCGCCATCAGTGTCTCTCTCCTCGTATGCGGCCCGAATTCAGTCCGGGCCGAAGCCTTGTTTCTTGATTCTGCGTGGATTCAGTGTGTGGCAATGGACTTTTCGGAAAACTGTTGCGGTCTCTGGTTGGCAGTCGGCTACATCCCCAACGCACGTTCGGCTTCCTGGAGCCGGCGCAGGATCGTGCCGTCGACAACCTCGTCGCCGACCTGCACCCGGATGCCGCCGACGACCGTCGGGTCGAGCACGACCGTGACCTGGACAGCCCTGTCGTAGATCCGTGACAGAGCCCGTGCGAGACGCTGAGCCTGAACGTCGTCCAGCGGGAAGGCAGCAGTAACCGTGGCGGTCAGCTGTTCGCGACGCATCGCCGCAATGGCGAGATAGCTCTCCAGGACCCGGCCGAAGCGTCTGCCCCGCGGGGAGACGGCAGCCTGAAGAGCAAGCAAGATGGCCTCGGGGGACGCCTTGCCCTCGAGCAGTGCCTCGACCAGGGCGACCTTGGCTTCCTCGTCCCCGCCGTGCGCCGACAAGGCGTCACGCAAGTCCGAGTCAGCCGCGACGACACGCCCGAAGCGGAACAGATCATCCTCGAGAGAATCAAGACGACCGCCCGCCTCAGCGGAGGCAACGACAGCCTCAACGGCCAGGCTCTCGGTGGCATCGCCAAGATCACGGTCATCGGCCCAACGCTGAGAGACCAGGACCTTCAGGATGCCGGCCGACGCAGCGCCCACCTTGGGGCCGAACAGGCTCTCGACCAGACCTCGTTTGGCCGTCGCGTCCCGGGACGGGTCGACCAGCGCCCGACGCAGCGACGCGCTCGAGTCGAGCGCGCCCGTGACGCCGAAAAGGTCCTCGGCAAGTGCTGACACGTCGGCTCCGGAACCGAGTGCTGCGGCGAAGGCGTCACGCCCCGCTGTGAACGCCGCACGCGAAGAGCCCTGCATCAGGCGTCCTGCCCGACCGTCTCGGGCTGGACCGCACCCTGCTCGAGCTCGGCCAGGAAGCGATCAACGATGCCGCTCTGGCGAGTCTCATCGTGCAGGGACTCACCCACGATGCGGCTGGCCAGCTCGGTCGACAGCCGACCCACCTCACTGCGTAGCGAGACCACGGCCTGCTGCCGTTCCGCCTCGATCTGCTTGTGCGCCGCCTCGCCGATGCGGTTCGCCTCGACCTGCGCCTGAACGCGGAACTCAGCAATGATCGCCGCGCCCTGCTCCTGCGCCTCGCCGCGGATGCGGCCAGCCTCTGCGCGAGCCTCGGCAAGCTGGGCGTTGTACTGCTCAAGAGCGGCCTGGGCCTGCTGCTGAGCCTCCTCGGCCTGATGCATGCCGCCTTCGATGGCCGCAGTGCGGTCGGCATAGATCTTCTCGAGCTGGGGTACGACCTTGATCTTCACGACGAAGTACAGGATGACGAACGCGATGAAGCCAAAGATCAGCTCGCCCGTGTGGGGCAGAACGGGGAGCTTGTCGGCCTCACCGGCGGTCACCAAAGCTGCGACGTGAGTCGCGCCGGCGAATAGCTGCACGGGAATCTCCTAGTGCCTGGGTACTGAAATTATTGCTGCCTTGTGTGCTGCTGGCTGTGTTGTTCGCAAAAGCTGGCGCCGGCGAACCGGCGAGTGTCTCTACTTGAAGACGAAGGCGAGCACCAGACCGAAGATGGCCAGCGCCTCGGCAAGGGCGAAGCCCAGGATGGCGATCGACTGCAGCATGCCGCGGGCCTCGGGCTGACGGGCGACCCCATTGATGTAGGCGGCAAAGATCAGGCCGATACCGACGCCGGGTCCGATGGCGGAGAGGCCGTACCCGAGGATGGCGATGTTTCCGGTCACGATGTGATCCTCTTTCGTTCTTGATGCTCCGCCCGGCACGTCACCGAGCGGAAGTCTGTGTGCAGACGCATCTGTGTGTGCATCTGTTTGTGCGTGTAGCCGTGTCTATCCAGTGCGTGAGTCGGTCAGTGCATTCATCGGTGCATGTATCGCCGTCAGTGCTCGTCGACCAGGGAGCCGGCGATGTAGGTGGCTGCAAGCAAAGTGAAGATGTACGCCTGCAGGAACTCGATCAGGATCTCGAAGATGGTCAGCACGAAGGCCATGACATATGAGCCCGCACCGGCGACCTTGAGGCCGATACCGCCGTTGATGATCATGTACTGACCGCCGGTGATGAACAGCAGCAGCAACAGGTGGCCGGCAAACATGTTGCCGAAGAGCCGCAGCGCCAGCGTCAGCGGACGCGTGATGAAGAAGGTGATGACCTCGAGAACGAAGATCAGCGGCACGATCCAGCCGGGCAGGCCGGCCGGCACTAGGTGCTTGAAGTACGCGCCGACACCCACGCGCTTGATGCCAATGTAGTGATAGGTGACGTAGACGACGAGGGTCAGGGCGATCGGGATGCCGATCCGACTCATCGTCGGGTACTGGATCGGCGGGATCACGCCGAAGAGATTGTTAACCAGGATCAGCACGAACATCGAGAACAGCAGAGGCACGAAACGCAGGAAGTCCTTGCTGCCGATGATGTCCCGGGCGACGCCGTTGCGAACGAACCCGTACAGGCCCTCGGTGACCCACTGTGTCCTGCTCGGGACGATCGCCGCTCGCCTGGTCGTGGCGATCAACCACCAGGAGATCAGTCCCACCGAGAGCAACAGGACGACTGCGGGTCGGGTGATGGCCAGGGGGCCGTCGAACCACAGCGGCTGATAGAACTCCGCGGAGGTTGGCGTCTGGAAGCCGCCGCCATCGGCCGTAGCCAGGCTGACCAGCACGTTCAGGCTCAAAGGGTCTCCTCGATCATGTGCACCGAGCCGGTCCGGGAGGCCGTCAGGCCAGCAGCACTCGGTTCATCCCGGGGCACGGCGTGCGTGACTCCAGTGCGACCAGCGGACGTCACTGCTGCGTACCGTACCGGACCCACACGAGGTACAGCGACACGGCCATCCCCGCGAGGATCCCAAACGGGACAAAGAAGGCGGTCCCCAGCCAGCGATCCAGCGCCCAGCCGATCCCGCCGAACAGCACCGGACCCGAGATCAGGTACGACACGACGTTCCACATGTGCGCCTCTTCGAGCCGCGGATGCCCCGCGTCGGGATCCGGCATCCCGCCCGGACCTTGCTCGTCCGGATCCATCCGCTCCTCCATCGCTGCTGGTCACAAGAGTGACCGCTGGCTTGGCTCGTCAGCCCTGTTCGCAACCGGCTGGTCGGCTGGCTCGTCATAGACCGGTTGGCGCAGCCTCATGAAGGCCACCACCTGGCACATCTGCCAGATAAGGGCAACGGCCAGGACAGACAGCCCAAAGGCTTTGCCGTCCAACCAGTCTGCGCCCGAAAAAGTGAATATCACCACACCGAGGAAGATGACCTGCGCAAGGTAGACGGCCAGGGCTCCGGCCAGCACCGACAACGGGTTCGCATTGGTCACCCGACCCATGACGTACAGACCGCTGGCGAAGAAGACCACCGCGATGGAGACCCCGAGGAGTGCCGCCAGCCCGCCACGGGTCTGCCTGGTGATCCAGAACACGGCCACGATGACCGGCACCGTGGCGACCATCGGAATCACGGTGGCGCGAAGCATCGCGGCGAAGGGTGGAACCGGTGCTGGTCCCGAAGCTTGCGCCTGCGTCATGCGGTGAGGTTCCTCGCCTGGGTCATGGTGTCTCGATCTTGCGGGGGGCCGGTGATGGCGTCTCGCTCTTGCTGGGTAGGTCATGGCGGTGTAGGTCAGGTGCGGTGTAAGTCATGGTGTCGTCAGCCACCCGAACCCATCCCGTGAGCGCTTGTGAAAGGTATCACAAGCGTCGGGTGGGCATCCATCTGGGGAGCCAGAGCGTCAGGGCCGTGGCGAAGGTGACAACAAGGGCGATGACCACGATCGGGAGCCACCCGTCGACGAAGGCAAAGGAAACCACCCCGAGGGCGACGACGGCGGCCCACAGATAGAGCACCAGCACCGCCTGAACATGGGTGTGACCGAGTCTCAGCATCCGGTGATGCAGGTGCTCGGCATCCGGGTGCCAGGGACGCCGCCCGGCACGGGTACGCCGGACCACCGCGAGCAGGACATCCAGCAGGGGCACCGACAGGATCGCGAGCGGAAGCACGACCGGCAGCAGGATCGCGACGTTCGGGTTGCCGCCGACCTGCGCGCTGGGGTCGATGTTGCCCGTCATCGAGATCGTCGCCGCCGCCAGGAGCAGCCCGAGCATGAGTGAGCCTGAGTCGCCCATGAAGAGTCGGGCCGGGTGGAAGTTGTGCGGCAGGAAACCGACGCAGACGCCGACCAGCGCAGCGGTGATGAAGGTGGCGGAGGAGAACACGTTCGGCGGGTCGTAGGTACGCGACAGGAGGTAGGAGTAGCTGAAGAATGCCAGTCCCGCTATGGCAACCACGCCGGCCGCCAGCCCGTCCAGACCGTCGATGAAGTTCACCGCGTTGGTGGAGATGATGACGGTGAAGATCGTCAGCGTCACCAGGACAGATGCGGGCAGGACGGTCACACCGAACAGCGGCAACGACAGCAGCTGAACGCCGGTGAACGCCATCACGCCGGCGGCGAGCATCTGTCCTGCCAGCTTTGTCAGCCAGTCCAGCTCGCGGATGTCGTCAAGCACCCCGACCGCACACACGATGACGGCACCGATCAGCACGCCCATCATCTCGCTGCCCTGGAAGATCTGGGACAGATAGGGCAACCGACTGGCCACCAACAGCGCGGCGACGAACCCGAGCAACATTGCCAGCCCGCCAAGACGCGGGATCGGATGCGTGTGGATGTCGCGGTCGCGCACCGCGGTGATCGCCCCGGTCGCGAAGGCCAGCCACCTCACGAACGGGGTGGCGGCATAGGTGACCACCGCAGCCACCAAGAAGACCAGGAGATACTCCCGCATGGATCAGCGCCTAGCTCGAGAACAATGCAACCGGATGGATCAGCTGCTCAAACGAGCGTATGCCGGGAAGCGGCCGACGAGGTCCGTCACCTCGGCGCGAATCTCCTTGGACCTTGGGTGGTCCGGGTCGCCGTCGGTCTGGGTCACCGCCCGATGGATGAGGTCGGCGATCACCTTCATCTCGTCGGTCCCCATGCCCTGGGTGGTCACCGAGGGGGTGCCGACTCGGATACCGGAGGCCGTGTTCGGCGGCTGCGGGTCGAAGGGGATGGCGTTCTTGTTCAGCACGATGCCGGCGGCGTCCGCGCGAGCCTCGGCATCCTTGCCGGTCACCCCGATCCCCTGCAGGTCATGCAGTGACAGGTGGGTATCCGTGCCCCCGGTGATCGGCCGGATGCCCTTCTCCCCCAGCGAGGTTGCCAGTTGCTGCGCATTGGCGATGACCTGCTTGGCATAGACCTGGTATGCCGGCTGGGCACACTCGTGCAGGTTGACCGCCTTGGCTGCGATGCAGTGCATCAGTGGGCCGCCCTGCATCATCGGGAAGACCGCCTTGTCCAGCTTGGCAGCGTGCTCCTCCTTGCAGACCAGCATGCCGCCGCGTGGCCCCCGCAGCACCTTGTGCGTCGTGAAGGTGACGACATCGGCATACGGGACAGGGCTCGGGATCGCCTTTCCGGCGACCAGCCCGATGAAGTGCGCGGCATCAACCCAGAAGATCGCGCCCACCTCGTCGGCGAGGTCGCGGAAGAACTCGAAGTCGATCAGGCGCGGGATGGCCGAGCCACCCGCAACGATCAGCTTTGGCCTGTGTTGCCGGGCGAGCGCGGCCACCGAGTCGTAGTCGATGTCCTCGGTCACCTTGTCCACGCCGTAGTGCACGGCGTTGAACCACTTGCCGCTGAAGGAGACCTTCGAGCCGTGTGTCAGGTGACCACCGTGCGGCAGGGACATCGCCAGGATGGTGTCACCCGGCTGGCAGAAGGCGCCATAGACGGCCAGGTTGGCATTGGCCCCCGAGTGCGGCTGCAGGTTGGCGTGCTCGGCGCCGAACAGGGCCTTGGCACGCTCGATACCGATCGTCTCAGCCTTGTCGACCTCGGAACAGCCACCGTAGTACCGACGCCCTGGGTACCCCTCGGCGTACTTGTTGGACAGGGTGGAACCGAGCGCAGCCAGCACTGCCGGGCTGGTGAAGTTCTCGCTGGCAATCAGCTGGAGTCCGCCGCGCAGTCGCTCAAGCTCGGAGAGGAGAACTCCGGCGATCTCCGGATCCTGGCTGTTCAGCTGACCGAAGTCGGCGCCGAAAAAAGTCTGGTCCATGGACATGGGGCGCTCCCAAGCGGAGAAAGGGCGAACGTGATGGAGGGGTGCCAAGGTGGCCCGCCCAACTCTAAGGGGTGCTCGCTGCCTGGTTCGAGACGGGGCGCTGAGCCGTTCCTTACGTGAACGAGATCGTGATGTCCGAAACGGACGAATGAGGCAACGACGGCCGCACCCACGCGACACAATGGAGTCAAGAGCATCGCTCGGAGCGAGCTCGCCACTGCTGGCTGCACCGGCGCACCCAGCGGTGGCGCAGGAATCTGGATGCTCCCGCCCGGCTGACTCGTGCCGAAGGGAGAGCATGCCCAGTCTCAGAAGGCGCAAACAGGGCTCCAGACTGTTCGCGTTGTACGTCCTTGCCAGTCTCGTCCCGATCAGCGTGATCGGTGTCGTGGCTGTGCGCGGAGACGCCCAGGCTGGCAGTGAGTTCGGTCGTGACTGGGGACGCGCACAGTCCGCCGTCATCGAGCAGATGGCCATCGCGCCGGCGCTGCGTGGTGCCGACCTGTCCCTGGGGCTGAACAAGGCCGAGCGTGGGCGCCTCCAGTCCGCCACCGACCTGGCGATCTTCAACGGCACGGTCTCGCATCTGCGCCTGCGCAGCTTCGACGGCACGGTCGAGTTCTCCGACAACGGCAGCGCGGCAGGTTCTGTGCCGGTGACCGATCCGGCGTTCCAGGCCGCTGCGGCCGGGCGTACCGACGTGCGCCTCTTCGAGGGCAGTCCGCATTCGCCCGGCGTCGTCCGCGTCCTGCAACCAGTGATCGCGGCGGCCAACGGCATGGCCACCGGGGTGCTGGAGGTCTACCTGCCATACGACGCGATAGCCACCAAGGTGCAGGCCGAGACGCGTACCGAGATGATTCGGGTCGCTCTCAGCCTCGTCGGGCTGTTCGCCCTCCTGGCTCTCATCTCCTATTGGACCACCCGCGCGCTGCGCCAGAGCGCCGCCACCCACGAGTACGAGTCCCTGCACGACTCGATGACCGGGCTGCCCAACCGCGAGCTGTTCCGGCGAACGGCAGAGGACGCGCTGGATCGCGGCCGGCGCGGCGAGCAGGGAGCCGTGGTGCTGATCGATCTCGACCACTTCAAAGAGGTCAATGACACCCTTGGCCACCACGCGGGCGACGAGCTGCTGCGGATCGTCGGGCGCCGGCTCCGTGGGTCACTGCGCACCGACGACATGGTGGCCCGGCTGGGCGGCGACGAGTTCGCCATGGTCCTGCCGCGCGGAGGTGACCGTGATGAGACGTTGGCGTTGCTGTACCGAATCCGCGATGAGCTGGGTGAGGAGGTCGTGCTGGACGGTGTCTCGCTCAGCGTGGAGGCGAGCTTCGGCGTCTGCTTCTACCCCGAGAGCGCCGAGACCGTCGAGGATCTCCTGCAACATGCGGACGCCGCCATGTACCGCGGCAAACAGGGACGGGGCATCGTGGTCTACGAGGCAGCGACCGCACACCACGCGACCCACGCACTGCTGATCCAGCGCGAGCTGCGCAGGGCGCTGGATCGTGACGAGCTCGTGCTTCACTACCAGCCCAAGGTGAAGCTCAGCTCCGGCCGGGTGACCTGCCTGGAGGCGCTCGTGCGCTGGCAACAGCCCGAACGCGGGCTGCTGCTGCCCTCGGAATTCCTTTTGGTGGCAGAACGCTGCGAGCTGATCGAACCCTTGACGACCTGGGTGCTGCGGCGCGCGCTCGCCGATTATGCGGCCTGGACGGCAGCCGGCCACGACTGGATGGTCGCGGTCAATGTCTCCGCGCGAAACCTCACCTCGCCGGACTTCGCGGTCAGCGTTGGCCGGATTCTGCACGAGGCGGGTGTGCCACCCAACCGGCTTCGCCTCGAGGTGAGCGAGGCTGCGTTGACGTTCGATGCCGAGCTGGCCAAGCAGGCCATCGGTGCGCTCGCCGACCAGGGCATCTCGATATCCATGGACCACTTCGGCATGGGCCTGACGGACCTGGCCCAGATGTGCACCACCTACGTGTCTGAGATCAAGATCGACCGGACGTTCCTCGGTGGTCTACCGGGCAACGAGCGGGATCGCGCCATCGTGCGCTCGGTCATCGATCTCGGTCACGGCCTCGGATGTCTGGTCACCGCGCAGGGTGTGGATTCGCAAGATGTCGCCGACGCACTGAAAGACGCGGGGTGCGACGACGCGCAGGGTCACCTATGGCTCCGTCCGGGCCCCTGGACCGAGGTTGCCCGAATGTTCGGCGCAACCGGGACACCGACTGACACGACCACCATGACAGCGATGCCCCCGCAAACCACGCGTGGGAGCGAGAAAGCGTCACGATGAACCGCCGCACCGCTCGTCCCCTCGTCGTCGCAGCAGGTCTCGTCCTGGCTGTGGGGGCGACAATGCTCGCTGGGTGCAGCGGTTCGACGTCCTCCCTCCCGGCCGCGGCTCAGACAGTACGGTTCGACAAGAAGCTGCACGACCTGCTCCCGCTCTCGGTCCGCAACCGCGGTGTTCTGCGAGTCGGCACGGACGCCTCCTACGCGCCCATGTCGGCCTTCGGGCCCGATGGCCTCACCATCATCGGCATGGAACCCGACCTCGGAGTCCAGATCGGGCGCATCCTCGGAGTACGCCTCCAGTTCAGCAACATCGACTTCGCCACTCTTCTCGGGCGTGTCGAGAGCGGTGACCTGGACCTCGCCATCTCGGCCATCACGGACAAGCCCGAGCGCGCCAGGAGCGTCGACTTCGTCAACTACTTCAGAACCGGCACCTCGATCGTCGTGCAACGCGGCAACCCGGCCGGCGTCCACGAGCTCAACGACCTGTGCGGCAAGGTGGTCACCGTCGAGAGCGGAACGACGCAGGTGGACCTGCTCACCCGGACACAGAAGAACTGCGTGAACAGGCCCATCCTCGTGAAGACCTACCCGACCAACTCGGATGCCCTCGTGCAGCTCCGTACCGGTCGCGCGGTCGCGGTGCTCAACGACTATCCGCCCGCGGTATTCCTGGTCAACGACGCGCGCACCAAGTCGGAATACCAGCTGGCGTCAACCTTGCAGTACGAACCGGGGCTCTACGGCATCGTCGTCACCAAGAGTCAGCCCCGCCTGCGCGACGCCATTCAGGGGACCCTCCAGCAGATGTTGCGTAGCGGCAGCTACGCCGAAGTCCTTGCCCGGTGGCACGTCCAGGACGGTGCCGTCCAGCAGATCACTATCAACTCGAGTCGATGACACCCAGGAGGCGGACGTGGTGATGGCGGTATGGCGGCGCTACCTGCTCGCCGGCCTTGTGGCCTGCGCGGTGTGCGTCGTGCTGCCGCTCGGGGTCGGCCGGGACATCGTCTACTGCCTCATCGGATTCTCCAGCGCCGCGGCGATCCTGGTGGGCGTCCGCAGGAACCGGCCGGCCCATCCGACTGGGTGGTATCTCATCGCCGCCCGGCACTGTGGTCTGGGTTCTGGGGGACGGGCTGTACGGCTGGTATCAGCACGTGGTGTTCATCGAACCGTTCCCCTCGCCCGCCGACGCGCTCTACCTGCCCGGATACATATTCTTCGCCGCGGGGCTGCTGGTGCTCATCCGGGGCCGAGGCCGCGAGCGCGGGTCGCACACGCTCCTCGACACCGCGATCTTCACACTCGCTCTCGGTTTGCCGGCCTGGTTGTTCCTGATCACGCCAACCTGGGTCGCCGAAGGCGAGCCGATCCTCACCCGACTCGTGGGCGTCGCCTACCCGTTCTGCGACGTGCTTCTCTTCGCCATCTTGATGCGTCTGGCGACGTCAGTCGGGGCGCGGAACACCGCCTTCCGTCTGGTCACCGTCGCGGTCGGCGCACTGGTGGCCGCCGACAGCGTATTCGCGGTCTCGGCGTTCGTGCCCGCCCTCGCGGGCCGTACGTACCTGCTCGACTCCATGTGGCTGGCCTCTTACGTGCTGTGGGGTGCTGCGGCCCTGCACCCATCGATGCGCACCTTGTCAGCGCCAGCACCCGACCGCGTCGAGAGGTTGTCGACGACTCGCATGGTCGCGCTGGCGGCGGCCGTGGCTGTCGGCCCGACCATCATCGTCGGCGAGCTGATCGCCGGTGTCCCCGTGCAGAACGTGACCATCTCGATCGCGTCAGTCTTGATGGTGCCGCTCATCCTGGTCCGGATGATCCGCATCGTCCGCCAGCTGGAAGACCAGGCAGAGCGGCTTGAGCAACTCGCGGACACCGACTACGTCACGGGTCTGGTGAACCGCCGATACTTCGTCGACCGGCTCGACGAGCTCCTCGGCATGGCAGATCCCGAGGTCACCGGCAGCCTGCTGGTCAACCTGGAACGGTTTTCCGAGATCAACGACACCCTCGGACACCGGACGGCCGACTCAATTCTGCACGCGGTCGGGGTTCGCCTGGGCGAGCTGGTCGGCGAACGCGCCCTGGTGGCTCGGATGGGCAACGACCTGTTCGGGGTCCTTGACCCGTCGATCACCTCCGGCGAGGAAGCCGGCCGCGCCGCCGCGCGCATCCGGGAGGCTCTTGAGCTCCCCCTTGAGCTGCCCGACCTGAGTGTGTCGGTGGAGGTCAGTGTCGGGGCCCTCGTCCTGCCCGAAGACGGCGCGGAACCCGAGCTGGCGCTGCTCCGAGCCGACGTGGCGCTGTCAATGGCCAGGGTGCGGTCCGGGCGCACGGCGCGATACGGCATCGAGATGGAGTCCGGAGACGCGCTCCCGCCTCTGATGATCGGGGAGCTGCGCGAGGCAATCGAGCGCGGCGACATCGTCGTTCACTACCAGCCGCAGGTCGAGGTCCGCTCCGGACGGGTGCTGGGGGTAGAGGCACTCGTGCGCTGGCAACATCCACGCCACGGGCTGCTGGGCCCAGATACGTTCATCCCGGCGGCCGAGCAGACCGGCCTCATCGGACCGCTGATGCAGTACGTGCTCAACAGTGCGCTGAACCAGTGCGCGTGCTGGCGGCGCGAAGACCTGGACCTCACGGTCGCGGTGAACATGTCGGTGCGCAACCTGCTGGACCCGGGGATCGTCGACGACGTACGTTCGGCCCTCCATCGCCATGGTCTCGACCCGCGATCCCTCGAGCTTGAGATCACTGAGAGCTCGGCGATGGTGAACCCACGGCGCTCGATAGAGGTCCTCGGCGCGCTCGCGGCACTGGGCGTGAAGCTCTCGATCGACGACTTCGGCACCGGGTACAGCTCGCTGGCATACCTCCAGAAGCTGCCCGTGGGGCGGCTGAAGATCGATCACTCGTTCGTCACCGGTATGAATGCTGACGAGTCGAGCGCAGCCATCGTGGACTCGACCATCAAGCTTGCCAAAGTGCTGAGGTTCGAGGTTGTCGCCCCGCAGATTGAACGTCTGGTGACCATCCCCGGGGTCAAGCAGACCACCGCCGAGGTCATCATCGCCGAGACCGGTGGGGACATGACCCGGTTCCGCACCCCAGCCAACCTCGCCTCTTGGGCGGGGGTCTGCCCGGGCCATCACGAGTCCGCCGGTATACGACGATCGGGTAAACGCAGGCACGGTAACCGATGGCTCGGCGGCGCCTTGGGTACCGCAGCCATGGCCGCCGGCCGCACCCGGGAACGCACTTACCTGGGCGCCCGATACGCCCGGCTGGTGCCCCGCCTGGGTAAGCAGAAGACGATCGTCGCCGTCGAGCACTCCATCCTGACCACCGTCTGGCACATGCTCACCGACAACGCCGACTACCAGGACCTCGGCGGGGACTACTTCACCAAACAAGACCCCGAACGTGCGATGCGACGCATCATCCGCCAAGCCAACGCCCTGGGCCTGACCGTCCGCTTCGACCCCA
>DASRUA010000018.1:0-6373 GCA_035655615.1 Dermatophilaceae bacterium
CCTGTTGCATCTTCACCTGGTCCCCCTATCTTGTTATCAACGGCGGCCCAGCAGGACCGCCCCCGTGGATAGGGGTTGGCACATGAACCATCCTGGTGGTCCCAGGAACGGGTGGGATCGCGGTTCCTCTTTGTTCTCGTACATCGGGGCATGGTGCCACGACCTCGAAGCGTCAACCCGCAGTCTTCCTGCCGACCGTCTTGCCGGCCTCGTCGACCGCGTGGACTCCGCCCCTGCAGCTCGATGATGAAAGCGGATGCAAGGCAAGGCGAGGCGGAGGCGGCTGAACGTGCAAAGGCAGCCACGGAAGCCGTGCTGGCTCTCGCACAGAAGTTGCATGATGAATACGTGGCCGAGGGCCAGAGAACTCGCGAGAGACTCATCAGCGAAGGGCAGTCACGCCACGACCAGGTTGTTGGTGAAGCCACCGCGAGGCAGGAAGAGCTTCTCTCGACCGGTCAGGCCAAGTACGACGAGTTCGTATCCGCCGGCAAGGCCAAGCATGACGCGCTGATCGCCGAGGCCGAAGCACTGGTCGTCGAGGCCCAGCAGAAGAGGGCCGAGGTGCTTGCGGGGCTCGGTAGCGAGCGTGGCGTGCTGCAGAAAGAGATCGAAGAGCTGCGAACCATCGAGCGTGACCACCGCGCCCATCTGAAGTCCTACCTCGAGGGCCAGCTGATCGAGCTGGAGCAGACCGGCGCCGACGAAACCGGCTGACGCGAAGGCGGGCAGGCTCTCGCCCGCATGGTCTTCGTACCCGGTGAGGATCACGCTGTCCGGGTTCACCAAAGAGGGCAGCACTGCTGAGGCAATGTGGTGCGTCCTCGGGCCTGGGCCCGACTGGATGGCCTGCAACTCACTCTGTTGGTCGCGGCCATGGCCGGCGATGTCAAGGCTGCGGCTGCCAGCCTGCAAATCGTGCGGGCACGGGTCCCCCTGAATGGGCTTGAACCTGCGGGGGATGGGCTTCGGGGTCAAATCGGGGACCCCGCGGACAGTGGTCAGGCATCCAACACGGTGACCTGACCGTGCCGCATGTTTTGGGTTGCATGCCCCAGCCGACCTGTCCCGATAGCGGGACGGCAAACGACGCAATTCGAGTTGTCGCCGGTGGCGTGGCCGATCACCTTCCGCTGTATCGCATGCGGATCGGTGACCGGGACAGAACACACACCTGTATCAAGCATGGAAAGACAAACACAAACAGCGCCTTCTACCCCTTTCGCGGCTGGAAAGACACAGGTCGTCGAGCGTTTCGAGCTCGTCGGTCCAGGCCGTCTCTTCCTCGCTTCCCGGGCGTCGAAGATCGTTCGGTCGTCGCTGGTGCCGGTCTTCATAGTGGCTTGGCCCCCGCGTACCAGCTGAGCCCCTTCGACCTTGGCCGCCGCCTACTCGTCCATCCCGCGCAGAGAGAGCCGCCTGGCCAGATACGGCGCCGTGGCGCTGCCCTCGGCCCGGGCGACCTGTTCCGGAGTGCCCGTGGTCACCACGCGACCGCCCTCGTCCCCACCGCCCGGGCCCATGTCGATGACCCAGTCGGCGCTAGCGATGGTGTCGAGATCGTGCTCGACGAGCACCACCGTGTTGCCTGCGTCCACCAACCGATGCAGCTGGCGGAGCAGCAGTGCGATGTCAGCGGGGTGCAACCCCGCGGTCGGCTCGTCGAGCAGGTACAGCGCGTGCCCACGGCGGGCCCGTTGCAGCTCGGTTGCCAGCTTGATCCGCTGGGCCTCCCCGCCGCTGAGTTCGGTGGCGGGCTGCCCCAGGCGCAAGTAGCCCAGTCCGACGTCGCGCAGAGTGGTCAGGCTACGAGCGGCGGCTTGCACGTCAGTCAAGAAGTCGGCAGCCTCGTCGACGGACAGGGCCAGCACATCGGCTATGTTCTTGCCGCGGTAGTCGATCTCGAGGGTCTCTGCGTTGTAACGGGCTCCGTGGCAGGTCGGGCAGGGGGCATACGTGCCGGGCAGGAAGAGCAGCTCGACAGAGACGAAGCCCTCCCCCTGGCAGGTTTCGCAGCGTCCCTCGGCGACGTTGAAGGAGAACCGGCCGGCGACGTAGCCACGCTCGCGGGCCTCGGGGGTCGCGGCATACAGCTTGCGCACCGCGTCGAAGAGGCCCGTGTAGGTGGCCAGGTTGGACCGAGGCGTGCGTCCGATCGGGCGCTGGTCGACGCGCACGAGCCGGTCGAAGGACTCCAGACCCGTAGCGTCGTCGACGTCGATCTCGAGTTCGCTGTCCTGCTCGTCGTCGGGTGCCTGGCCGAGGTGGCGTCGGACCAGCTCGGCGAGCACCTGGGTGACGAGCGTCGACTTGCCCGACCCCGAGACGCCGGTGACCGCCGCCAACACGCACAGCGGGACGTCGACCGAAAGGTCCTCGAGGTTGTGCCGGCTAACCCCGCGCAGGTGGAGCCAACCCTGCGGCGTGCGCTGGGGTCGCGGTGGTCGCTCGGCGCGACCGAAGAGATACTTTCCGGTGATCGAGCCCTCGACCTGCTCGAGGCCTGCGACCGGGCCGGAGTAAAGCACGTGCCCCCCGTGCTCACCGGCTCCCGGGCCGATATCGACGACCCAGTCGGCTCGACGCACGATGTCGAGGTCGTGCTCGACGATGAAGAGCGAGTTGCCCGAGCGCTTCAGGGTGTCGAGCACGTCGAGCAGCGGCTTGGCGTCCGCCGGGTGCAGCCCCGCGGAAGGCTCGTCGAGAACGTAGACGACCCCGAAAAGCCCCGAGCGTAGTTGGGTGGCGATGCGCAGGCGCTGCGCCTCTCCGGGCGAGAGAGTCGTGGAGCTGCGCCCCAGCGAGAGGTAGCCCAGCCCCAGGTCGAGCAGCACCTGGACCCGCGCCACGAGGTCGGTGCAGATCCGCACCGCCACTTCGGTCTCCTCACCGGAGTCGGCCCCGGACGTCGCCGCGCCCGCATCGGTGAGCTCGGCCACCGGCCGAAGCAGCGCCATCAGGTCACTGAACGACAACGCGTTGGTTTGCGCGATGCTCAGGCCCCGAAACGTGACCGCCAGCGAATCCTCCCGCAGTCCGGTGCCGCGGCAGACCGAGCACTTGACGCTCCGGACGAAGCGCATTGCCTTGTCGCGCATCATCTGGCTCTTGGAGGTGGCTAACACGTGGTGAACGTGCGCGCGGGCGCTCCAGAAGAGGCCGTAGTAGCCGTGGTCGATACGGTCGCGCTCGGGCTTGACCAGCACCTTCGGCTGCTCGTCGGTGAAGAGCAGCCACTCGCGGTCCTTCGCCCTGAGCGAACGCCAAGGGACGTCGACGTCGATGCCCAACCCGGACACGATGCTGCGCAGGTTGGCGCCCTGCCAGGCGCCCGGCCATGCAGCGATCGCACCCTCGCGGATGCTCAACGAGGTGTCCGGCACCATCAAGTCCTCGCTGACGTCGTGCTCCTCACCCAGCCCGTGGCAGCGCTGACACGCTCCAGCTGCAGTGTTGGGAGAGAACGCCTCCGCCTCCAGCCGCAACGCACCGTCCGGGTAGGTGCCAGCGCGCGAGTAGAGCATCCGCACCAGGTTGGACAGTGTGGTCAGGGTGCCCACGGTCGAGCGGGAGCTCGGGGCACCGCGCCGCTGCTGGAGTGCCACGGCCGGCGGCAGCCCGGTGATCTCCTGCACGTGAGGGGCACCGACCTGCTGCAGCAGCCGACGGGCGTAGGGCGCCACCGACTCGAAATAGCGACGTTGCGCCTCGGCGTAGAGGGTGCCGAAGGCCAGCGAAGACTTGCCAGAGCCGGAGACACCGGTAAAGGCGACCATCGCGTCACGTGGCAGGTCGACGTCGATGTTCTTAAGGTTGTGCTCGGTGGCGCCGCGGACATGGACGAAGCGGTCGCTCAGGTCGTGATGCATACGCCATTGTCTAGCCGCTCGCCCACCGGCGCGCACCACCGGATGCACGACCAGCTGCTTTAGGCCATGGAGTAGGCGTCGCCGTAGTGACATCAGGACCCGCCTACGCGGCGGTAGGACGCACTCTCTGCAGTATGACGGTCTGTGGGGTGTCGCGAGAGGCCGCGATCGCCGATTATGGGGTGGTGCTTACCGGAGAGCCGGACGAGGACTTGGTGTCGTGCGACGCGGCAGCGACGGATGCCGCACGCGCAACGCTTCCGGCCCTGGCCGAGGTCTTCTTCGACCGGGGACCCGGGTACGCTCGGCTCTCCGGTGGTGTGTCGTGCGCCGACGTCGACGCGGTGGGCTCGTGACAACCGGGCCTTCGACCGATAAGGCAGCCGCCCTCCTTGCCCTGCACGCAGGCCCCGGCTTCGTGCTCCCCAACGCCTGGGACGCCGGGTCCGCCCGGATCCTCGAGCAGGTCGGCTTCCCGGCCATCGCCACGACCAGCGCGGGCATCGCGTGGTCCTGCGGAGTCCCGGACGGAGAAGCGCTGGACCGCGACAGGATGCTCGAGCACGTCGGTCGCATCGTGGCCGCGGTGGGCGTGCCCGTGACCGCGGACCTCGAAGCCGGGTACGGCGACACCGCGGACGACGTCGGCCGCACCGTGGCCCGAGCCGTGGAGCTCGGGGCGGCGGGCGGCAACCTGGAGGACGCCGGGAAGGGCGGGCTGTTCGGCATCGATGAGGCCGTCGACCGCCTCGCGGCCGCCCGGGCCGCGGCGCCGCGCGGCACCTTCGTGCTGAACGCCCGCACTGACACCTACTTCGCCGGCACGAGTGGCGACGCGTTCGCCGAGACGGTCGAGCGGGCGGTTCGGTACGTCGAAGCGGGGGCCGACTGCGTCTTCGTGCCCGGCGTCGTCGAGGAGGACACGATCCGGCGGCTCGCCGCAGCCATCCCGGGCCCGCTCAACGTGGTGGCCGGGCTGGCGAACATCATCGACGCGCCCACGCTCTTCTCCCTCGGCGTCAAGCGGGTTAGCCTGGGCGGCAGCCTGGCCCGAGCCGCGCTCAGCATGTTGGAACGCGCCGGCCGGGAGCTGCTCGACTCCGGAACCCTCGGCTTCCTCGACGGTGCGATTGGGTACGCCGACCTGCAGCGACGCTTCGGCTCGTGACCGCTGTCCCCTGCGGCCCCAGCAAGACCGGCCGGGCCGCTCACCCTGAAGGCGGCATCGGCATGAGGGGATGTTGGTGCCGGGCCATCCGCGGCGCTTAGACGCACCTTGCGAAGTGCGCGACTTGCGGCAGATCCGCGCTGGTTCGCGCCATCCCGACGAGCGACCTCGACGCCACCTAGAGTGCCCCCATGGGCGGCGGCCGCGTGATGTCCTTCGGAGAGGCGATCAAGCACGCGAAGAAGCGGTACGCGCCGCTGACCGTGCTGCTTGGCAATGGCGTAGGCCGCGCTTATGACGACACCATTTTCGCCTGGCTACCACACGTGACAACGCGATGAACAACCGTGAGCTAGCAACCGTCATCCTCTTCGCAGCCTTCGTCCTGCTCGCATTGGCGGTTCGCGATGTCCGGAAGATGCTGCCATCGCTTGCGAAGCAGCTGTTCTTCTCGAAGATCGCGCCACTTCTGCTGGTGTTCGTGGCCGTCGAGGTTGCTGCGCTCGGGCTTGCCGGTCGCCTCTCACTCTGGAGTTCCGACTTGCTGGGTGGAACGGTCCTGTGGTTCCTGCTGGTCGGCTTCGTCTGGTTCTTCAATCTCGGCGACGCGGGGAAGGATCCGGACTTCTTCAAGCGTCGGTTCCTTGAGACGCTGGGCGTAACTGCGTTCATCGAGTTCTTCGTGAACGCACAGGTCATGCCCCTGCCGATCGAGCTCTTTGCTCAGACCTTCTTGCTCGTGGTTGTCGGCATGAACGTGGTGGCGTCCAACGACCAGCAATACAAGCCTGTCGCTACCCTGACGTCCGCGATCATGATCCTCGCGACACTCGGACTCCTGACGTACTCAGTGACACACGTGATCAGCGACTGGGCCACCCTCGACAAGCACGAACTCGCCAACGAGCTGCTGATGCCAATCTGGCTCTCGGCCGTGGCCGTCGCAGTCCTGTATCCGATTGCGTTCTACATGGGCTACGAGCTTCTTTTTGTTCGACTGTCCTTCCTCAACGACGGAAGCAAGCCATCGATGCGCGCCAGGTTGGGAATGGCCTGGAGTCCAGGGCTCCGGACATGGTGTTTATAGCGCCGTCGCTCTCAGCCGGTTGGCCTGCATTTTTGTCGCTGGTGGGGTTGTCTTTGTGCCCGTTGTGCGTTATAATTAATATGGTGTTTCACTCAAGTATTGGGGTAAGGGACGATGGCGATCATGACGGCTCAACTGCCCCTGACTCTGGTGCCCGCAGGCGCGATCGAGATCGGGCAGGTGGCTGCTCTGGTGGAGGACGCGGCCGGGGGGCGGGTCTTCGCCGGTGGTGAGCTGGTCTTCGCGTGG
>DASRUA010000019.1:0-4034 GCA_035655615.1 Dermatophilaceae bacterium
TGGGGTCGAAGCGGACGGTCAGGCCCAGGGCGTTGGCTTGGCGGATGATGCGTCGCATCGCACGTTCGGGGTCTTGTTTGGTGAAGTAGTCCCCGCCGAGGTCCTGGTAGTCGGCGTTGTCGGTGAGCATGTGCCAGACGGCGATCAGGATGGAGTGCTCGACGGCGACGATCGTCTTCTGCTTACCCAGGCGGGGCTCCTGAAACGGGCCCGGTCTGCTCGGGTCCGGTGTAGAACGTTGAGTACGTGCAAGCGAACCTGAGGGAACGACAATGACTCACGCCCGAGACGTTGTGTTCCTTCACGGCGCCAGTGGCCCGGAGGACGCAGCCACCTGGCTCGGACCACTGAACGTGCGGCTGGCCCAGATGGGGCACAGCCGGTTTGACCCTGGCCATGACCGGATCACGTCCCCCGCCTACCTGGATGAACTTCTCCTCGGGAGGCCTGGCCCAGAGCCTGCGCGCACCTGGACGAGAGGGAACGACAGAGAGCACCAACGGTCCAGACTGCAATACCTCCAGCGCCAGGATGAGCTCTCGCGGGTGGGACGGCCCTGGGAGAGGCTCGGTACCGGCCCCGTCGTCTCCTGGGTGCCAGACAACCTCGCAGATGACGGCTGGGTCACCCGGATAGGGATCAGGTTCGTTCACGCGGCCCGTCGTTATCAGCACGATCGGCACAGCCGATGGGCCACGCAACGAGCCGTTCTGGATCAGCTTCCGAAGTCCGGCACGATCATCCTCATCGCCCACAGCCTGGGCTCGGTGGTCGCTGTGCATCTCCTCACGAAACTGCCTCCGGACCTCAAGGTGGACCTGCTTCTCACCATCGGCAGTCCACTGGCGATCAAACGCCTCGGACACCCTGGATTCGAAGCAGGGTTTCCGTACGAGCGGGTCGGCGGCTGGGTTAACCTCTACGACCCCGGCGACATCGTGACAGTCGGGTGTGGCGTCGGCCGACGTTTTCCGAACGCCCGTGATGTTTCTGTCGAAACTGGCCAGTCGCACGACGCAGTTGCCTATCTCAGCAATCCCGCCGCGGCTGCAGTCATCGGACACCACGCCTTCGGCGTCCGAGCCGGCATACGGCCTGCTTCCATCCAGCGTCGGCTCCACCCCGCCTGGCATCCGCTGCTCCTGTCGTTCGCCTACAGCAACCAGCTCTCCGCTGCCGCCAAGAGCCAGGAGTGGTCGTTCAAGGCCAGAGTCGACACCGCACGAGCGCTCTTGGCCACAAGAACGGTCGCTGACGTTCACGCGCAGAGGCAACAGCTGTTCCAGGAGAAGGCTCTTCGACTGGATGACTCCCCGGTCGGCGAGGGCAGCTTCCGGAATGAGGACGACCTCCTGCACCATGCTGCCAACCTCGTGCGTGACACGTGGACCGACGACGCACTGCTCTCCCTTGCCGTCGGGCTGGAGATGTCACCGCCTCTCTACCCGTTCGACGTCAAAGTGAGTCACCAGCACAGGCACAACGCCCTCCTCAACACACTCAACAGGGTTCGGCAAGGCCATGCAGACGTCAGCGACACAGAGTTCGCCGAAGCGGTGCGGGAGGGCGTCAAAGCTGGCGAGGACGCCGTCAAGGAGTCGGGATTCCCCTGGGGAACGGTGCTCATCACCGGTGGCCTCCTGCTCCTGTCGCTGACAGGAGTAGGACTCGCCGTTGCGGCGCCGGCACGCTTGGCAGGCGCAGCCTTCATCACCGGCACACTAGCGGCCTTTGGGCCAGGGGGGATGATCGGCGGCCTGATCACGATCGCGACCCTCACCGGGGTGGGCGCGGCCGCTACCGGCATCGGGGTGGGTGTGGGGACAGCGGAGGACCCAGAGGTTGTCGAACAAACGCGTCGCCTCGCAGTCGAGGAGCTCTCCAGGATGCCAATAGCCGCGTTGAGGAACGCGGTCGCCGGTGTGCTGGCTGTCGTTGATGCGCAGCGGCGGCTCCGTTTCGCTTCGACTGGCGATCTTGTGGAGGAGATGCTCAATTCGGCCCTTGACATAGTCCGGGCCGAGTGCGCGGTGCACGAGGCCGTCGCACCGGACCGGACCGGCACCAGCGAATGGAGAAAGCGGGTCGAGCTTCTCGAACGGGCCCTCGAATGGCTCAGGGAAACACACCTGAAGAACGATCCTTTGCACCGGGGGCAAGAAGACCTGGCCGATCTTCCGCCAACTGTGAGTAACCGCGAAGTCCTCAGGCGTCCGATCTCTGGCCCACCGCACGTCAAGGCCCTGACCGCGGGAGTCCAGTCGCCCCCGGTTCGTTGAATGGTCTGGTCCCCGCGTGCTGCCGGAGATACGTTGTCAGGGTCAGACGCCGGGACTGCAGAGAGAGATGACATGCAGCATGAATGTGTCGACGGGAACGAGGCAGCGGCTGGGGTCGCCTACGCCCTGAGCGAGCTCGTGACCCTCTATCCGATCACCCCGTCGTCACCGATGGGGGAGCACGCCGATGCCTGGGCGTCAGCCGGCCGGACGAACCTGTGGGGCATGGTGCCCCGGGTGGTCGAGATGCAAAGTGAAGGCGGCGCCGCCGGCGCTCTGCACGGCGCGCTGCAGACCGGGGCACTGGCCACGACCTTCACCTCCTCTCAGGGCCTGCTGCTCATGCTGCCCAACATGTTCAAGATCGCCGGTGAGCTGACCTCGGCGGTCATCCACGTCGCATCCCGCACCGTCGCCACGCACGCCCTGTCGATCTTCGGCGACCACTCCGACGTGATGGCCGCGAGAACCACTGGCTTTGCAATGCTGGCCTCCAGCTCGGTCCAGGAAGCACAGGACCTGGCCCTCGTCGCTCACCTCGCCACGATGCAGACCCGGGTGCCGTTCCTGCACTTCTTCGACGGGTTCCGCACCTCGCACGAGCTGAACCGGGTGGCCATGCTCGAGCAGGACGACCTGCGGGCCCTCGTCGACGACGCCGGCGTCCTGGCGCACCGTGAACGGGGACTGACCCCCCAGCGCCCGGTGCTACGGGGCTCGGCACAGAACCCGGACGTGTTCTTCCAGTCCCGCGAGGCGGCCAACCCCTTCTACGACGCGGTGCCGGCCGCCGTGCAGGACGCGATGGATCGGCTCGCCGAGCGCACCGGACGCGCATACCGGCTGGTGGAGTACAGCGGGCACCCACAGGCAGACCGCGTCATCGTGATCATGGGTTCCGGTGCGGGTGCGGTCCAGGAGACCGTAGAGGAGCTCAACCGCCGCGGGGAGCGCGTCGGGGTGCTCACCGTGCGGCTGTACCGGCCGTTTCCTGCTGCCGAGCTGGTCGCCGCGCTGCCCCTTTCTGTCAGTCGGGTCGCGGTGCTCGACCGCACCAAGGAACCAGGCGCGTACGGCGAGCCGCTCTTCCTCGACGTCGTCGCGACGCTGGCCGAAGCCTCCACCAACGGCCTGCGCGGCCCGGCCGCCATGCCTCGGGTGACCGGCGGCCGCTACGGGCTCTCGTCCAAGGAGTTCACCCCGGCGATGGTCAAGGGCGTTTTCGACGAGCTCGGGTCTGAGGCGCCGCGGCCCCGGTTCACTGTCGGCATCGTCGACGACGTGACCCACCTGTCGGTGCGCCCCGACCGCGACTTCGAGCTGCCCATACCCGAGGGGGACGTCCGCGCGGTGTTCTACGGGCTGGGCTCCGACGGCACGGTCGGCGCCAACAAAAACACTGTCAAGATCGTCAGTGAGAACAGCGACCTGCACGCGCAGGGCTACTTCGTCTACGACTCCAAGAAGGCCGGTGCGATGACCGTCTCGCACCTGCGGTTCTCACGCCAGCCCATCCGCTCCACGTATCTCATCGACCAGGCCGACCTCGTCGCCTGCCACCACTTCGGGTTCCTGTTCACCCAGGACGTGCTGGCCGCGGCCAAGCCGGGCGCGACCGTGCTGCTCAACGCGCCGTACCCACCTGAGGAGGTGTGGGACGTGCTGCCCGAAAAGGTTCAGCGAGCCATCATCGACAAGAAGCTGAAGGTGCACGTCATCGATGCCCGGCGGGTGGCCGGCGATCTCGGCCTTCGC
>DASRUA010000020.1:0-2340 GCA_035655615.1 Dermatophilaceae bacterium
CTCACGTCGCCGATGCTGAACTCGCGCACGGTGACGGTGTTGTCTACATCTGTCTTTTTCTGCCTAGAGTTGTACATGATCGTTTCGCCTTTCATAGAAGGTGCGGTCTAGGTCTCGGCCGGAGCTCGCCGCTTCGGTCGGGGCCGTTCTACTTGTCTAGCCCCTTCCCCCGACAATTGCGCGGTGAGATGGGATGAGTGCTCATCTCGGGTCGAAAACTCGCCCGATATCTTGGGCTACAACGCTCTTCCTGAGCACGCTCAGCACACGGGAGAGCACAACGCTTAGGCGGTAGGCACCCCGAAGATGCCGGGGGAGCCGCCCAGGGTTCAGCCCAGCCGAAAACGTCGTGATCCCAGCGAAGCTCGCTGAGCTTGAGGTGGGTGTCCGTGACCCGCCATACAGCATCCAGATGTCAGTGCTCTTCAGGGTCACTTCGTAGGCTGGCCTACAAGAACTTGGCAGATCGCGTCAACGTCACCTGGCTCGTCTTTAGATGAATGAGTCCAGGCCGAAGATGGGCTAGGGATCCTTTACCCATTTCTATCCCCGAAACCTCATCTGCGCGGAAACCACCCGCACCAAACGCCCCTCATCTCCGATGGGGGGCGTTGCTGACCTGGTGGAGTCAGATTCTCTGTTCTGCGCGTGGCTCCTGGCGTTGCTCCTCGAGCAGCTCCAGCAGGAGGTCGAGGGCCTGCTGCTTGCGGTCATCGTCAAGCGCGTTGTATATCGCCAGGATCTCTGCGCCGGTCAGACTCATGTCGTCGCCTTCGAGTCTCGCTCCGCGCCTTGTTCCTCAATCAGCTGCTGCGCGTAGTTGAGGAGCTGTTGCGAGTAGTCCAGGAGCTGCTGCTTGCGGTCATCGTCCAGCGCGTCGTAGTACAGCCTCAGCATCTGTATCTCCAGTTCGGTGACGGGAGGCTGTATCTCATACGTAGCTGCAGTCATGATCGTTCTTCCCTCCGTAGGGTTGATCGGTCTTGGCCCTCGCTTGCGTCGTCCTCGCGCACCAGTGGCCGTGGGCCCCTGTCTAGCGTGATCCTCCGACAAACACCATGGACCGTTTGGCATGGTGCGGTGATCTGAGAAGACGCCGGGGGAGCCAGATCATTCGTCCGACTGATGAAGTCAGGCCTCGAGCCCGTCGACCAGGGCGAGAATCTCGAGGGCGAACCGTCGCGCCTCGTCCGGGGTAGCAGGCCTGCCCGGCGCCTCGTTGTAGCCGATGAATATCCGGGCAGCTTTGTCATCCACCAGGCGCATCAGGTACGTGTTGAGGTACTGCTGCTCTGTGCTCGCCTCACCGAAGAGCTCGTCCGGTTCCTTTGACAGGGGAACCCGGTGCTCGGGGCCAAAACAGCACTGGTCCTCGCGCAACCTCTGATTGGGGTGTCCGTCGCTGGCTTCGCACCACGGCTGACAGGTGATCGGCTCCAGGCTTCGGGAGGCGAAGGTGTGGGTGGTCATGCCGTCGCCGCGGTCATGATCGTTCTCCATTCGGTTGGTGATCGGTCCAGGCCTCGGTCGGTGCTTGTTCGTCCGCCGGGGCCGTCCGTTTTGCCCTGTCCCATCCCTGGAGAATGCCATGTATGGGTCGCTGAGGCGCGGCGAAACGCCGTCCACGACGCCAAGACCCGGCCGCACTTGCGACCGGGTCTTCGTTGATGTCAGCGCGAGGTCAGAACGCGCCGACGCCGTTGGGCGTCCCCAGGCCGGACGGACCATCCCAGCCGGTTCGGGCGGTGCACCACTGGAGCGTCGGGCAGGTGCCGTTCGATCCGGAGGTGACGTCGAAGAGGGCTGATGTGTGCGTGTAGGGCAGGGCGTTCGGGTATCCGGCTGTGTTGCCGGACAGGGCATACACCGCGCCGATGATCGGAGCGGACGCGCTGGTGCCGCCGAAGACCATCCATCCGGACGAGCCCGCATTCGGGGTTGAGTCGTACACGGCCACACCGGTGTTCGGGTCGGCCACGGCGGAGACGTCGGCCTCCGCGCGCTTGGCGCAACCGGTGCCGGCAGACGCTGCGGCAGCCAGTGCCACGTTGTAGGCGGAGCACCCGGAGCCGGCGCCGGACCAGACCGTTTCGCTCCAGCCGCGGGTGTTGGCTGCGGTAACGAGGCTGGTGCCGCCGACCGCGGTGACGTAGGACGACGACGCGGGGTAGGACGCGCCGTAGCCGCTGTCACCACTGGAGGCGGTCACGGCGATTCCGGGGTGGTTGTAGTACGCGCCGTAGGTCGTGTCGGCCGCGTCTCCACCTCCGTAGCTGTTGGAGATGGCAACGACGCCGGCTGTCCGGGCCGCCTGGTTGACAGCGGCGCCGAGGTTCGCGA
>DASRUA010000021.1:0-2230 GCA_035655615.1 Dermatophilaceae bacterium
TTCTTGTATGACGGCGCCATAGTCCCCGATCCCGAGGGAGTCATTACCGCGGGCCACGACAACACGACCGCCCGCACCGTTGCCGTCCGCCAGGGCGAAACCATCAACGCGCATGCCCTCACCGCCTTGTTCAAACACATCATTGCCAACAATCGTGCCGGCGGCTGGCGAAAGTTGAAGCGCGAAGCTGATCACGGTTCTTGAGCTGTGGCCGTCCCGCGGATGGATCGGTATGCGGTGATCATCAACGACTACCAACGTCGCGGGGGCCGCTTCCGCTTACCGGACGGCAACTGTCGATGAGAAACGCATGCATGCTCCGACGATAGGCACGTCTGTATGGAGTTGTTGGACGGCTGCTTCGACGTCACCGGCGTCAGTCGGGATCAAGCCCCAGCACGGCTGCGCGGGTAGGCCGTCGATCGATCTCCATCCAGCGATCGGCGCCCTTCATGGCGACGAACCCGCAGCGACGGTAGACCTCGTGAGCATCCCTGGTGGCCAGAAGGAAACGCTGTACACCGAGGACCGAAAGGTCCTCAACGATGCAGTCCACCAACCAAGTGCCCAGCCCGCGTCCTCGGTGATGCTCATCAACGAACACGTCGCAAATCCATGCGAATGTGGCCTCGTCGGTGACAACACGCGCGAAGGCCGCTTGCTGGTCTTGGGAGTACACGGAGTACGGACGCGATCCAGCGATTGATCGCTCGACCACCGTACGTTCACGTCCCTGGGCCCAGTAGGACTCCTGTGACAGCCAGGCATGAACCCGATCGATGTCGACGCGACTGGGATCGGAGGTCAGCACGCAGCCATCCCGATAGCGATCCGTCACCCGTGGCTCCTCAGTCAACTTAGGTCTTGTACCCGGTAATCCTGTTCCATCACCGTTACCTACTGATGGCCGGCCATCACCTGCTGATCTCCGCCCATCCGGCGGGAGGCTGGGTTGCATGGGCACCCGGCGAGGCATCAGTGACCGGTCACTGATCGGCATGGGGGCCCCGGCGCGACCGGAAGGCAGCTCGCCCGGCATCCTGCGCGATCACTGCAACGGGATCGGTCCACGGACAAGGACCTCACACCCCATCGCGGCATAGCGGACAAACTCATACAGCGCCTTCTACCCCTTTCGCGGCTACTAGAGACTTCCCTTAGGGCCGGTGTCTGGCCAGACTCGGTCCAGGTGCTCGGCGGAACGCTCGCTTCGCGGCTGCCCGCCCGTTCGCGGGTGTGGCTCTATTCCGGCTTGCGGACCGCCGGGCACCGTGGCGCGGTGTGGCTCAAGAGGGGCGTGCCCGGCTCGCAGTAGCAGTGCCCACCTCGCCGTCCTACTGGTTCTGGATACGCGAGGAGTGTTGATGAAACAGATAGTCATCGGGGTCGATCCCCACAAGTTGTCGGCCACCATCGAAGTCGTCGACCAGCACGAAAGGGTGCTCGGGTCGGGACGCTTCGCTACCGACAAGGCCGGCTACGCGGCCATGCTCGGCTACGTCGCCCAGTGGTCGAGTCCGACCTGGGCAGTCGAGGGCAGCAATGGTGCCGGGCGGTCACTTGCTCAGCGGCTGGTCGCTGATGGCGAGCATGTTGTCGACGTTCCGGCAAAGCTCGCGGCTCGGGTTCGGCTGCTGGACACCGGTCACGGTCGCAAGACCGACGCGCACGACGCGCACGCGGTCGCAGCGGCTGCAGTGCGTGCCAAGAAGTTGCGGGTGCTGTCCGAGAACCCGGAGCTGGAATCACTTCGGATGATCGTCGATCGTCGTGACGAGCTGACCCGACAGCGCGTCCAGACCGTCAACCGATTGCAACGACTTCTCGCGGAGCTGATCCCTGGAACATCGAAGAAGGACATCACTGTCCTGCAGGCAAAGGCGAAAATCGCATCGGTCCGTCCGCGGGACCTCGTCGGCAAGACCCAACGGCGGATAGCCGCCGAGGAACTCGCCGACCTCGTCGCGGTCGAGAAGAAGATCAAGACGTTGACCAAGGACCTCAAGACCATCGTCGAAGCCAGCGGCTCATCACTGACCACTCTTGCAGGTGTCGGCACGATCGTCGCTGCGCGGGTGCTCGCCGAGGTCGGTGACGTGACCAGGTTCGCCGATCGGAACAGGTTCGCGTCCTGGACTGGAACTGCTCCGCTGGAGGCTTCTTCGGGTGAGCAGGTTCGCCACAGGCTCTCACGCGCAGGCAACCGGCGGATGAACCACATGCTGCACAT
>DASRUA010000022.1:0-28477 GCA_035655615.1 Dermatophilaceae bacterium
TCAGCATCACCAGCAGACATGCTGTTTCCTTTTCGTCTCTTGCCCGAGAGTGTGGACATATGGACAACCTGATTCTCTCCATGAAGGGGATCACCAAGGAGTTCCCCGGCGTCAAGGCGCTGGCGGACGTCACTCTGAACGTCAGACGGGGCGAGATCCATGCGATCTGTGGCGAGAACGGCGCGGGCAAGTCGACCCTGATGAAGGTCCTTTCCGGCATACACCCGTTCGGTACCTACGAGGATCAGATCTTCTTCGAGGACCAGCCGTGCGAGTTCAAGGGCATCCGCGAGAGTGAGCACGCTGGCATCGTCATCATCCACCAGGAGCTGGCGCTGATTCCCGAGCTGAGCATCGTGGAGAACCTCTTCCAGGGCAACGAGGTCGCCAAGCACGGGATCATCAACTGGTACGAGGCCGCGGCCAATGCCACCGAGCTCCTCGCGCGCGTCGGCCTGTCGGAGAACCCGAACACCAAGATCAAGAACATCGGCATCGGCAAGCAGCAGCTGGTCGAGATCGCCAAGGCCCTCGCCAAGAGGGTCAAGCTGCTGATCCTCGATGAACCCACAGCGGCCCTCAACGATGCCGACTCCATGCACCTGCTGAATCTCCTGGAAGGCCTGCGCCACAAGGGGATCACCTCGATCATGATCTCGCACAAGCTCAACGAGATCGAGAAGATCTCGGACTCCATCACGATCATCCGTGACGGCAAGACGATCGAGACTCTTGACGTCAAGGCCGACGGCATCAACGAGGACCGCATCATCAAGGGGATGGTGGGCCGCGACCTGGACCACCGATTCCCTCCGCACGAGCCCACGGTCGGCGACATGCTGCTGGAGATCAAGGACTGGAGCGTCCTGCATCCGGACGACCACAGCCGCTACGTCGTGCAGGGCGCAAGCCTGAACATCCACCGCGGTGAGATCGTGGGCCTGGCCGGGCTCATGGGCGCCGGTCGCACCGAGCTGGCCCGCAGCATCTTCGGGCAGTCGTACGGCCACAAGATCTCCGGTGTGCTGTTCAAGGACGGTAAGGCGCTGCACCTCAAGAACGTGTCCCAGGCGATCGACGCCGGTCTAGCCTACGTCACCGAGGACCGCAAGACCCTGGGCCTGAACCTGCACGACACCGTCAAGGCGTCGATCACGTCGGCCGCAGTCAGGAAGCTCCGGCACAACGGCGTGGTCGATGACAACCTCGAGATCGTCGCGGCCAACAAGTACCGCAGGGACATGAAGATCAAGGCCCCGAACGTCGATGTGGGCGTGGCAACCCTGTCCGGCGGCAACCAGCAGAAGGTCGTCCTGGGCAAGTGGATGTTCACCGGCCCGGACCTGCTGATGCTCGACGAGCCGACCCGCGGGATTGACGTGGGCGCCAAGTTCGAGATCTACGAGATCATCAACCGCCTGGCCGACAGTGGCCGCGGAGTGCTGATGATCTCCTCCGAGCTGCCCGAGTTGCTCGGTATGTGCGACCGCATCTACACCCTCAGCGAGGGAGTGATCACCGCGGAGGTCCCGCGTGAAAAGGCCGACCAGGAGACCCTCATGCGTTACATGACCCAAGGCAAGATCCAGAGAAGGACGGTCCAGCAATGAGCCAAGAGACCTTGGAGTCGGACGCCCCGACCTCTTTCGTCGCCCAGGTGAGGCAGGCAATGGGGGGCAACGTTCGGCAGTACGGGATGATCATGGCCCTGCTGCTGCTCGTCGGCCTGTTTCAGGTTCTGACCGACGGGCTGTTCCTCCAGCCGCGAAACGTGACCAGCCTGCTTGTCCAGAACGGCTACATCCTCATTCTGGCGATCGGCATGGTGATGGTGATCATCGCCGGGCACATCGATCTGTCGGTCGGCTCGGTCGCAGCCTTTGTCGGAGCCACCGTGGCGATCTCGATGCAGCGCTTTGACATCCCCTGGCCGCTGGCAATCGTCCTTGGCCTTGTCGTGGGCGTCATCGTCGGGGCGTGGCAGGGTTTTTGGGTGGCCTACGTCGGCATCCCGGCCTTCATCGTCACTCTCGCAGGCATGTTGCTCTTCCGCGGGCTCGACCTGATGATGCTCAACGCATCCAGCGTCGGGGTACCTGACGGGTTCCAGGTCATCGCGAACGGTTTCATCCCCGACATGGGTCCGAACACCGGATATCACAATCCGACGCTTCTGCTGGCGATCCTGCTGGTTGTCCTGTTCGCGGTGTTGGAGGTTCGCAAGCGGGCAGCGCTGCGCAAGCACGCGATGGAGGTGCCCCCGCTGTCCATCAGCATCGTCAAGCTGGTCGTGATCGGTGCCGCTGTGCTGGCGTTCGGCCTGCTGCTCGCCTCCTACAAGGGCGTTCCGGTCGTCGGTCTCATCCTGGGCCTGCTGGTCGCGATCTACACCTTCGTCACGCGCAAGACCGTCTTCGGCCGTCATATCTACTCCGTCGGTGGCAACTCCCTGGCAGCCGGGCTCTCCGGTGTGAACACCAAGCGGATCGACTTCATGGTCATGGTCAACATGGGGTTGCTGTCAGGAGTCGCCGGCATGGTCTTCACGGCATACCTCAACGCTGCCAACCCCAAGGACGGTGTCGGCTTCGAGCTCGACGCCATCGCTGCCGTGTTCATCGGCGGAGCCGCCGTCGCCGGTGGAATCGGCACGGTCTCGGGCTCGATGGTCGGTGGTCTGGTGATGGGTGTGCTCAACCTCGGCCTGGCAAACCTGAGCGTCGACTCGAACTTCATCCAGATCATCAAGGGCATGGTCCTGCTCCTGGCCGTCGCGTTTGACGTCCGTTCCAAGCTGCAGGGACGACCGTCGTTCATCGGCATGATCATGTCGGGGATGAACCGCTCCTCTTCACCACTGCCCACAGAGGTCACTCCTCCCGGCCCAGAGGCATCTGCGGGTGAGCGACCTGAAAGCAAGGTACCGGTAGGTTCGCTCTGACAGCGGCCGAGGGATCCCTCGCGGTTCGGTGGCACCCTCAGCCATCGTTCGTCGGTCAGGACTGTGCGGGGTGGGCCAGCTGTTGGTCGATGAAGGCAAGCAGGACGGTCATGTACCGCGCGGGGTTGTGGGTGTAGGTGTCCATGTGGTCGTGGCCGGCGATGACGTCAAGCCGGGACGCGCGGTTCGAGGATGCCGCGAAGAGGCGGTGGGCGTTGGCCACACCCAGCAAGGGATCGCCGCTTGCGTGCAGGAAGAGGAAGGCCCTCTTCGGCAGTGACCGGACCACGTCCACCGGGCTGAGGGTTGGCAGCACCCCGAAAGCCCGGGAGACCTCCATCGCGGGGACTGCCAGCAACCCTGGCAGGAAGGTAAACCGGGTGAGACCTCCCTTCATAGCGCTGGAGAGGTCGGCGAAGGCACTGTCGGCGACCAAAGCGCCCACCGCGGTGAGCTCGGGAGCCGCTTCAATCACCGTGGCTGCACCCATGCTGTTGCCAGTACTGTCATCTGGCCCGCCGGATATCCCAGGGAGACCATGTGGTCGTACGCGCCGAGAAGGTCGCGGGGCTCGTTGTGCGCCAGGGTGTGGTTCGAGCCCATCCTGACGACCCTTCCCTCCTGCAGAGCAGGCATGACGCTCAGCCAGTGGAGCACGACCACGACGACCATGGAGGTGACCCGGACGAGGTCGATGAAACGGTCCCTGTCCGGGTCGGTCGAGGTGACCTCCGCAGAGCTCTCCTGCGCGCTCCGTCGCATGCTCCCAGTACACCGCGAAAGTCAGCCGCGCCGGTAGGTCAGGCCATGTCAGGCGTCGCGTCGGCGCAGACTGATGGCCGCAGCAACCAGAACGACCAGGGCGTAGGCGCAGAAGAGCCCGAACCCGGTCCAGGGCGCCAACGCTGCGGGATCTGTGTGCACCCGGGTAATGGCCTCCCCTGCGTTGCTCGGCAGGTACTTGTTGATCGGATCCGACCAGGACGACGGCAGGAACCGCACGATGATGGGCAGGACGAAGAGCAGTCCGAACAGGGTCGAGATACCGGCGGCGGTGTTGCGTAGAAGTGCCCCAAGGCCGATCCCCAGCAGCCCGACAACGGTGAGGAAGAGAGCGGCACCGATCACCGCGCGAAGGACTCCCGGGTCGCTCAGGTTTGCCTGAAGATGCTTGGACTTCAGGATTGACTGGCCGATCAGGAAGGCTCCGAGCACGGTCGGGACCATCAGCACGAGCGTCACTGTCGCGAACACGGCGGCTTTGGCCCACAGCACCGGAAGACGGGAAGGCACTGCTGCGAAGGTCGCCCGGATCATCCCGGTGGCGTACTCCCCCGTGATGAGCAGCACGCCAAGAACACCGATCGCCAGCTGCGCGAGAAAAATTCCGCTCAGGGTTCGAGTCGTGGGATCAAAGCCCGCCGCTTCGCGCAGGTCGCGAGGTGGCCAGTGCGAGACGGTCACCGATGGCACCAGGATGGAGAGCCCGACGATGAACACGACCGCGGCCAAGAGGGAGAAGACCGTCGAGCGCAGGGACCGGATCTTGGTCCACTCAGACAAGAGGACCCGCGCCTGGGTGACCTTCTTCGGCGCCGCCGCGGAGGGTCGGGTCGAGGTGGCGGTAACGGTGCTCATCGGTCGGCTCCGGCGGTCTCGAGCGGGCTGACGCCCTCATTGGTCATCGTGGCGCCGTGGAACTCCACATCGTCCTTGGTCAGTTCCATGAATGCTTCCTCGAGAGAGGTCTTCTGAGCCGACAGCTCAAGCAGGGTGATGCCGGCCCGACCGGCGGCGATCCCGATCTGGTCGGTGCTCAGGCCACTCACCTCCAGCGCGTCGCCGGCAGCTGTGACGACGCTGACGTCGGGACCGCGCAGGACCGCAGCCAGGTTGTCCGGGTCGGTGGTGCGAACCCGGACCAGGTTGTGGGAGGAGCTGGCGATGAACTCCTCCATGCTGGTGTCGGCGATAAGGCGTCCCCGGCCGATGACGATCAGATGCTGGGCGGTCTGAGCCATCTCGCTCATCATGTGCGAAGAGACGAAGACCGTCCGGCCCTCAGCGGCCAGTGACTTCAGCAGGTTGCGGATCCAGCGGATTCCGTCCGGGTCCAGCCCGTTGACCGGCTCGTCAAGGATCAGCGTATGCGGGTCGCCCAGAAGGGCTGAGGCTATCCCGAGCCGCTGACCCATCCCCAGGGAGAAGCCACCCGCGCGCTTGCGGGCAACCTCGCGCAGGCCCACCAGGTCGATGACCTCTTCCACTCGTGCGCGGGAGATGCCCCCGGTCTGAGCCAGTGCCAGCAGGTGGTTGAAGGCGCTGCGGCCCGTGTGGATCGAGCGCGCCTCGAGCAACGCGCCGACCTCGTGCAGCGGCGCCGAGTGCTCGCGATACAGCTTGCCGTTCACCCGAACCGTGCCGGCGGTCGGGGCGTCCAGGCCCAGGATCATTCGCATCGTGGTGGACTTGCCTGCCCCGTTCGGGCCGAGAAACCCGGTGACGACGCCCGGTTGCACCGTGAAGGTCAGGTCGTCAACAGCCTTCTTGCGGCCGTAGATCTTGGTAAGGCCGAGGGCCTCGATCATGGACATCTCCTTCAGGGTGGCCGCAGGTGTCCACCCGCGGCGGGCAGGAACATCGTGCCCGCTCATCCTGTGCGCTCACTGAGATCCCGCAGCTGACTAAGATCCTGCGAGGGTGCCGAGCGGTGCCAGACCTGTGCTGCGGCAGTATTGCTGCGTGCATACCCCCCTGGTGGCCATGGCCACAGCTACTTATCTCCACGCAATGGGCGCCCACGATGCGCTCGTCACCAAGAAGTCTTTCGGGGTCGGACGTGGCTTTGCCGTCCTGGTGGCGATCTTCGCCTTGAGCTTTGCACTGATGGTTCTTGGCGGACATCTGCGGGCGTCGCGGCAGCGCAAACGCAGGGAGGAGCGCCCCTGAAGACCAAGCTCGACAGCCTCGGCGACCGAAGGCGACAGCGTTCAGCGATCGAAGGTGGGGTCCAGACCGGTCAGCTCGACTGATGCCGTGCCCCTGGGAACCGAGATTGGTATGGGCCACGCCCGGATATGCGGCCACCGCGATCGCCTCTGCCGCAGCCTCGCCAAGACGCCGCCGCAGCTCCAGGGTGAACAGCAGGTTGGAATTGGCGGGGACTGGTGTCGTTACGGAGTGATCGCAGCCTTGGCTCGGGCCAGACGGACCGCGTTGGACAGCGTTTCGATGTCGTACGACCCGTGGTGGCGCCGGCCGTTGATGAAGAACGTCGGAGTGCCGGAGACCCCGCTGAGGTCGGCGCTGTCCACGTCCTTGGCGACGCGGCCCGCACCGGCATGACGGCGGAGGTCCGCGGTGAAACGCCCGACGTCGAGGCTCAGCTGTCCGGCATAGTCCACCAGGTCCGGAGCGTGCAACGCACCCTGATGATCGAGCAGGAGGTCGTGCATCGCCCAGAAGGCGCCCTGCTGGGCGGCTGCCTCCGCCCCCTCGGCAGCGAGCTGTGCGCGCGGGTGCACGTCCCGCAGCGGAAGGTGCCGCCACACATACCGGATGTCGCCGAAGTCGGCGAGCAGCTCGCGCACGATCGGCTCGGCCTGGCCACAGTAGGGGCACTCGAAGTCCGCGTACTCGACCAGAGTGACGGGGGCCTCGCTCGGACCGCGGACGTGGTCGCGGTCCGGGTGCACCGGGTCCGCAAGGTCAATGATGGATTCGGCGGTACCCAGCAGTGCGCGGGCCCGCCGTGCAGGTGAGAGTGCGGCCGTGATCCGGAAGAGCAGCCAGGTCAGCCCTGCGGCGCCCAGGGCTGCCGTCAGGATGCCGAGCTTGGCTTCCTCGAGGTCCCGGCCGCTGAACGCCAGCGTGGCGATGAGCAAGCTCACGGTGAAGCCGATGCCGGCGATGGTGCCGCCGCCAGCGACCGCCACCCAGCCCACTGGTGGACGCAGCCGCCCGGCTGTCACCCGGCTCACGAACCATGACCCGGCCAGAATGCCCACCGGCTTGCCGATCAGGTAGGCGCCGATGATGCCGAGGGTGATCGGCGACCGGTAGGCCTGCGACAGGAAATCGCCGTGGATGGTGATGCCCGCGTTGGCCAGCGCGAAAAGCGGCACGATGACGTAGCTGGTCCAGGGGTGGAAGGCATCCTGGAGCCGTTCGTTCGGTGAGATGGCTCGCTGCAAACCTGCCCGGGCGGACCGGGCGAGCTCTGGGGTGGGTTGCTCGCGGAAGTCGCGGAACCTGTCGCTGGCGCGTTCGAGGTCCTCGCGGCCGGCCGGGCTGGCGTAGGTCAGGAGCCCCATGGCGAGGCCCACGACGACAGGGTCGACCCCCGAGAGATACAGGGCAACCCAGGTGGCGATGCCGACGGTGAAGTAGACGGCGCCGTAGCGAACATGCAACCGGAGCAATACCAGGATTCCCGCAAAAAGGGCGAAGGCCGCCAAGAGCGCTGACACGTTGAGGTGGCTCGTGTAAACCGTTGCGATCACCAGCAGCGCGACCATGTCGTCGATGACCACCACGGTGAGCAGGAAGGCGCGCAGTCGCTCAGGGAACCGGGGGCCGATGAGAGCGAGCATCCCGAGGGCGAAGGCGGTGTCGGTTGACATGGCCACGCCCCAGCCCCTCGCCGAGGACTCACCGGCGTTGACGACCAGGTACAGCAGGACTGCCACGGTCATGCCAACGATCCCGGCGGTGACCGGCAGAACTGTTCGGCGCCTCTCACGCAGCTCGCCCATGTCGAACTCGCGGCGGACCTCAAGGCCCACGACAAAGAAGAAGAACGTCATCAGGCCGCTGTTCACCCAGCCAACCAGGTCCATCGTCACACCCGAGCCGCCGAGCTGGACCGACAACGTGGTGTGCCAAACGGCCTGGTACGAGACGCCGGCGACATTCGCCCAGACCAGTGCCGCGATGGTGGCCGCCAGCAACACCGCCGCGCTGCCGCTCTCGGTTGACAGGAACCGGCTCAGCGCCGTCTCGCGGCGCCAGGTCCAGTCAGTGTTACCGGACGCGGCGTGTGTTGAAGAAGGGGGCGGTTGAGCAGGTGCCATGCGGGTTCAAGCCTCATTCAACGGTGGCCGCGTGGTCGGCCACCTCGGTCTGCAGGCTGCGCGGCGTGCGGATATACCCGGTCGGCGGTGGGCGCTTCGGAAGCTTCAACGACGGGCGCACCACCTTCTCGTAAGGAATGCTCGAAAGCAGGTGGGCGATCATGTTGATCCGGGCGCGTCGCTTGTCGTCACTCTCGACGACGAGCCAGGGTGACTCGGGAATGTCTGTGTGCACAAACATCTCGTCCTTGGCCCTCGAATAGTCCTCCCAACGGGTGATCGACTCCAGGTCCATCGGCGAGAGCTTCCACTGCCGCATCGGGTCGGTCACCCGTGAGCGGAACCGGCGCTCCTGCTCGCCGTCACTGACGGAGAACCAGTACTTGCGCAAGATGATTCCGTCCTCGACCAGCAGCCGCTCGAAGATCGGGCACTGGTGGAGGAACCTCTGGTGCTCCTCAGGCGTGCACAGACTCATCACCCACTCGACGCCGGCGCGGTTGTACCAGCTGCGGTCGAAGAGCACGATCTCGCCGGCGGCCGGCAGATGCTCGATATACCGCTGGAAGTACCACTCTGTCTTCTCGCGTTCGGTGGGAATGGGCAACGCGGCGATACGGGCCACCCGAGGGTTGAGGTACTGCGTCACCCGCTTGACGGTGCTGCCCTTGCCTGCGGCGTCACGACCCTCGAAGACCACGACGACCCTCTGGTTCTCAGCCCGCACCCACTCCTGCAGGACAACGAGCTCGGCCTGCAGACGGAGGAGCTCTTTCTCGTAGACCTGTTTCTTCACCAGCGGCACGTTACTCCGGCGATGACTCCCGTGCTCTCTGCGAACACAAAAGAATCTGCGTCTTTTGCTTCCAGTCTCTCAGCCAGGTGGCATTTGATGCATGATGCAGAAGTGTTGCCTCCGCTGACTCCCGTAACCATGCTGACGTCCTGGATGTTCGACCCACTGGGCGTTGGCCTCGCTATGGCCCTTACCTGCGTGTATGCCGTCTGTCTGGTCCGCGCGCCGTCTCGCCGCGAAGTGGCACTGGCTGCGGAGCGCGATGTTCATGATCCTGGGCATCGGCTCATTGGTCTACGGGACGTGTGGTGCATTCGCGGTGTACCGCTCGTCGTTGTTCTGGGTGGCTGCGGTCCAGGCGGCCGTGCTGTCCGCGGTGACGCCTATGGGACTCGCGCTCGGGGACCCCGTCAGCTTGGCCGAAAAGGCATTAGGCGCCAGGGGCGTTCGGCATCTACGTCATGCGCTGAGCGGGCTGCTTCCGCGGATCCTGATGCTTCCGCTGGTGAGCTCGCTGCTGGCTGTGGGGTCGCTTATCGTCGTCTTCTTCACGGGGTACTTCACTGAGTCGGTCTCCAGCACGCTGGTGCGTGAGGTGCTCTACCTGCAGCTGCTGGGCACGGGTCTGCTGGTCGTCCTTCCGCTGCTGAGCGAGGAACTGTTGCCGACGTGGTGCACCCATCCAGTGCGAGCCCTGGTTGCATTCGTCGACGGGCTGCTCGATGCGATCCCGGGAATTCTGGTGATGACCGCACCGACTCTGCTGGCGCCGGGTATCGCAGGCTTCACCAACCGCACGTGGGGCCCCGGGCCGGCGTTGGACCAAAAGCTCGGCGGAGGCGCCATGATCGCTGTCGCGGAGGTCGTCGGCCTGCCCTTGCTTGCGGCGGTCTTCGTGTCGTGGGTTCGCGCCGACGACGCCGATGCCCGTCGGACGGATGCACTCCTGGACGCGCGCGCAGCCGCGCGCGCAGCCGCGTCCGTCGAGCCGGTGCTCGAGCGCCCCTGGTGGGAGACCGATCCCCGCTTCTCCGACCGACGTTCCTAGCTGTCGATCAACTCCGAGAGCTTGACGTTCTTGTAGCAGTTCCCTGATCGCTGCGCGCATTCCTGGCGTACCAGGCTCTCTTCATTTCTGGCGTACCAGAGAAGAGCTGATGTAACCGGCACAGCCGGTGCCTCTTATTGCCGATCAGTCGATTTCAATCCGGCAAAGAAGACTTCATCTTTCGTCGTTGACATTGCGCAGAGTCGCAGAGGAACATCACTTAATCGTCCTCTTCCGACGGAGGTTCCCGTGTCCCAGTCGACTCCTGAGGTTCCGACCGTCCTCCCAAGCGAGGATGCGCGTCTGCAGAGTCTCGGCTACAAGCCTCAGCTGAATCGAGTGCTGGGCTGTTCGCCAACTTCAGCGTTGCTTTCACCTACCTCTCGCCCATGGTGGGCATCTACTCGCTCTTCGCCCTGGGCGTTGGGACCGGGGGCCCTGCATACCTGTGGCTGATGCCTATCCCGGTGATCGGGATGCTGTTCGTCGCGCTCGTGTTCGGAGAGCTCGCGAGCCACTACCCGGTGGCCGGAGCGCTTTACCAGTACAGCAAGTTCTCGGTTGGTCCAGGCTACGGGTGGTTCGTCGGCTGGTTCTACGGCATTGCCCTGTTGGTCACGGTCGCAGCCGTGGACACCGGCGTTGTCAGCTACGTCGTCTCGCTGAGCAACAACTGGTTCAACACCAGCTTCGACGCCACCAAACACGGCACGATCCTGGTGATCACGCTGATCCTGCTCGCCATCCAGACCATGCTGAACATCACCGGCGCCAAGGTCATGGGCCGGGTTGCTCAGTTCGGCGTGTACGTCGAGATCTTGGGCACGCTGGGCATCGCGATCATCCTCGCCATCAACGGCTTCCACCATGGCCTCGGCTTCCTGTTCTCCAGCGAAGGGGTCACCCACGCGGCCAGCAACCCACTGGGGCTCGACTTCGGCGGCAACTGGATCACCGGGGCGGCACTCATCGCCGTGCTCGCGCACGTCTACATCTTCTACGGCTTCGAGTCGGCCGGGGACGTCGCCGAGGAGACCAAGGATGCGGGACGCCATGCGCCTCGCGCCATGCGCCTCGCGCCATGCGCCTCGCGCTGATCTGAGGCGGTATCGCCTCGTTCATCCTCGTCGCCTCACTGCTTCTGGCGATGCCGGCGGGCCCGCACGCGGTCGCCGACACCGCCAAGGGTGGGGTGCCGTTCATCCTGAGCGAGCTACCGAGCTGGCTGCAGGACGGCTTGCTCCTGCTGATCATCTTCGCCTTCTTCTCGTGCGGAACATCCGTCCAGGGGGCCGGTGCCCGGCTGGCCTTCTCCTACGCCCGCGATGGCGCAGTCCCAGGGGCCGGCTGGATCGCCCGGGTGAACAAGCGGTTCAAGACCCCGGTGAACGCACTGCTCGTCGGAGCCGGGGTCACAATCCTGTTCATCCTTCTGGTGTTCCCCTCTCCGACCAAAGACGTCAAGATCGGCTTCATCACCTATCCGGCCAACGTCAACGCCCTGGTGGCCTTGGTGTCCTTCGGGGTCAGCGGCATCTACCTGTCCTTCCTGATGACCGTGATCGGTTCGATGGTCGCCCGGTCTCGGGGGTGGATAGCGGAGGGCCAGTTCCGGCTCGGCCGCTGGGCCTGGCCGGTGAGTATCGCCGGCGCTGTGTACCTTGCCCTGATGCTGGTCAACGTGGTCGCCCCGACGGGGCTGACGAGCCCGCGGGCCTATTTCAACCTCGACTGGATCACTTTGCTGGTCATGTTCGTGATTACGGCCGTGGGCGCGCTGTACTTCTTCATCGCGCGCCCTGACCGGGGAGTACGCCGGCACCTGCACGACACGGCCGAACCCATCGGGGCCGAACGAGGGTAGGGCGCTTCTCAACCATGGACACGTCCGGAGCCTTGCTGTGCGGCAGTCATCTGGTGCGGAACGGAACCTCGGACAGGCCGCGGGCGTCGTTGAGTATGAGTGACTCCTGCCGTTCCACGGCAGAAAGGTGCGTGCTGTCCGTCGGGTGCGGCCGGGGAGCCTCGAGCACCGCCCAGACGACCTTGCCGCCGTCGGAGGTAGGCAGAACGCCGAAGGTGCGTGAGAGTCCGGCGACGACGGTGAGCCTTCGCCCGTGCAGATAGAGCGGTGAAGGTCGCTGACCCGGCAGGGCGGGGCCGTGGTCACGAACCGTCAGGCGCAGCGCCCCACGGTCCCAGACGACGGACAGGTCGATGTCGGTCCCGGCATTGATCGACGAGCTGGACACGAGCTCGCTGATCACCAGGCTTGCGAAGGGAATGACCCGGCCCAGCTGCCAGCCCATCAGGGTGCGGGTGACGAATTCCCGCGCTGCCCGGGGGGCAGTCGGGTGCGCGGCAAACCGCCGCGACTCAACGGCCAGGGCGGGTGTCGCCAGCACCGCTGACACCGCGGAGAACAATGACGAGGTCACGATCAGGTGCCCACTCAGGGGTTGGGCACGGAGCGCCTCCCGGACCCTCGGGTCAGTGCAGGCCACGGCCACAGGGATCCCGGGCCAGTCGCGAACATGGCGCCCTGCCGTCGCGAGCACTTCGATCGCGACCGGGTCGGCACCCTCGAGGACGTTCGAAAGGTCGCAGACCACACCGCGGGGTCCGTCGGCCAGAGCAAGCTGGATCGCCCGGTCGAGTTCCTCGACGGCCTCACTGAGCCGGCAGGAGACCTCAGCGACAATGACCTCGCGTATGACGTGTATTCGGACCCGTCCCTGCAGCCCGGTGGTCTGAGTGCCGGTCGACTGCGCTGCGGACTCGGTCAGGACGTCGCCCGTCGGCCGGGTGGGAAACAGGACGACGTGGTGGTCGAAATCGGTGGAAAGGTCGTGCGAACTGCTCGGTTGCTGCGCCATGACGTACTCGATTCGGTGGTCCCAGGTGTTAGGACACGAGCTACCGAGTTTCGGGAGCAGCACGGGTAGAAGACGACGCCCCCGGGGTCCGGAGGGACGCAGCACTAAGACGTTACACCCGAGCAGCTTCCGAGCTGACAAGTCCTCTGACGGCCACCTCGCTCAGACCTGCAGCCCCACAGCCACGATCGCCTCGGCGACCACCCGCAGGCTGGCGTTGTTGTTGCGGGCGTGGCGGCGCATCAGCTGGTAGGCCTGATCGATGGGGACCGCGTTCTTGTAGGCGGTGATCCCCTTAGCCTGTTCGATGACGACCCTTGACTCCAGGGCTTCCTGCAGCTGCTCGCTCAGCTGCTGCTGCTGGCGCAGCTTGGAGGCGTTGACCACGTAGCTCGTCGCCACATCGGCCAGCACCCCGGCCACCGCGATGTCCACATCCGACCACTGCCGAGGCTCGGGTGAGTAGAGGTTGAGGGCACCGATGATCTTGTCGTCAAGCCGCATCGGGATCCCGGCGACGCCGGCTACGGCCAGGCGGGTGGCGATGGCCGAGAACTCCGGCCATCGGGTGGACTCCTCTCGGACGTCTGTCACCCGAACAACCTCACCGGTTTCGTAGGCATCCCGGCACGGGCCTGACTGCTGCTCCTGCTGACTTCGCTCCAGCTCCCCGGAAGCCTGACTCACCGCAGTCACGAGACGTAGCCGACCGTCCTCGGCCATGGTGACGCCGCTGCCGGACAGGCCCAAGACGGCAGTGACACTCTCGGCGAGCTCACTCAGGGCTGCCTCAAGGTCGTAGCGCACCGGCAGAACCACGGCGAATCTTGACAGTGTCGCCAGAAACAACGGCTGGTCATACATCTTTGGCGCCCCTCGGTTTGCGCCGCCGGCTGGCGGCTCATCGCAGCGCGGGACCGAAACCGAAGGATCGAGAGTCACCGCTCAGGCGCCACATGCTCATTTCGGACACTACTCGGAAAGGCTGGTGATGGACTCATCGGGACACCGACAAATGCACCCAAACCCGACAAGGGCTGTCGGCGGGCGGGGTGAGGGATATCGGGATCCGTCTCGTGGAGGACCCACCTGAGGGTGTGTCAGAAGTAGCACCCACCCGCCTAACCGCATTTCAGGGAGGATTTGGCAGGACTGGACCTCAGACACCCTGAGCAGCCGTTCAGAGCCAGGCCTCTTCAAAGTCGGCGTGGTCGGAATGCACTGAGGCGAGCTGCTTGAGAGCAGTTTCCGCCACGGCGCGGCCGGACAGGTCGCCGAGTGCATCAAGACCCAGGAACTCGGCGATGACTGCCCGTGCAGCCTCGCACTGACGGAGGATCCTGTCAGGGCTGTGCCGGGCGATGTGCGCGGCTTGCTCAGCCGTCGGACACTGGGCGTCGGCGAGTACCACGTAATGGCCATCGCCGTCCTTGACGTCCCTGTAGGCATAGAACGCATGCCAGTCGGCGGAGCCTTCGATGGCGGCGGTGGCCGTCAGCTCGTCCTCGGCGAGTCGCGCCTCGAGGAACTCCACGAGGGTCATGGCGCGGTCATCACTTGATGGCCTTGCCGAGGCCGGTGCCGGCGATCTGGATCCTGCGTGGCTTGGCCTTCTCCGCGACTGGAATGGTCAACCGCTTGACGGGTGGTGGTGCCGAACACCTGCTGGGTGAGACGTTCACGCTCACGGAAGGGATCAGTGCGCATCAACATCTTCATCACTCCCCTACTGCCGGTTGTGCTGTTGAGTCTAGTCAGACCGGGCCCCATTATCTGACACGATCTCCATAGATTTCTTATAGCCTTGTGTCACTATAATTCAAGAGGCTGCTACAGGTCCTGATGGAAGGTGATCCCGATGGCCGCGACCAACGCCGAGCCTGATCCAAGCCGCGGTGTGTATGCCATCTCCGTGGCCGCTGAGCTGGTGGGCATGGGTTCCCAGACACTCCGCCTGTATGAGCGCCGGGGCCTGATCGAGCCGGCGCGCTCTGACGGGGGCACTCGCCGATACAGCAGCGAGGACCTGGAGCGGCTCCGCCGCATTACCCACTTGGTCGCCAACGGCGTGAACCTGGCCGGCGTCGCCATGGTCCTGGATCTGCAGGACGCGAACGACCGGCTACGGGCGGATCGCGACAAGAAGAAGACCGGGAGCAGCTGAGTCAGCGATCGGCATGACTGGGCATATGCCCAGTCACCTCCACTCATGATCTTGGGTGTGAAGGGAGGTGGTGGCATCATCGCGCTGGGCACGCCCTAAGATCCGTGACAAACAAGACCAAAGAGTGACGATCCGTCACAACCAGACTGACGGACGACGATGACTGAGAAACCAGCCGACCCTGCTCTATGTACTTGCCCGAGCCATGGTGGATGCAGCCGCACCTCACGGTGGGCTGCCTGACGGACTCAAGGACCACGCACCAGAGGTCGCTGGGGCCTTGAGCGCAGCCATCCGCGCCAACAGTAAGGGGGGTGCTGAGCTTCGCGCTGCGCTCGGGGTGGAACTGACCGGACCCACTCGTATGGGCAAGAACCTCAAAGCCGCGATGGACGCCTACACCAAGCCGTAGCCCGTCACCGCGATAAGCCTGCCGACCGAGACATAGGGGCGGTGCGCGTGCTGGACGAACGAGCGCTGCCCCACGCTCACGTCCGCTGTTCGACGAGAAGTCCTGCCACCCGTTCGATGAGGTCGTAGGGAATGGGCTTCTGGAGCGGAAATCTCGCCGTTCCCCTGGCCGCTCGGTAGGGCGCGATCTTCTGCTCGAAGGCTTCGTCGGCTGTGGGTATCGGGTAGAGGCCGATGTGGTGCTTCCAGGCCGCGAAGTGCACCAGCTTTCGGCCGCTGAGCGTGATCGTGGGTATCTGATAGCTGATTGTCTCGTCGGCTGCGGGCGCAGCGTTCAGGATCGCCTGTCGAACCTCCCGGAGGATGATCTGAACGTCGTCGGGGAATGAGCTGATGTACTCGTCGATGGTGGCGAACGTGGCTGCCATGCGCTGGCCTTTCGATCGGGGAGGACGACCATGTCGATGAGGGCGACCGCGTGCTCGCGGACTGGGTACGAGCGAGCGCTGCCTATGTCGACAATCTGCCTCCACAGGGTTGTCGATGCAAGGAAAGGCCCTGCCCAATGTGGCCATGAACGCGTTCCAGGACCTGTCATCGCACCAACCCGCGGATGCCGCTGGTCAGCGAGATCCGCGATCTTCTGAAGCTGGGCTATGAAGGAACCGACGACTGGGCCAGTGATCAGTAACGTAGAGATTAGGAATGCTCCCAAACCTGGGCGAAGGGAACGAAGGTGTCCGAACAGCAGGCGGTCTCCCCGCGGCGATACGTCGTGGGCGTCGATGGATCGACAGCGAGTCTTGAGGCTCTGCGATGGGCTGTTGCCGAGGCCCGTGTACATGGCGGCGGCGATGTGCGCGCCGTCATGGTCTGGGCAATCCCCTACGGCGGTCTCGCGGGCGGCATGGGGCCGGAGCCTTACGGGCTGCCCGACCCTGTCATGTTCGAGCAGGAGGCCAGGCAGCGTCTCGCGAGCGCGATCGAGGCGGCCGGCGACACGTCTCCGGTGGAGGTGCACGCTGAGCTGCTCGAGGGGCAGCCGGCCGGCGTCTTGCGGGAGCTGTCCCACGAGGCCGACCTTGTCGTTGTCGGCTCCCGCGGCCACGGCGGGTTCGCCTCTCTGCTGCTCGGCTCCGTGAGCGCCCAGGTGGTGCGGCACGCACACTGCTCGGTGGTCGTCATCCGGCCCCCGGCCTGAACGACCGCTGGTTAGGGGTTCGGGTGTCATCGCGCGGATCCGACGCCGTGCGTCAGATGCGCACCGCGCTGTTCCGGCGGGGACGCCGGCCGGGGCTGCGGACGGCGAAGACGACCCTTGCCGCCGTTCTGTCCTACGTCTTGGCCCAGCACCTGACGACCAGCCCGCAGCCGGTGCTAGCTCCCCTGACCGCACTGCTCGTCGTCCAGCTGACGATGTACGAGACCGTGGCCAGCGGTTTGCAGAGAGTCGTCAGCGTGGTGGCCGGAGTGCTGATCGCGGTCGGCGTCGCCACCTGGGTCGGGCTGACTTGGTGGAGCCTGGGCGTGGTGGTGGCTGGGTCGCTGGTCATCGGCCGTCTCCTGCACCTTGGCGACCATCTCCTCGAGGTCCCGATCTCGGCGATGCTGGTGCTGGCAGTGGGCGGCGCCGAGGGCGCAGCCCGGGACCGGGTTTACGAGACGCTGATCGGAGCCGGCGTCGGCGTCGCCGTCAACGTGGTGATCGCAGCCCCGCTCTATGTGCAACCGGCTAGTGACGCGATCGCTGAGCTGGCCGAACGAATGGCGGAGTTTCTCCGGCAGCTCGCCGATCAACTGGGTTCGGGGTGGTCCCGCGAGTTGGCCGACCGGATGCTGGACCAGGCCCGACGCCTCGGTGACGAGGTCGACCACGCCGACCGGACCCTGGCCCGCGCCCAGGACAGCGCCCGGTTCAACCCACGCGTTGCCGAGGCTCGCGAGGCATTACCGCGCTTGCGCACCGGGCTGACCGGGCTTGAGCACACGTACCTCACGATCCGAAACCTGTGCCGTTCCCTCCTCGACCGGACTTACTTCGTACCAAGTGAACAGGCGGAGTCCGTGTACGACGCACAGGTCCGCGAGGCGCTCGTGCAGGTGCTCATCGCTGCGGCTGACGCCATCGCACACGTGCCGGTGGTGACCTCCGGAACCGAAGCCCAGGACCCAGCCCGAACGGAGGTCGATCGAAGACTCGCCGAACTGCACCGTCGCCGCGACCGCCTTGCCGAGCTCTTGCACAAGGAGTCAAGTGCGGATCGGGCGGTCTGGCAACAGCACGGAGCCCTGCTCACGGACCTGGACCGAATGCGGATCGAGGTGGAGGCCGCGGTCCGCTCACCGGAACAGGCGTGGCGACCACCTCCGGTCATCGATAGTCAACGGCGGGCCTTGCGGCGGATCCGCGCGGCTGCGCGCCAAAGTGCCGAACGTCGGCGGCGCCGCTCCTGATCCAGCCCACCGAACCCGTTCGACGGCGCCCGCGTCAGAGCCGGGTACCAGCGTTGTGGTCCGTTCCTGCTCGTTCGTGTGTCGCGCATCGCTCGCGCCGCGGAACAGCGACATGATCTGTCAGATGTCTCAACGAAGGGGTGCGCGATGAGAACGAACCTTGCCGCGGTTCCGGTCTGGGTCTTGGTTGTTCTGGGCGTGCTGACCTTAGTGGAGATCACGCTCGACGTCATCGCACTGCTCGATCTGTACCGGCGACCCACTGCGCAGGTGGTCTTCGAGAACAAGTGGATCTGGGTCGCGATCGTCCTGCTGGTGAACACCGTTGGCCCGATCCTCTACCTTGCGGTCGGCCGCAAGCCGCCGCCCGTTGCCCACGATGCGGCGGCGCCCCCATCGCCGCCGGTTCGCGCTGAGGACATCGCCGATGTTCTCTACGGGCGACGCAAGGAAGACGGCCCGAGGTGAGCGCAGCGATCCAGACCACACGGCTGACGAAAACCTACGGCGAGAAACGCGCGCTGGATGCCGTGGACCTGGTCATCGAGGAAGGCTCGATCTTCGGTTTTCTCGGCCCGAACGGAGCAGGTAAGACGACCACGCTCCGCATCCTGACCGGTCTCGCGCGTGCCACCAGCGGTTCTGTGCAGATACTCGGCCACGATGTCGCGCTGGCTGGGAACGACGTCCGCGCCGATATCGGGTTCTTGCCCGATATTCCCGGGTTCTATGAGTGGATGTCCGCCGACGAGCTCCTCCGCTTTGCGGGACGGCTCTTCGGGATCGGGGGGGCAGTTCTTGACGAGCGCGTCGCAATGCTGCTCAACCTGGCCGGGCTCGGCGATGTGAAGACGAAGATCGGTGGATATTCGCGGGGTATGAAACAGCGTCTTGGAGTGGCCCAAGCCCTTGTCAACGCACCGAAGCTGCTGCTTCTCGACGAGCCGACGAGTGCGCTGGACCCGATGGGGCGCAAGGACGTCCTCGACATGCTCACCTCGCTTCGGGGGCGCACCACCGTCTTCTTCTCCACGCACATCCTTGCCGACGTCGAGCGGGTGTGCGACACAGTGGCGATCCTCGACCGCGGTCGGGTGGTCGCCCAGGCACCCATCGACGAGCTCAAGGCACGCTACGGAGTGCAGAAGGTGGTGATCGAGGTCACCGACGGCGGCGACGAGCTGGCGCAGGCGATCGGGCGTCAGAAGTGGGCGACCGCAGTGGCCCGGGGACCCGATGGCGCCATCGAGATCACGGTGACGGATGTGGGTACAGCGCAACGGGAGATTCCAGCCATGGTGGCGGCGCGGAATACGGGGATGTCACGCATGGAGGCTGGCGAGGTGGGTCTCGAGGAGGTCTTCGTCGAGCTCGTCGGAGGTGAGCAGCGGTGAACGGTTTCGTGGTGTTCGCAGCCAAGGAGGTCCGCGAGATCCTGCGAACGTGGCGCATCTGGGTGCTTCCCGGCATCCTGCTGTTCTTCGCACTGACCGGCCCGGTCCTCGCCCGGTACACCCCGGAGATCGTGGGTGCGCTGGCCGGCAGCCAGCTCGGTGGACTCAAGCTGCCGACACCGACCTATCTTGATTCCTACACCCAGTGGGTCAAGAACTTGTCGCAGATTGCCCTGTTCGCACTGATCATCATCTACGGAAGCATCATCTCGGCGGAGACCAGGAACGGCACGGCAGTTCTTGTGCTCACCAAGCCGGTATCGCGGGCCGCGTTCGTCATCGCCAAGGCTTCGGTCCACTCGGTGTTCCTCGCGGTCCTGGTTGTCATGGGAACTCTCCTCACCTGGGGGCTCACGGCGGCCGTATTCGGGAAGGCGCCGGGATCGGCACTGTGGTCCTCGGCGATGGTGTGGCTCGTGTTCGGCGTGCTCTTCATTTCCCTGATGACACTTCTCTCGGTCCTCATTGGGTCTGCGGCTGGAGCTGCCGGCGCGGGCCTGGGTATCTACGCGCTGGTGTCGATCGCGTCGATCTGGAAGCCCCTCGGCTCGTACTCACCGGCAGCCCTGGCCACCCAACCCGCGTCGCTCGCAGCCGGCAAGGACGCCGCCGTGCTGTGGCCGGTACTGACCTCGCTGCTGCTCGCTGTCGTTCTCGTCGCGTTTGCCGCGCAGGCGTTCCGCCGCAAGGACCTGTAGCTCTCGGCCCTTCAAGGAACGCCCCCGGCGGGGCCGTCGCTCGGGCGCAATGCGATCTACGCTGGGCGCTTTGTCAGGGAAGAACAAGCTGTCCACCCAACGCGCAGTTACCACTGACCGCGATGCCAGCCCATCTGGTGTGGGTCACCAGCGGTTATGCACGTGCTCGCGGATCTCCGTGTCGTAGATATCGCGTAGCGCATCCAGTACGTCGGCCGACAGCGGTTCAAGCTCAGCGGCGGCGGCGTTGCCACTCACCTGAGACGCGTTGCGTGCACCCGGGATGATGGTGCTGACGCCGGGCTGGTCGAGGATCCACCGCAGTGCCAACTGGGAGGTGGGGGTCCCCTGGGCTTGGGCGGCCACACTGCGTGCCGCGCGCACCCCGATCTCGAACGGCACGCCACTGAAGGTCTCGCCGACGTCGAAGGCCGCGCCGTGGCGGTTGTAGGTGCGGTGGTCCTCCGGCGCGAAAGTGGTGGACAAGTCGTACTTGCCGGACAGGAGCCCGCTGGCCAGCGGCACGCGCGCGATGATGCCGACGCCCGCTTCGAGTGCGGCCGGCAGGACCCGCTCCAGCGGCTTGCGGCGGAACACGTTGAGGATGAGCTGGACCGTGGCGACGTGAGAACGGGCGATCGCAGTGAGCGCCTCTTCACACGTCTCCACCGAAACGCCATAGGCAGCGATGCGCTGTTCCTGCACCAGGGTGTCAAGAGCGTCGAAGACGCGGTCATCAGAGAACACCGGCGTCGGCGGACAGTGCAGCTGGACAAGATCGAGCACCTCGACGCCAAGGTTGGCCCGGCTGCGGTCTGTCCAGTTCCGGAAGGCCTCGAGAGTGAATGCCTCGGGAACGTGTGGGTCGGCCCGTCGGCCCATCTTCGTGGCAACGGTGAGGGCGGCGTCGGGCCGCTCAGCCAAGAGTCGCCCGATGAGGACCTCACTTCGGCCGTCACCGTAGACATCCGCGGTATCGAGGAACGTCACCCCGGCGTCGACCGCTGCGTGCAGCACGCCCATCGCGTCCGCATCGTCCACCCGGCCCCAGTCACCACCGAGCTGCCAGCACCCCAGACCAACGATGGATACCTGACGACCCTTCCTGCCCAGCTCACGTGTGTGCACACAGTCGAGGTTACTGATTCTGGTCCACCGCTGCGGACCGCCCCAATGGACAGGTTGCCAGTGGGCCTCGGGGACAGCCGGGCGTTACCATTGCGTTCATGCCCAAGGTTGCCACCACTGACAAGGTTTCCCACGAGGAGCTCCTCGATTTCCTGCGTCCCCGGCACAAGGGGATCTATGTGGCCACGCGCGGCGACGGTAGACCGCAGCTTTCCCCGGTGAGCTGCGGCGTGGACCCTGAGGGCCGGATCGTCGTGTCGACGTACCCGCAACGGGCGAAGGCGAGCAATACCCGCCGCGACCCCGAGGTGAGCATCTGCGTGCTTTCCGACGACTTCGACGGGCCCTGGGTTCAGGTGTACGGCACGGCCGAGGTGCTCGACATGCCCGAAGCTGCTGAGCCGTTCGTCGACTACTTTCGTTCCATCGCCGGCGAACATCCGGACTGGGACGAGTACAAGCGGGCCATGGCCCGGCAGGGCAAGTCACTGATCCGGATCACGCCCACCAGCTGGGGCCCGGTGGCCACCGGTGGCTTCCCGCCGGAGGTCGCCGAGCGCATCGGCTGAGCTGCTGTTCGCGGGCAAGGGGGTTCTCGCAGACCCGTACGATCTCGACTGACGGTCAGTCGGTCTGGGTTCGCCTGAGGGCACCTGAGGCCGCACCCCGGTGCGTAACCGTGGCGGGTCGAGGTAGCTCTTCCGAATCCGGTTTGTTCGCAAGGCTGCTCGGCCACCACATGTGCCGGCCGACGTCCAGGTTCAGCGCCGTCACCAGCACCGAGCGCACGATCAGCGTGTCGAGCAGGACACCCAGGGCAACGGCGAACCCGATCTCGGCGAACGCCACCACCGGCAGAGTGGCCAGACCGAGAACGTACCAGCCAGCACCAGGCCGGCTGACGTGATCACGCCACCGGTCGCGGCCAGCCCGATGAGGGCGCCACGCCTGGTGCCGAACTGCCTGGCCTCCTCGTGCACCCTCGTCATCAGGAAGATGTTGTAGTCGATCCCGAGGGCCACCAGGAAGACGAATACGAAGAGCGGGAGCGACGAGTCGGCGCCGGCGAAGTTGAAGACATGTCGGAAGACCAGCGAGCTCAGTCCCATCGCGGCCCCGAATGAGAGGACCACGGTCCCGATCAGGATCAGCGGCGCGACCACCGCCCGGAGCAACAGCATCAGGATGAGGAACACCACGAACAGGATCAGCGGGATGATCACCTTTGTTGTCGTTGCTGGCGGCCTGCAAGATGTCCCCGCGGGTGGCGGAGTCACCTCTGGCAATAGCCTGTGCGCCGGGGACCTGGTGGACGGCATCCCGTACCCGCCCGACGGTGTCGATCGCCGCCTGGCTGTCAGGGGCGACGGCAAGCGTCCCCGCGAGGAGAACGCGGTCGCCCTTGACCACAGGTGGGGCGACACCCGAGATGCCGCCGACACCGGTCAACGCTGTCCTCACCGCCGTGGCACGATCTGCGTTCGCGATGACAATGACAGGCTGTCCTGCGCCTGCCGGGAAGTGATCAGCCAGAACCTGTTCGCCCACCACAGAGTCCGGCGTGCCGAAGAACGCATCCCTGTTCTGGAGCCCTACGGCGTTCAGCTGGAAGACACCCACACCTGCCACGATCAAGGCGGCCGATGTGGCGATCCAGGTGGCCCGTGGCGCACGGGCAATGCGCGCGCCGACCTTGGCCCAGACACCCGTCGCGGTGTGGTCGACCGACCCGAACGTCGGATGCACCGGCCAGAAGAACCAACGACCGAAGATGACCAAGAGGGCTGGCAACAAGGTGAGCATGACCATTAGCCCGACCGCGATTCCGACTGCTGCCACAGGACCCAGGCCCTGGGTGGAGTTCATGCTCGCGACCAGCAGGCACAGCATGCCGGCGATGACCGTGGAACCACTGGCGAAGATCGCGGGACCGACACGGTGCAACGCAAACGCCATTGCCTCATGACGGTCCTCGTGGCGACGCAGCTCCTCGCGGTAGCGGGCGACCAGGAGCAGGGCATAGTCGGTCCCGGCCCCGAAGACAAGGACCGTGAGGATGCCGGCACTCTGGGCGTTGACCGTGAGGCCGTTTCTCGCCAACAGGTAGACGACCGCTTGGGCGACGGTCAGTGCCAGTCCGGCGGAGACCACCGGAAGCAGCCAGAGCACCGGGCTGCGATAGGTGATCAGCAGGATGAAGATGACGACGGCCAGCGCGGAGTAGAGGAGCTTGCCGTCGATCCCGGAGAAGGCCGCCGAGGAGTCCGCGGCGAAGCCCCCGGGACCGGTGAAGTGCACGGACGGCCCGGCCGGGCTGGCCTTGGCAATGGACCGCATATCTGTCACCGCGGCCGAGAGCTTGTCCCAGCCGGCACTTCCCGCGTTGATCGGCACCTCAACCCGGATGGCGCTCTTGTCCCGGGACGGGATCGGACCCACAGAAGGACGGGCAACCGGCGCGAGGGCGTTGAACTTCGCGATCTGAGCTGTCACCGAGGCTATGTCCTGGGGGGTCACTCCCCCGGCGCGCTCGTAGACCACTGTCGCCGGGATCTCGTCCTTGGGCTGGAACTGCGCTGACGCCTGGATCACCCTGGTCGACTTGGCGTTGCCCGGCAGCCACGAGACGGCGTCGTTCATCGGCCCTCCCGTGGCCGTGGGGCTGTTCGGCCCACTTGGTGCCCGTCGCCACGGGGGTGTCGTCGGGCCGGTGACAGTCCGCGCCGACGTGTTCGGCTCGGCTCCCGACATGCGGCATCTGCAGTGGTGAAAGAATCACGGGAGACCGAGGGAGAGACAACCATGCTGGGACGTCGCGGCGCCGCCATACCTGCTGTGCACGAACCTGCCGACCATGTTCTCCGGGCCACGGGTGTCGGGAAGAAGATCGACGAGGCTGTGCTGTTGCTGCCCGCCGACGTCCAGCTTCGCAGGGCACAGTGTGTCGTCCTGCGCGGCCCGAACGGCAGCGGCAAGACCACGCTGTTGCGGATCCTCGCGGGCACCATGTCAGCGTCGGAGGGCGAGGCCACCCTGGATGGCTCGCCGGTCGACGAAAGACAAGACGCCACCCGCACCGCCGTCGCAGCTCTGATCGGAGCACCCGCGACCTATCGGGATCTGACGCTGGTCGACCACCTCGTCCTGATCGACTCCACCTGGGGCCATGTTGGGGAGCCTGCTGACGACCGCGCCGACGAGATCCTCGAGCTGCTCGAGATCGATCATCTGGCCGAGCGGTTCCCGCACGAGCTGTCATCGGGTCAACAGCAGCTGTTCCATCTCTCGATGGTCCTCGTACGCCCCTCGTCCATCCTCCTCCTGGACGAGCCGGAGCAGCGTCTTGACCCGGACAAGCGCGAGCTTCTCACCCGAATCCTGCTGGACCGCAAGGCAGATGGCAGCGGCCTGCTCATCGCCTGCCACGACCCGGCGATGACTGACGCGCTGGCTGACACCGTCGTCGACCTCCAGTCGGCATGACCGGCGCGGACCAGCAACGACTGCGGCAGGTCCGCGCTGCCATCCTCGGCAACCGCCCGGACACGTCTGTGAGCACCACCTTGTATCCCGTGTACGTCGCCGTGATCGCTGCGGCCTCGTACGGGGTGCCTGCGGCCCAGCAGCTGTTCCGTTCCCTCGACGGGAAGTGGCTGGCCGCACATGCCTGGACCCCGGTCGGGGCGATTGTCGCGGTGTCGGTAACCGCGTTACTCCTGGCCCTGGTCCCGTTGGTGGGACGTGTTCATGGCCCGGTGGTGCCACCGCTGCCCTACCTCGGGCTGGTCGTCGCCAGCCCCATGCCGCGCACAGTCACTCTCGCCCGGAACTGGCGTCTGAGCTTCGGTGGTTCCGTCATCGGCGGCATGCTGGTCGGTGCGGTCGGCGGTGCGGGACTGGCGATCGCCAAGGTCTCCTCACCTGTCGTGCTGCTGCCGGCCACTGTCTGCGGCGCCCTGCTCGGCGTGCTGATCGCCGAGCTCTGGCTGCACGGTCAGGTGCATGCGTCCCCACTCGGCTTGCCGTCAGGCTCCTCGCTCCCCGGTGGGCGCCGAAACGCGTTGGCACTGTTGGACATCGCCGGTCTGCAGAGGCAGTCCGCGAGCAATGCCACCATCGGTGGAGCAGTACTCGCAGGCGATCTCCGCACGGTGCGCCTCGACGCCGCACGACCCTCGACGCACGCCCGACACGTGCGGTTGCGCGCCAGCGGGCCACTGGTGGTGATCGCCCGCCGTGACCTGCTGGGCCTGCACCGGGCGCCATGGTCCGCGCTCTACGGGCTGGGTTTCGCGGCCGCCGGATCGGCCGGGCTGATGTTGTCATTGCAGTCGCCACGGACCCCGACGGTGGCTCCACTATTCAGCCTGATCGTCGCCTACCTGGGTTTCGGCGCCTTGTGCGAGGGTCTGCGGCTGCATGCCGACAACTCGGGCACGTCACGGCTGCTGGGCCTTCCTTACCGTGACACCGCGCTCGCGCACCTTGCCGTGCCGTTGTCGGCCTGGGCGCTGAGTGCCATCGTCGTGAACGCAGGACTGTCGCTGGCCGGCCTGGTCAGGCCAACCGATTCAATCTGGGTGCTTGGCATCGGGGTCCTGCTGGCCGGTTCGCACCTCATGGCATCGTTTCGCGGACTGCCGCCGGTCGGGGTCTTTGGACCCCGCGCCGGGGTGCCATCGATGATCTTCTGGTACGGCAAGCCGTTCCTGGCAACCCTCGTGGTCGGGACCGCGACGACGGCGTGGGCCGCTCGCATCGCCACCACGTGGGTTGCGTTCTCCTGGCTGCTGCTCCTGACGTCCGGTGTCGTCGCCTGGGGACTGGTGCTGGTCGACAAGCGGGACCGGCGCAGCTGATCTGCGAGCCGGTCGGCCGGACAATCCCCTGGGACGGGTATGCACGGTGAGCATCGAACTACCGCGCCGGGATCTCGTCCGCCTGCACTTGCCGCAGCCTCGGATCACGGTCCGTCATAAAGTTGACAGAACACCCCGTCAATGTGACTTATCGAGCGTGAGGAGTTCTTCATGACATCAGGCATCAAGACCGTGATCTATCCCGTCAGGGATCTGGCCCAGGCGAAGGCGCTGTACGGCACGATCCTGGGTGTGGCGCCTGACATGGATGAGGGCTACTACGTCGGGTTCAGTGTCGGGGGTCAGCACATCGGCCTGGATCCCAACGGCCACAAGAACGGCATGACCGGGCCAGTCGGCTACTGGCACGTCGACAGCATCCACCAGAGCATCAAAGGGCTCCTGGCCGCCGGCGCCCTGGAGCACAGGGCGATCCAGGACGTCGGCGGCGGCAGGCTGGTCGCATCGGTCACCGACGTGGACGGCAACGTCATCGGCCTCATCCAGGCGCCCTGAGCGCCAGAAAGCCGCGCTGGCTAGGCGCGCGCGTCCATCAGGGGCGACCGTAGGTCGCGCTGGACGACCAGATCTTGTGCAGGCCAATGGACACGCCGGTGTGCGGGGAGTCCCACATCATGCCGTTACCGGCGTAGATGCCGACGTGGCCGGCCGGTGAACCGAAGAACACGAGGTCACCCGGTTGCGGGTTCGACACCGGCGTCACGGCCGCCTGCTGTGCCTCAGACGTGCGGGGGATGCTGATGCCCATCTTCGCGAAGACGTACTGCGTGTAACCGGAGCAGTCGAAGCCGGCAGTTGTGGTGCCGCCATAGATGTAGTAGATGCCCGCCAGGCTCGCAGCGATGCCGAGAATGCCGCCCGAGCGAGAAGCCGCCGCGACCGGAGCCGGCGTTGAGGTGGGCGAGATAGCAGAGCGCGTGGTGGAGCGACTGACGACGACCGCCTGCTGGACAACGGGCGCCACGACAGGCTTGGGCTTGGGCTTGGGCTTGACCACACCGGCGAAACCGATGTTCCCGAAGGTCCGGGGAGCCAGCGGTGCCTGGGCGGATGACGGAGCAGCGACCGCAACTGCAACCGCCAGGGCAACCGGTGCGGTGGCCTTGACGATCGGTGCGGCTGCTGAGGCCGGGAGGGCGAGGGAGGCCACCATGGCACCGGAGATGACGATGACGGCGGAGGCCTTGCTCGCCGGCTTGGCTGAACGCGAGAACGCCGACGAAAAGGATGACGCAGAACTCAAGTTGCTCGGTGCGCGATGGCGACCAGAATTATGGCTCGACACAGTTAAGGAACCTCTCCAGACGCCTACGAGGTCAGCTGTCGGATTCGGATGGGAGATTTGCACCCGGCCCTCATGCCAGCGGAACGACAAAAAATCGTCCACCACCAAGAGGGCTTCACCCCAAGGAGCGTCTTTCGACGCCCCAAAATGTGGGTCCCCCGCTCCTGCCAAGCGGATGTTGAGAGTCTTGAATGCGGTGACAGGATTAGGCGAACCGCATCAAGTACTCCGCCGAAGGTGACGAAGCCCGATAACAGTACATAACCAGCGCCCAAATGTCACATCTCGATTACAGGGCAATTGAATACGACCAGTATTGGGCCTCAGCGGGCGGGATCAACCGTTGTGGCACCTGAGTCTGGCCCGACCCCGAGCTCTTGAGCCATTAGATCACTCTTGCTCTAATTAGGACTCTGGAGGTAGCCTCTGACGGTGCCCTCCGAACAACGCCCGGCCAGGTTCCCGAAGCCGTATCGCGACACGACCGGACGGGCTCTGGCCGACTACCCGCATCCGTCCGTGGCCGTGGATACGGCCGTCCTGACCCTCGCCCCCCGGATCAAACCGGCCCCTGGCACTCCCCCACACCGGCTGTCCGTGCTCCTGGTCCGACGACTCGCGGGTGATGGTGGCCCTGCCTGGGCGCTACCCGGCACCTTCCTGCACCAGGGCGAACGACTTGCCGACGCCGTGGCCCGGTCCCTGGCCGAAAAGGCCGGCGTCACGGGCGGCCGCCCAGCACAGCTCGCCGTCTTCGACGACCCGGACCGTGACGAGCGCGGATGGGTGCTGTCCGTGGCACACCTGGCCGTCATCCCGTATGCCGTTCTGGCGGGCGCGCTTGCTGACCCCGGGGTGGTCCGGCTGGCTCCCGTATCCCGGCCGGGGCCGCTGCCCTTCGACCATGACGCGATCGTGAGTCGCGCCAGGAAAGAACTAAGGCTGCGGTATGCCGACCGCCCCGACCCCGAGCGCCTTCTGGGCACACGGTTCACGATCCGCGAGCTGCGGGACGTCCACGAAGCCATCGCCGGGACCATCCTGCAGAAGGACACCTTCCGCCGGGGCATGGAACCCCACCTTCAGGGAACCGGGACCCTGTCCTCCGGCACCGTCGGCCGCCCCTCGCAACGATTCCGCCGAGCCCGCTAACACCGAACGTCGCCTGCAGCCTCAGCGTCCGCAGCCCAGTGCCGTCCAGTCGGCCTGCGCTGGGCTGAGGCGCCCGCGCTGGGCATGGAAGGCGTCGACCTGCGGGAGCTGTCCTAGG
>DASRUA010000023.1:0-4337 GCA_035655615.1 Dermatophilaceae bacterium
GGTGGATCGACCTCGGCGAGCTGGACCCCGACTTCGGCGAGGAGGCATGGGAGGACGGAATCCAGGCCTATTTCGCGGATCACGACTGGATCGGTACCGGTCCGGATGCCCGCGGCCCGCAGATGCTGCAGATTGCCAAGGACGAGCCTGCACGGCGCTGGGTTGTCCGGCAGGTCATTGACGACCCTGAGGGTGACCACGACTGGGCGATCATCGCGGTGGTTGACCTGGAGGCCTCCGACGAGGCGGGCGAGGCCGTCCTGATGGTCACCGGCTTCGAGTCCCTCTGACAATTCCGCGGGCCGGGGAGATCGTGCGAAAATTGTCAGATGTCGGAGAACAACCAGAACCGGGCGAGTCCCCGGCGACCAGCGTTCTTCACCCCGCTGTCGATGGACTCCCGGGGTGGACTGGAGTCTCTTGACCCCGCGCGGGTCACCGAGGTCGCCCACGAGACTGCGGCCGTCATCGTCAGGACAGGCAGGGCGGCCCACGACCCTGAGCTCACTTCCAAGTTTGTCGCGCTGGTGGACGATCTCGGGTTGTCTACCATCGCCGAGCTATGGGCAGACCTTCCCGCGCGCACCCTTCCGGGAGCCCTGTGGAGGCTCTATGCATTGCGGGAGTGGGTGTGCTGCGATGCGTTGGGTGCGAGCGAGGACTACGCAGCCGGCATACGGTTTGCCGACGTCCCGCACGTGGTGGCCGGCGTTGCTGAGCCCCCGGGGCCTGCTGAGCTGCAAGAGCTCACCGACGCCATCCTGACCGGCGTCTTCGAGGGGGACCTGGCGATCGCGCTCGAGCGGGCTTCGGGGTTCTGCCGGGTTGTCGCGGCCGGACGTGCCCAGCGTGCCAACGAATCTGATGCCAGCGCCTCAGATGTCCATGACCTGTTGTGGGGCTCGGCCCAGACCCGGCGGGCGGCTTCACTGCTGACCACCGCGGATGACCTTGAGGCGTGCGCCCGGCTGTGGCGCAAGGGCGATCTTCTGTGACCTGCCGTCTGTGAGGGATCTGTGCTGACTTTCACACCAGTGTTCACTGACCGAACATCGCGGCAGAACACCCTGGCGGGTTACAGTTTTCCTACGTCGGGCCGCGGTAGCCCCGGGTCCCAAATCAAGCCGCTACGAGCGGCCACGTGCCGTGAGGCGCTCCCGGCCCGACGTCTCAACGATCAAGGCAATCACTGCCGCTGCGCGGCGTAGGTTGGAAACATGGCTGCTGCTGGAACCCCCGATGACAACATCGATGACGACAACCTCGATGATGTCCTCACAGATGATGACCTCGAGTCCGAGATCGAGCTGGTCAGCGTGCTCGTGGTGGCGGCAACATCCAGCGACCGGCCGCTGCCGCAGGCCGAGGTGGACCGCCTTCTCGGCGTTGGCCTGAAAGAGGACGGCCCAGCCGCCGGGTCAGGCAGCTAGGCCAGGTCAAGGCGTCGGTGTCCTGGCCGCCGTTTGTGTGATGAGGCGTCCGGGGATCTACCATCGGGACGGCCACATTCCCGATCACCGGAGCCTCCCCGTGGGTTTTCGTCTCACTCCGCAAGAAGACGGTTTCTTCGAGATGTTCGCAACGTTGGCCAGGCATCTGGTCGACGGCGCTCATGAGCTGACCAATCTGGTGGGTGCCGAGCCCCCCGAGCGTGAGGCCGTTAACTCCCGACTACGGGACATCGAGCACGCTGCCGATGAGTCGACCCACGCGATCATGCTCAAGGTGAACTCCTCGTTCATCACGCCGTTCGACCGCGAGGACATCTATCGTCTGGCGTCCAAGCTCGACGACTGCATGGACCTGATGGAAGCCGCGGCCGACCTGATCGTGCTCTACCGGATCGGTGACCTGCCCGACGGGATCTCGGCCCAGGTCGGGGTGCTGGCCCGGATGTCCGAGCTGACGGCGGACGCCATGACAGGGTTGCGGGCGATGGGTGACCTCTCGGAGTACTGGCACGAGATCAGCCGCCTCGAGAACGAGGCCGACCAGGCGTACCGACGGATGGTGGCCGAGCTGTTCAACAACGGCCAGGACGCGATCGCGGTGCTCAAGCTCAAGGACGTCATCGACCAGCTCGAAGCCGCCGCTGACGCGTTCGAGACCGCGGCGCACACGGTCGAGAGCATCGCAGTCAAGGAGTCCTGACCTTCGTGGACTGGTTGCCTGTTGCCGTCGTCATTGCCCTGGCGATGGGTTTCAACTACACCAACGGGTTTCACGATGCCGCCAACGCGATCGCGACCTCGGTCTCGACTCGAGCGCTGACGCCGCGGATCGCCCTCGTGATGGCCGCGGTCTTCAACCTCTTCGGGGCTTTCATCGGGACCAAGGTCGCAGCCACCGTGGGCAAGGGCATCATCGACCCGCCGTCAGGCACCGTCGGTCTGCTCATCGTCGGGTCGGCTCTGATCGGCGCCACTGCATGGAACCTGCTGACCTGGTGGAAGGGTCTGCCGTCCTCATCGTCACACGCGCTGTTCGGCGGCATGGTGGGCGCATCGCTCGCCGCGGAGTCGACTGTGCTCTGGGGTGGCGTGCTGGACAAGATCGTCATCCCGATGGTCATCTCGCCGGTGCTCGGGCTCATCCTCGGTTACTTCGTGATGGCCGCCATCTTGTGGATCTTCCGCCGACAGCACCCCGGGCGTACGACGCGCGGGTTCCGTTACTCGCAGACGCTCTCGGCGGCGGCGATGGCGCTCGGCCACGGGCTTCAGGACGCGGGCAAGACAATGGGCATCATCGTGCTGGCCCTCACGGTGGGCGGCTACCAGAAGGACTCTTCGATTCCCCTGTGGGTCAAGATCTCCACTGCCCTGGTCATCAGCGCCGGGACCTACTCCGGTGGATGGCGCATCATGCGGACGCTGGGCCGCAAGATCATTCACCTGGATCCACCTCAGGGTTTCGCCGCAGAGGCCTCCGGGGCGTCGATCCTGTATATCGCCGGGCTGGGCTTCGGCGCCCCGATCTCGACCACGCACACGATCACCTCGACGATCATGGGTGTCGGCGCCACCAAGCGACTGTCAGCGGTGCGATGGGGAATGGCCAAGAGCATCGTCACCGGCTGGGTCCTGACGTTCCCCGGGGCCGGCCTGGTGGCAGCCCTTGTCTATGTGCTGACGATCCCCTTTCAGTAGCTGGACCGCCCTTTGCTCACTTCAGACCGGTTTGCTCACTCCAGACCGCTCGGAGGGTTATCAACTGTTGCTCTTCAGTAAGTGATACGATGCGATAGTGAACTTGAGAGAGTGGGCTATCGCGAACGGGGTGCACCCGGTCACCGCGTACCGGTGGTTCCGGGAAGGGAAGCTCCCCATCCCCGCGACCCGTGTCGGTGGGCTGATTCTCATCGACCAACCCGCCAGCACCGTGCCCGCTGGGGTGACCGTCGTATATGGATGTGTGTCGTCCGCTGACCAGCGCCAGGACCTTGAACGGCAGGTAGCACGAGTAACCACATGGGTGACCACTCACGATTTCGCCGTGGATCGAGTAGTCACCGAGGTCGGGTCGGCGCTGAACGGACGCCGCAGGAAACTGTTGACGTTGCTCCGCGATCCTGAGGTTACGACGATCGTGGTCGAGCACAGAGACCGCTTCGCAAGGTTCGGCGCCGAGTACGTCGAGGCCGTGCTGTCGGCGTCCGGCCGTAGGTTGCTGGTCGTGGACCCTGCCGAGGTTGATGACGATTTGGTACGGGATGTGACTCAGATCCTGACGTCGCTGTGCGCCCGATTGTATGGGCGGCGGGCTGCCGCGAACCGTGCGGCACGCGGGGTCGCTGCGATCGAGCAGGACGTGCCGTGACCCTGTTGGCGTACCGGTTCGCGCTCGACCCGACCCCTACGCAGGTGCGCAACGTGGCTGTCGCACTGTGGCGCGGCCAGGGTCGCGTACAACTGGGGCCTGGCCCACGTCATAGCGGTCACAGGGCAGCGGGAAGCCGAAACCACCTACGGCGTACCCATAGAAGCCCTGACCCCGGCTGTGTCGTGGTCGCTGTACTCGCTGCGCAAAGAGTGGAACGCGGCCAAGGGTGAGGTTGCGCCGTGGTGGGGTGAGTGCTCGAAGGAGGCTTTCAACACCGGCCTTGACGGGCTGGCACGGGCGCCAGAAGAACTGGGGCGACTCCCGATCCGGGAAGCGCAAGGGTGCGCCGGTGGGGTTTGTCCGCTTCAAGTCCAAGCACCGCAGTAGATTGTCGGTCCGGTTCACCACGGGTACGATCCAGTGCGAGACCAAGCACGCGGTCCTGCCACGGCTGGGTCGGATCAAGCTGCACGAGGACGCCTGCGCGTTGGTCGACAAGGTCGATGCTGGGACGG
>DASRUA010000024.1:0-22204 GCA_035655615.1 Dermatophilaceae bacterium
TGCGCAACCTCACCGACGGAGTGGGTGGGCCCTCCGACGCACGGCTTCTGCACACGGAAGCCGGCTACCGGCAGGCCAGTGAGGGGCTGGTGGTCGAACAGCTTGGTGAGGTGGTTCGTCATCTGCCGCAGGGCGATGCCATTGACCTCGCGCTGGTGGCGCGACGCCCGATGCGGCAGCAACCGTGATGGCAGCCAGTCCAGTTGTAGAGACTGATCCGAAAGGGGCCGAGAGCACAGATGCGGCAGCAGCCGTGAATGGAGCGGTCATGAGCGAGGACAATGGTTTTCGGTACCCCCTGGATGTCCGCTTCTTTGAGGTCGACTCTCTCGGAGTCGTCTTCAACATGTGGTATCTCGGCTGGTGCGACGAGGCGATGAGCGCCTTCATGGAGTCGATCGGCTACGGATACGCGACGTTGCGGGCCGGGGGACTGGATGCTGTGCTGCGCAAGGCAGAGCTTGAGTGGCTGGACAGCCTCGAGGCCTTTCAGCATGCTGAGGTCGCCGTGCGGGTGGACCATGTGGGCACGACGTCGTTCCGTCTCGGCTATGACATCAACCGCGTTGACATCGAGCGACTTGAAGGGTCGGATGAGAAGCGGACCCGGTGCGCTCATGCGGCGATCACCTATGTGTGTGTCGAGATCGAAGGCCGGAACACTGCGCCGATCCCGCCCGGCTTGCGAGAGGCACTTGTGGCGGATCAAGCCTGACCCGATGGGCACCTGACCCACTGGGGTCGGGTGTGGTTAAATATATCTTGACGTCAAGATATATTTCGAAGGAGCCGACGATGAGCGAGCACAGCGTGGACAGTTTTGGTGCCAAGGGGACTCTGAAGGTGGGGGACGCGTCATACGACGTATTCCGCCTTTCTGCGGTGGACGGCAGCAAGCTGCTGCCCTTCAGCCTCAAGATCCTCCTGGAGAACCTCCTGCGGAATGAGGACGGCGCCAACATCACGGCGGCGCAGATCCGTGCCCTGGCCGGCTGGGATCCCAGCGCTGAGCCTGACACCGAGATCCAGTTCACACCGGCGCGCGTGATCATGCAGGACTTCACCGGCGTTCCCTGCATCGTCGACCTCGCCACCATGCGCGAGGCTGTCGCCGATCTCGGGGGCGACCCGAGCCGGATCAACCCGCTGGCACCTGCCGAGATGGTTATCGACCACTCGGTGATCGCCGATATCGCCGGCCGCCCTGACGCCTTCGAGAAGAACGTCGAGCTCGAGTATCAGCGCAACGAGGAGCGTTACCAGTTCCTGCGCTGGGGTCAGAGCGCGTTCAACGACTTCAAGGTCGTGCCGCCCGGCACCGGGATCGTGCACCAGGTCAATATCGAGCACCTCGCCCGGGTCGTTTTCGACCGCTCCGGCATGGCGTACCCCGACACCTGCGTCGGGACCGACTCGCACACCACCATGGTCAACGGCCTCGGGGTTCTGGGCTGGGGCGTCGGCGGCATTGAGGCTGAGGCGGCCATGCTCGGACAGCCCGTCTCGATGCTCATCCCGCGGGTCGTCGGCTTCAAGCTGCTCGGCGAGATCCCTTCCGCCGTGACATCCACAGACGTTGTCCTGACGATCGTCGAGATGCTGCGCGCCCACGGCGTGGTGGGCAAGTTCGTCGAGTTCTACGGCGAGGGAGTCTCGGCGGTACCGCTGGCCAACCGTGCCACGATCGGCAACATGAGCCCCGAGTTCGGCTCGACCGCAGCCATGTTCCCCATCGACGAGGTCACCTGCGAGTATCTCCGCCTGACCGGTCGCAGCGAGGAGCAGGTCGCACTGGTCGAGGCTTACAGCAAGGAACAGGGTCTCTGGCACGACGCGTCGGTCGAGCCGCTCTTCTCCGAATACCTGGAGCTCGACCTGTCCACGGTGGTCGCCTCGATCGCCGGCCCGAAGCGCCCGCAGGACCGGATCTCGCTTACCGAGGCCAAGGAGTCCTTCTGCGGGACGCTCAAGGACTATGTGGTCGATGACGAGAACGGACACAGTGTCCTGGACGAAGCCGGCAAGGAGTCCTTCCCAGCTAGTGACGCTCCTGCCTACCAGCCCAACGGCCAGAGCCCCGCGGAGCACGCGGCGGACCTTCCCCACGTCTCGCTTCCGGTGCCCGGAACGAGCAGGACCAGCAACAGGGTGTCGCTCACGCTGGCCGATGGCACCGTGACTGAGATGGATCATGGTCACGTCGCGATTGCGGCGATCACCTCGTGCACCAACACGTCCAACCCGTCGGTCATGCTGGCGGCGGCAATGCTGGCAAAGAATGCCGTCGAGCGTGGCTTGAGCGCCAAGCCGTGGGTCAAGACGACGATGGCGCCGGGCTCCAAGGTCGTCACCGACTACTACCAGAAGGCCGGTTTGTGGCCCTACCTGGAGAAGCTCGGTTTCCACCTGGTCGGCTACGGCTGCACGACCTGCATCGGTAACTCCGGCCCCTTGGCCGAGGAGATCTCGGCGGCCATCCAGGAGCACGACCTCAGCGTCGTCTCAGTGCTGTCGGGCAACCGCAACTTCGAGGGGCGGATCAACCCCGACATCAAGATGAACTACCTTGCGTCGCCGCCGCTGGTTGTGGCCTATGCGCTGGCGGGGACCATGGACTGGGATCCGGAGTCGGAGCCGATCGGCACCGACCCGCAAGGTGTCGAGGTCTTCCTACGCGACATCTGGCCGAGTGCGGCCGACGTCGCCAAGGTGGTGGACTCCTCGATCACCAAGGAGATGTTCAGCAGCGACTATGCCGACGTCTTCGCCGGTGACGAGCGCTGGCGCTCCCTTGCAACCCCCGAGGGCAAGATTTTCGAGTGGGCACCGGAGTCGACGTACGTGCGCAAGCCTCCGTACTTCGAGGGCATGCAGCGTGAGCCCAGCCCGGTGGCCGACATCGTCGGCGCGCGGGTCCTGGCCAAGCTCGGCGACTCGGTCACCACTGACCACATCAGCCCGGCCGGCCAGTTCACCGCGGACAGCCCGGCCGGCGTCTACCTCACAGCTCATGGACTGGACCGCAGGGACTTCAACTCCTACGGCTCACGTCGTGGCAACCACGAGGTCATGATTCGTGGCACGTTCGCCAACATCCGCCTTCGCAACCAGCTGCTCGATGACGTTCAGGGTGGCTTCACCCGGGACTTCACCGCCGATGGCGCGCAGTCGAGCATCTACGACGCCGCACAGAACTACGCGAGCGCCGGCGTGCCGCTGGTCGTCCTGGCCGGCAAGGAGTACGGCTCCGGCTCATCGCGCGACTGGGCGGCCAAGGGCACCCGTCTGCTGGGCGTCAAGGCGGTCATCGCGCAGTCCTACGAGCGGATTCACCGTTCCAACCTGATCGGCATGGGTGTGCTTCCGCTGCAGTACCCGGCCGGCCAGAGCACCGACTCGCTCGGACTGGACGGCACCGAGACGTTCAACATCTCGGGCGTGACTGCTCTCAACGAGGGGACGACGCCAAAGACGCTGCACGTGACAGCGACCAAGGCTGACGGGTCCGTTGTCGACTTCGACGCCGTGCTGCGGATCGACACTCCCGGCGAGGCGGACTACTACCGCAACGACGGGATCCTGCAGTACGTCCTGCGATCGCTGGTCAGTAGCTGACAGCTGACAGCTGACCCGCCTGTTGGCGATGACTGCGTGGTTTCGGTTGGCTGGATGACCACAGCTGCACAGTCATCGCCAACGTGGGCGTTGCCGATGTTGGCGTTGCCGACGTGGGCGCGATGCCTGCGAGGGCGAGCGTCTGCGCGAGTTGGCAGACTGGGGGAGTGAGCTCACCGCATACGCCTCCGGGTTGGCCCCAGTCGGTGCCGCCTCCGGAATCACCTGGCTGGCAGGTGCCTGCCGTCTCCTGGCTGCTGGACCACTGCCCCTCTGACTACCGCGGGTATGCCGGATGGCGCAAGAACCCGGTCGCCCTTGCCTGGGTTGCGGTGCGGCACATAGACGCCCAGCTCGAGGCGATGCGTCAGGCCTATCGTGACGTCCGGGTCGACCTCGGCGACCTGGTCAGTGCCGAAGCCCTCAGCCAGATCCAGTCCGATCTCGAGACGGAGGGCTTGCGGCTGCGGGCGTCCGCCCGTGCAGCCCGGCTGGTTTATGACGCGCTACAGGGAAAGCGTTACGTGCCGAGGCTCTGAGTGGCCCTTGGCGGGGTAGCGTCGGCGCCATGAACAAGAACCTGCGCGCCGGCCTGGGTGTACTGCTTGTCCTGGTAGGACTGATCTGGACCCTTCAGGGTCTGAACGTCATCACAAACAGCGCGGTGATGTCCGGCAAGCCACTCTGGGCCGTTATCGGTCCGATTGTGGCGATCGTCGGCGGCTGGCTCGTGGCTGGGGCCCTCCGCGCCGGTCGGCCATGACAGCCGAGACAGCGATGACGGCCGAAGACCATGACTGACAACAGTCCTGAACAGACCGCACGTCGGCCGTGGGTGCATGACCTCAGCATCAGTGTGAACGGCAACGTGACGGCGCTGAGCGCCCGAAGTGGTGACATGGGCGCTGAGGTGTCCGGGCAGTGGTCCGCGGCCGGTGCGCAAGGGGTCTATGTCGATGACCGGCGATCGGTCAGTGTGCTCACCGTGCATCTGGGCGGCGAGGCTCCCGTGCCGGTGGCTGATGCCAGCTCGGGCGGACGTTCTGACTTCTTCTCCTCAGCCCGCCAGCTGGGCAACCCCGGTGCCGACCCGACCGTGGAGGTTCGCCGCAGCAGGACGGTGATATTCCAGGGGATCACCGAGGTCGTCGAAGTGATCTCGCGAGCCGACCAGCCCGTCGAGACCGACCTGGTGCTTCACCTGGGCGGTGACGGGGCACCGATCTCCACGGTGAAGTCTGGCATTGTTGCCGAGGCGCTCTTGGCCACCACCCCGTCGCCCCCCGCACCGTTTGACTCAGCGCCGCTGGGGCCACTGCATGCTGGCTTGTCCTGGCGTGATGAGTGGCATCGCACCGACGTGACTTTCGATCCGACGCCGACTTCGCTGACCGCGGGCGGATCTGGTGAGGCCTCCGTGGCGACCTTCCGTCTCGTGGTTGCCCCGGGGCAGACCTGTTCGGTGGTGGCCACGGTCTGTGCTTCGCGCCTGCAGGAGTCCAGCTTTGACGCCGATTCCGGCGCCTCCCGCGTCGACTGGAGCGAGGTTTTCATCCAGTCGGATGATCGCCGGCTTGAGCCGACCCTCATCAAGGGGCTCAATGACCTCCAGCATCTGCTGCTGACCGATCCGAAGGAGCCGTCCTCGATCTTTGCCGCAGCCGGAACCCCTTGGTATCTCACACTCTTTGGTCGTGACGCGCTCTGGGCGGCACGCATGGTGTTGCCTTTCGGTACCAGGCTCGCGGCCGGGACACTTCGGGCGCTGGCCAGACGCCAGGGTTCGGTGTTCGACAACGACAGTGCAGAGGCGCCGGGCAAGATCCCGCACGAGGTGCGCCGGACGACATTCATGGATCCTACGGCTGGACTGGACCTGCCGCCCGTCTACTACGGCACGATCGATGCCACGCCGCTGTGGATCAGCCTGCTGCGCGACGCCTGGAAGTGGGGTCTGGCTGACCGCCAGGTCGAGTCACTGCTGCCTAATCTGAAGGCCGCGACCCGATGGCTGACCGAGTACGCTGCACCGGACCCGGACGGCCTGCTGAAGTACATCGACACCTCGGGCAAAGGGCTGGCCAACCAGGGGTGGAAGGACTCCGGCGACGCGATTCGCTGGCGTGATGGTCACGTCGCTGACGCGCCGATCGCCTTGTGTGAAGCGCAGGCCTATGCCATCGAGGCCGCCACTGCCGCTGCCGAGCTGTTCACCCACTTCAACGTCAACGGATCCGCGGAGCTTGTCGACTACGCCGAGCAGATGCGAGCCCGGTTCCGCGACCACTTCTGGGTTGGCGCCGAGGGGGAGCAGTACCTCGGGCTCGCAGTGGACGGACACGGCAGGACTGTCGACGGACTGGGCTCCAACATGGGCCATGTCCTGGGAACGGGCACCCTGGGCGCCGAAGAGGTCGACCGGGTCGCCCAGACCCTGACGTCGGCGGTGCTGCTGAGCCGGTACGGCATCTGCACGCTGGCCGATGACAACGTCGGTTTCAACCCCATCGGCTATCACACCGGGTCGATCTGGACCCACGACACCGCGATCTGTTGCTGGGGACTGGCCCGGGAGGGCAAGCGGGACGAGGCCACGCAGGTTGCCCAGAGCCTGCTGGCCTCCGCAGAGGCGTTCGACTACCGCTGGCCCGAGCTCTATGCCAGTGCCGGCGTCCTGGATCGGCCTGTCCCGTATCCCGCGTCCTGCCGTCCCCAGGCCTGGTCCACGGCCTCCGCGGCGGTTCTCATCTCCGTGGCGGTCGGGTTTGAGCCGGACGCACCCGCGGGCAGGCTCACCCTTCGGCCGGCGCGGCCGGCGGCATACGGGCAGATGACGGTCCGCGGACTGCGTTTCGCGGGGCGGTCCTTCGGCGTGCGGTGTGCGCCGGACGGCAGCACCGAGCTGCTGGACGCGCCGGACGATGTCGAGATCGTGATCCTCTGACCTGGGCACGTCATACAATCGAGGGTCCGTGTCAGTAGGAAGGAAGACCACCCGCGTGAAGCTGCTGGAATCGATCAACGGTCCTGAGGATCTCAAAGCGCTGCCGGCCGACCAGATGCCCTTGCTGGCCGAGGAGATCCGGGCGTTCCTGGTCGACTCGGTCTCCAAGACGGGCGGGCACCTGGGGCCCAACCTCGGAGTAGTCGAGCTGACCATTGCCCTGCACCGGGTCTTCGACTCTCCGAAGGACTCGATCGTGTTCGACACGGGCCACCAGTCCTACGTCCACAAGCTGCTCACCGGTCGCCGCGACGGCTTCGGCGAGCTGCGCAAGAAGGGCGGTCTCTCGGGCTACGCGAGCCGGGCCGAGTCCGGGCACGACATCGTGGAGAACTCCCATGCGTCCACGGCGCTGTCCTGGGCGGACGGGATCGCCAAGGCGCGCCGCCTGCAGGGTCAGCTCCACCGGCATACCGTGGCTGTCATCGGGGACGGAGCACTCACCGGGGGGATGGCCTGGGAGGCGATCAACAACATCTCGGCCGACAAGGACCTTCCGCTGGTCATCGTCGTGAACGACAACGAGCGCTCGTATGCCGTGACGACGGGCGGACTGGCCGACTACCTCGCGACCTTGCGGGTGACGCGTGGTTACGAACGCTTCCTGGACTGGGGCAAGAACACCCTGAACCGCACGCCGGTGGTGGGTTCTGCGATGTACGAGACACTGCATGGGGTGAAGAAGGGCCTGAAGGACATCGTCGCACCGCAGGGCATGTTCGAGGATCTTGGGCTGAAGTACCTCGGCCCGGTTGACGGCCATGATGAGCAGGCCCTCGAGTCGGCGTTTCGCAAGGCTCGCGCCTTCGGCGGCCCGGTTCTCGTCCACGTGATCACCCAGAAGGGTCGCGGCTATGCGCCCGCCTGTGAGAACGAGGCGGACCGGTTCCATGCAGTGGGTGTCATCAACCCGGAGACTGGCCTTTCATTTGCCGAGGGTGGCCGCATCTGGACTGATGAGTTCAGCGACGAGATGTGTGCGATCGGCGCCGAACGGCCCGACGTCGTGGGGGTGACTGCGGCGATGATGATCCCGGTCGGTCTGGACAAGTTCGCAGATCGCTACCCGGATCGGGTCTTCGACGTGGGAATCGCCGAACAGCACGCCGTCACGATGGCATCCGGGCTTGCCTTCGGTGGTCTGCATCCGGTGGTCGCCGTCTATGCCACGTTCCTCAACCGGGCCTTTGACCAGCTCCTGATGGATGCCGGGCTGCATAAGGCCGGTATCACCTTGGTGCTCGACCGCGCGGGCGTCACCGGCACCGATGGGGCGTCCCACAACGGGATGTGGGACATGACGATCTGTTCGGTGGTGCCCGGACTTCGGCTGGCTGCACCCCGCGACGGCGAGCAGCTGCGCCAGCAGCTGCGAGAGGCGATCGATGTCTCGGACGGTCCCACCGTGGTCCGCTTCCCCAAGGGCGACGTTGCCGACCCCGTTGCCCGGGTGCGTCAGCTCGGCAGCCTCGACGTCTTGCGCGAAACCAGCCCGGATACCGTGGATCTGCTGATCGTGGGCGTCGGCGCTATGGCGTCCACATCGGTCAGCGTGGCCGAAAAGCTCGAAGCACAAGGATATTCAGTGCGGGTGGTCGATCCTCGCTGGGTGCTTCCGGTCAGTCCCGAGCTGATCCTCGCAGCCGGTGATGCGGGGGCCGTGGCGGTCATCGAGGACAATCTGGTGTCCGGGGGCATCGGATCGGCGGTGACCTTGGCGATGAGCCAGGCCGGGTGCAAGGCTGCGGTCCACTGTTACGGCATACCGAAGGAGTTCCTGCACCACGCTTCACGCAGCCAGGTGCTGGACCAGATCGGGCTGACGCCGGATGCCATCGCGACCTCGCTGGGCGCTGAGCTCACGCATCTCGCTGCGCATCGTCCCTAGGTTGGCACGAGGGTCAGCGCACCGTCCCTAGGTTTGACACGAAGACCAGTACACCGTCCCTAGGTTTGGCAGGAAGGTCAGATGTCGCGGAAGGTCTCGATGGTGGCGCCGAGTGCGTTGAGCCGGGTGGCCAGGTCCTCGTAGCCGCGGTTGATGACGTAGACGTTTCGCAGGACCGACGTGCCGGGGGCCGCAAGCATCGCTACGAGGATGACCACCGCCGGGCGCAGAGCGGGCGGGCAGATGACCTCGGCGGCGCGCCAGCGGGTTGGTCCGGTGATCAGCACCCGATGCGGGTCGAGCAGCTGAACCTTGACGCCGACCTTGGTGAGCTCGGTGAGATAGATGGCGCGGTTGTCATAGACCCAGTCGTGGATCATCGTCGTGCCGGTTGCACTGGCCGCGATGATCGCGAAAAAGGGCAGGTTGTCGATGTTCAGACCCGGGAACGGCATCGGGTGGATCTTGTCGACGGGGGCTGTCAGCGGGCCGGCGATGGTGGTCAGGTCGACCAGGCGGGTCAGCCCGTTGGCAGAGCGGTACTCAGGGGTTATCAGATACTTCATGCCCATGCCCTCGAGCAGTGCGAGCTCGATCTCCATGAACTCGATGGGCACCCGCCGGATGGTGATGGCGGACTCGGTGACGACGGCTGCGGCCAGCAGGCTCATCGCCTCGATCGGGTCCTCAGACGGGTAGAACTCGACGTCGACGTCGATGATCGGCTGGCCGTGAATGGTCAGCGTGGTGCTGCCGACCCCTTCGATCTTCACTCCTAGCTTGCCGAGGAAGAAGCAGACATCCTGGACCATGTAGTTCGGGCTGGCATTGCGGATGACGGTGACCCCGTCGTGCCTGGCCGCGGCCATAATTGCGTTCTGGGTAACGGTGTCGCCGCGTTCTGTCAGCACGATTGCGGAGCTGGGGCTGACCGAGCGGTCGACCTTGGCCTCGTAGAAGCCCGACGCGGCGGTGACGTTGAGCCCAAACGCTCGCAACGCGTTCAGGTGCGGGTCCACGGTGCGCGTGCCGAGATCACATCCACCGACATACGGCAGGCGGAACTCATTGAGCTCATGCAGCAGCGGCCCGAGGAACATGATCACGGTACGGGTGCGGCGCGCTGCTTCGAGGTCCATTCCCGAGAGGTTGAGGCGGGCCGGCGGGGTGATCTCGAGGTCATTGCTGTCGGGCAGCCACCGGGCCCTGACGCCGATGCTGACCAGCACCTCGACGATACGGTTGACCTCTTCGATACGCGCGAGGCCCCGGAACGTGGTGCGCCCGTGGTTGAGCAGCGATGCGCACAACAGTGCGACGGCGGCGTTCTTGCTGGTCTTGACGTCGATCGCGCCGGAGAGCTTGGTCCCTCCGACGATGCGCAGGTGCTGGGCCCCCGAGTGACCCAGTGAGACGAACTCTGAGTCCAGACTTGCGCCGATGCGAGCCAGCATCTCAAGGCTCAGGTTCTGCTTGCCCTGCTCGATGCGCGCGATCGCGCTCTGACTCGTGCCCAACAGCTCCGCGAGATCACTCTGGGAGAGTCCCTGGTGACGTCGGGCGTCCCGAATCAGGGTGCCGATTCGGGCTGGATAGTCGTCACGCATGCTTGCAACCATAGATCACTGGCCTGATGTCGTCCCATAAATGCCCCCGGGCGCGTCGAGAACTGTGCTGTACGACCACCCCCGTCTGTCTCGATCGGTGACCACGTCAGGGGGTCGTTGCCGACCTGCTGTTGGCGCACCAGGGGCGCGAGCTGGGAGACGCGCGCCCCTGGTGCAGTCGGCATACCATGCCTCGGGTGCCCGGTATGCCGTCCGAGGGGGTCAGGCGGGAACGCTGGCTACGCCCGGAGGCAGGAACCGCTTCCCGTTGACCTTCTCGGAAACTCCGGTGCGATCCAGCAGGGGCGTGAGTCCGCCGTTCCAGAACGCAAAGCCAGTTCCGGTGATCATGGCGAGGTCGATGTCCATCGGAGCGGCGACAACGCCCTCGTCAAGCATCAGCCGGGCCTCTTGCGCCAGGCCCGAGAGCACCTGCTCGCGCACCTGGGCGGAGTCGAGGACCACCGGGTTGGCAGGCGTCTCCATGAGAGCCAAGACCTCGGGGTCCAGGACGGGCTTGCCTTCTGGGTAGAGGTAGAACCCGGGCTTGCCGGCCGCTACCAGACGGCGCAGGCCCTCCGGCACGTAGAAACGCTGCGGGAATGCGTTGTGCAGCGACTCGTTGTTGTGCAGTGCAATCGCGGGACCGACCATGCCCAGGAGGACGAACGGGGGCATCGGAGCGATTCCGGCGAACGCGCGGTCGGCGACCTCTATCGGGGTGCCTTCGTCGACGATCCGGCCCAGGTCGCCCATCATCCGTCCGAGCAGCCGGTTCGCTATGAAGGACGGCGAGTCCTTGGCCAGGATCGTCGTCTTCCGCAGTGTCTTGCCGGTGGCAAAAGCCGTCGCGAGCGTGGCGTCGTCGGTCTTGTCACCTCGGATGATCTCAAGCAGCTGCATCACCGCAACGGGGTTGAAGAAGTGGAATCCGACGACCCGCTCGGGGTGCCTCAGATCCGCGGCCATCTCGGTGATCGAGAGCGAGGACGTGTTGGTCGCCAGCACGCAGTCAGCTCCCACCACTGCCTCAACTTCGGCGAACACCTGCTTCTTGATGCTGATCTCTTCGAACACCGCCTCGATGACGAAGTCGGCGTCAGCGAAGTCGTCCTTGCTCGTGGACCCGGTGACCAGGGACTTGAGCCGGTTGGCCCGGTCCGGGCTGATCCGACCCTTGTTGAGCATCTTGTCGACCTCGGCGTGGACGTAGCCAACGCCTTTGCCCACGCGAGCCTGATCGAGGTCGGTCATCACGATCGGGACCTGGAGCCGCTGGACGAACAGCATCGCCAGCTGGCTCGCCATCAGGCCGGCGCCGACGATGCCCACCTTGGTGACCGGGCGGGCCAGCGAACGGTCGGGGGCCCCTGCCGGGCGCTTGGCCCGCTTCTGCACCAGGTCGAAGGAGTACAGGCTGCTACGCATCTCGTCGCTCATTGCCAGGTCCGCCGTGGCGTTGTCCTCGGCGGCGTACGCCTCTTCGCGGGTGGCTGTGCGGGCTGCGGATACCAGCTCGAGAGCGCGCACAGGTGCGGGTGCGGCGCCGCCGGTCTTGGCCTTGACCATTCGCTTTGCCGCGGTGACGGCACCCTCCCAGACGGTGGCGTCGTGGTCGATCTCCGGACGGTCTACGACGGCCCTCCCGGCGATGACGTCGGCCGCCCAGGACAGAGAGTCCTCCAGGAAGGTGGCTGGCTCGAACAGCGCATCGGCCATCCCGAGCTTGAAGGCCTGCGATCCCTTGAGCATGCGGCCGTTGTTCAGCGGGTCCTCGATGATGACCTTCAAGGCCGGCTCGACGCCGATGAGGTTCGGGAGCATGTAGCAGCCCCCCCAGGCGGGCACCAGACCCCGGAGACACTCGGGCATGCCCAGAGCGGACACTCCGGCCGAGATGGTCCGGTAGGCCGCACTGAGGGCGATCTCGACACCGCCACCCATGGCCGCTCCGTTGACGAACGCGAAAGTCGGCACCGGGAGCGTGCGGAGCTGCTCGAACGTCTTGTGCCCCAGCTGGCCGATGGCCAGCCCCTGCTCGCGCGTGGTCATCTTGGAGATACCCGTGAGGTCTGCGCCGACAGCGAAGATGAACGGTTTGCCGGTCACCCCGACACCGACGATCTCACCGGCCTCAGCTCGGGCGCGCAGAGTGCTGAGCACCCCGGACAGGCCGGAGAGGGTGGCCGGGCCGAACGTGTTGGGCTTGGTGTGGTCGAAGCCGTTGTCCAGCGTGATCAGCACGAACGTGCCGGCGCCGCCGGGCAGGGCGATCTCCCGTGCCAACGCCATGGTGATGACCTCGTCCGGGAACAGGGCAGTGAAGTCGGTCCTCATCAGGCCACATCCCCCTGGGTAGTGTCGAGCTTCATCATCTTGAGGTCCTTGCCGTAGTCGCTGTGGTGAGGGTTCTCCCAGATCACCGCTCCGCCCATGCCGATGCCGATGCACATGGCAGTGAGGCCGTAGCGCACCTGCGGGTTCTCCTCGAACTGGCGAGCGAGCTGGGTCATCAGGCGGACGCCAGAGCTGGCCAGGGGGTGACCCGTGGCGATCGCGCCGCCGTACTGGTTCACCCGGGGGTCGTCGTCGGCGATGCCGAAGTGGTCCAGGAAGGCGAGAATCTGGACGGCGAAAGCCTCGTTCAGCTCCATGAGACCGATGTCCGTGATGTCGAGGCCAGCCTGCTTGAGAGCCTTCTCGGTGGCGGGCACCGGGCCGATGCCCATCACCTCGGGCTCGACGCCGACGAAGGAGTAGGCAGCGAGGCGCATCCGCACCGGCAGCCCGAGCTCGGCGGCCGCGTCGGCCGAGGCCAGGATGCATGCGGTGGCGCCGTCTGTCAGGCCGGCGCTGTTGCCGGCGGTGACCTTGCCGTGGGAACGGAAGGGGGTCTTCAACCCGGCGAGATTCTCCACAGTGCTGCCCGGGCGCGGAGGTTCGTCAGCCGTGGCCAGGCCGTACCCGAGCTCGGTATGACGGGTGGCGACGGTGACCAGGTCAGGCTGAATCTTGCCGTCGGCATAGGCCTTCGCGAGCTTGCTCTGGCTGGCGACCGCGTAGGCGTCACAGCGCTGCTTGGTCAGAGCCGGGTAGCGGTCGTGGAGGTTCTCTGCGGTCGAGCCCATCGACAGGGCCGACGGGTCCACGATCCCCTCGGAGAAGATCCGCGGGTTGGGGTCGACGGCCTCGCCCATCGGGTGGCGTCCCATGTGCTCGACCCCGCCGGCGATGGCGATCTCGGCCGAGCCGAACGCGATGGCGGAGGCCACGTTGGTCACCGCTGTCATGGCACCGGCACACATGCGGTCGATGGAGTAGCCGGGAGTGGTGTTGGGCAGACCTGCGAGCAGCGCAGCCACCCGGCCCAGGGTCAGACCCTGGTCGCCGATCTGGGTGGTCGCCGCGATGGCGACCTCTTCGACGCGTTCACGCGGAAGCTCGGGATGGCGGCGAAGCAGCTCGCGGATGCAGTTGACGACGAGGTCGTCGGCGCGCGTCTGGGCGTACATGCCCTTGTCACCGGCCTTGCCAAACGGGGTACGAACACCTTCGACGAACACGACTTCACGCAGAGTGCGGGGCACGGGGAGCCTTCCCTGGGGAGAACAGTGACGTACAAAGAGAGATGTACGAGAGAGTGATGCTACCCGCCAGTAACTTCGCGCGTAACCCCTGCCGCTTGCCTGGCGGTCGGCCAGGCATCTTGCGTGGCGCTGGGCTAGGCCTTTTGGGTGGCGCTGGGCTGGGCCGTTTGCGTGGCGCTGGGCTCGACGGTCGGCGCAGCAGGCCGGTTGATGGCCTCCTCAACGATGGGTCCGGCGATGTCGATCTGCCACTGACGGGCCCCGAGCTTGAGCAGGGCCTGCGAGATGGACTCCAGCGTCGCCTCGCCAGCGAGCTGTTCGGGAGCCCACAGCATCCGGCGCAGGAAGTCTGGGGACAGCAGGTTCTCGACGGGGATGTTGTGGGCCTCGGCGAACTCACCAAGGGCGGCGCGGGCTTGCACCAGTCGGGCGGCGGCAACCGGATCACGGTCGGCCCAGGCCCTTGCCGGTGGTGGACTGTCGGAGCGCACGGTGAGGGCCGGAAGATCCGCCTCGGGCAGCTGGCGGGCCCGCTCGAGGGCGGCCAGCCACTCCCGTTGGTATCGTCGTACCGACCTGGAGACCCGCGTGGCCCCGTCCTGGCCGATATCGGCCTCCGTCTTCGGTGCCCGCAGAGCCAGGTCGACCAGCGCGGCGTTGGACAGGATCCGGCCCGGTGCCGTGTCCGTCTCGATGGCTATGGCGTCCCGGGTCTGCCACAGCTCACGGACCATGGCGGCGCCGCGGCGGTTGCGGACCTTGTGCAGCCCCGAGGTGTGACGCCACGGCTCGAGCCGGGCCGGAGGACCGGTGAACCTGGTGAGGGCGTCGAACTCCTGGTCGGCCCACTGCATCTTGTTCTGGGCTGACAGGTCGTCCGCCATGAGATCGCGGACCTGGACGAGCACTTCCACGTCGAGCGCGGCGTATCGCAGCCAGGGCTCCGGAAGGGGTCTGGTCGACCAGTCCACTGCCGAGTGCTCTTTGGCAAGGGTGAGGCCGAGGTAGTGCTCGACGACTGCAGCGAGCCCAACCCTCGGCAGACCCACGAGGCGCCCTCCGAGCTCGGTGTCGAAGAGGCGTGATGGACGCATTCCGACCTCTGCAAGGCAGGGCAGGTCCTGAGTTGCGGCATGCAGGATCCACTCGACATCGGCAAGGACGTCACCGATAGGTGAGAGATCTGGGCAGGCGATCGGGTCGATCAGCCATGTGCCCGAGCCCTCGCGGCGGAGCTGGATGAGATAGGCCCGCTGTCCGTAGCGGTAGCCGGACGCTCGCTCTGCGTCGATGGCCACCGGTCCGGTCCCTGCGGCGAGCGCATCGGCCGCACGGACAAGGTCGCGCTCGGTCACGGCGACGTCCGGAACGCCTTCGGCAGGCATGTTCAGGGCCACCATGACCCGTTCAGCCGGGACGTCGGGGGCTGTCTCGTTTGATGGTTCTGGGGTGTCACTTGATGCGATGCTCACAGGCTCAATCTATTGACATACGGGCCTGGAGGGTTAGCCGGGAGGTTAGTGGGAGCACCCGCCGCCGATCAGCGACGATGCCGCGGCAGAGCCGTGACGCCCTCGGGTAACGGTGGCAGGCCGCCGACTGTGCACAGCAGATCGGCCCAGGCCAGCAGGTGCGCGCCCACATTGGGACCAGTCGGTGTCCAGGAGGCCCGGATCTCCATCTCCACCGTGGCACCGCGCTCAGCCAGGCCAGCGAAGCTCTCGGACACGACCCGGGTGACGGTGCCGGCTTCGGCCACGCAGGTCGCTTCACGGTTCACCAGCGCGTCCATCAACCACGACCATCCCACCGCACCCAGCATCGGGTCGCTGGCCAGCTCCGGATCGAACACGGCGCGGGCGAAGGTGACTGCGCGCCATACCCCGCGCCATGGCTCAGGTTCGGACGGGTCGTAAAGCAAGACGAAACGACCGGAGGCGAGCTCGTCACCCTGGCCGAGCGTGTCGGCGGTGACGATCTCAGCCGACATGGCCACGGCGTGGGGGGCAATCCGGCTGGGGGCGGGCACTTCCGTGAGGCGAACCTCCGGACGTAGTCGAGCCGCGCGCAGGTCCCTGAGTGCCTGTGCGAATTCGGCCGAGTCCTCACCTGGGACGCTACGACTGTCCACCATCGAAGCGTATGTCGGCCGGTCCCTCACAGCGCTCGCGGCACGCCGGGATACGGTTCGGCGATGTTGTCTCTGCTCGCCCTGGCCTCGAGTGTGTTCTGGGGGACCTCGGATTTCTTCGCCGGACTCAAGGCCCGGACGCTCGCGCCGCCCGCTGTCGTGGCCATTACCCAGGGCTTTGCCCTGGTCGCGCTGAGCCTGATCCTGCTGGTGCGGCATACCGGCTTCTCACCCTCATTCACCGGGAACGGCCCGCTGTGGGCGATTGCGGCCGGGCTGGCCGGGGCGCTCGGGCTGGTCTGCTTCTACACCGCGCTGGCCTCAGGCACGATGGGCGTGGTGGCGCCGATCTCATCCCTGGGAGCACTCGTCCCGGTGTTCCTCGGCCTGCTCACGGGGGAGCATCCGAGCGTGACGGCGTGGGTCGGGATGGCCGTCGCGGTGACCGGCGCGGCCCTGGCTTCCGGGCCGGAGCTGACCGGCGCTGTGCCACCGCGCCCGGTGATGCTGGCTGTTATCGCCGCAGCCTGCTTCGGGACCGCCCTCTACTGCCTGGACCGCGGGGCGCGCTATGCGTTGCTGGAGACGTTGTGGGGGATGCGGGTGACCAGCGTCGCCCTGTTTCTCGTCGCAGGACTGCTGGTCCGCTCGGTCGGCGGCACCCGGGTGCGCGACCTGCCGGCCCTTGCGGTCATCGGCCTGGCCGACGTCACCGCGAACGGGCTCTTCGCGTTCGCCTCGTCAAACGGCATGGTCAGCGTTGCCAGCGTGCTCGGTTCGCTGTATCCGGTCGCCACGCTCTTCTGGGCCAGGCTGCTCCTGGCCGAGCGCTTGCGCCGTGTCCAGTCTCTGGGCGTCGCGCTGACCCTGGTCGGAGTCGTCGCCATCGCGCTCTGACGCGTGCGCTGGTGGCAGGTTCCCCGTGCGAGAATCTGCCTGTGACATCCTCCCCGAACAACACCCGCGATAGTGCCTTGATCCGTGCCGCCCGACGTGAGAGCGTGCCGTGCACGCCGGTCTGGTTCATGCGCCAGGCGGGCCGGTCGCTTCCGGAGTACGGCAAGGTGCGCGAGGGCGTGGGGATGCTCGACTCCTGCCGTACGCCGGACCTGGTCGCCGAGATCACGCTGCAACCGGTGCGTCGGCACGGGGTCGACGCGGCGATCCTGTTCAGCGACATCGTGGTGCCGTTGGCTGCGGTCGGCGTCGATCTTGACATCGTGGCGGGGGTGGGACCTGTGGTGGCCAAGCCGTTCCGGGAGCGCGCCGATCTTGACCGACTTCCGGAGCTGACGCCCGAGCACCTCCCCTACATCACCGAGGCCGTGCATCTGGTGCTCGAGGAGCTGGGCTCGACGCCGCTGATCGGCTTCGCGGGTGCGCCGTTCACTCTCGCGTCGTACCTCGTCGAGGGTGGGCCGTCCAAGAACCACGAAAACACCAAGGCCATGATGCATGGCGACCCCGAGCTGTGGAACGATCTGTGCGCGCGACTAGCGCAGATCTCCGGAGCGATGCTTCGGGTGCAGGCGCAGGCCGGGGCATCGATCGTGCAGCTCTTCGACTCGTGGGTGGGTGTTCTTTCCCGCAAGGACTACGAGGCCTTCGTTCAGCCTCACTCGCGCGTGGCCTTGTCGGCCGTGGCAGATCTTGACGTTCCCACAATCCACTTCGGAGTGGGAACCGGCGAGCTGCTGGCCTCGATGGGTGCCGCTGGCGCCGATGTGGTGGGCGTGGACTTCCGCACCTCGCTGACGGATGCCCGCGCGCGCATCGGAGACCGCTACGCCGTGCAGGGCAACCTTGATCCGGCGCTTCTGTTCGCCCCTTGGCCGGCGCTGGAGAAGGTTGTTCGCTCGATCGTGGCTGAGGGCGCGCAGGCGCCCGGACACATCTTCAACCTCGGCCACGGGGTCCTGCCGACTACAGACCCCGAAGTGCTGACCCGGGTCGTTCAGCTGGTCCATGAGGTATCCGCCCGCTGACCTCTGGGGGTCGCTGGGTTGACCTCACTGTCTGACCTGGTTCGCTGAGCCCGGGTGACTGCGCCGGCGCAGCCACCATACGAGCGGTGCCGCCAGCAGGGCGAAGAACACCGCAAACGGCAGAATGGCTCCGATGGCAGTGAAGAGCCCGCGGGCAGACCCTGTGAAAGCGTCCCAGCCGGCGCGGAGACCGGCGACGAAGCCGGCCTGGGTCACCGGCTCGTTCCCGGACGTGCTCAGCGAGACCTGCAGGGTCGAACGCTCGACACTGTTGTTGAGAGCGGCCAGCTGAGACTCCAGCGACTCCAGGTCGGCCTGCCGCCGACTCAGCTCGCTCTCCAGTGCCACAACCTGACTTAGGTCTTTGGCCTGAACCATCAGGGCACGTACGCGGTCGACGCTGGCACGCATGGTCTTGAGACGGCTCTGGGTGTCGATGTACTGGGCTGTGACGTCCTGCGTGGACAGGTTGCGCTGTAGCACTGTGCCGATCCTGGAGAGCTGGTCGAGCGCTGTGTCGAGCTTGTCCGCCGGCACCGACAGGGTCAGGGTGCCGAAGCCAGTTATGGCATCTGACTTGCTTTGAAGCGGCACCTGGCCGCCGGGACTTTGAAGCGGCACCGGTCCCGGGCCGCCGGGCCCGCCCGTCCCGATCTGCTCATTGAGCACCTGAGCCTGCAGCCCCGTGGCGATGGTGCGCACCTGAGCCGCGGCGGCGTCGATGTTCTTGACCTGGACCTCGAGGCTGGCGCTCTTGGCCAGTTTGGGGCCAAGGCCGGGCACCGGGGCTTCGGACTTGGACACTTCGGATGACCCGGCCGACGCACCGGATGCGGACGGCGCACCGAGAGTGCCGTTCTTGGCGGCGGGGGCACTGTTGGCAGCGGAGCTGTTGGCCCCGGCGCTGTCCTGGGCAGGAGCCCCGCCGCTCGCTGCGCCCACAGAAGTACTCGCTGCACCGCCACTGCCACAACCGGCGAGCAACACTGCGGACAGGGCGCCGAGGGCAATCAGGCTTCGAGCCGACCGAATGCGCCGGGGGGAGTCGCGGTGGGTGAACGCGCCTTGCATGACAGACCTCCGAAGGACGAGCGCTGGGCGAACCATATGTCCCTTGGAGGGAGGTGCTTCAGCGTTCGTTCCATGCACCGGGGTTTCAATTTGGTCACGAGGTCCAGAACCATGCGACCCGCCTGCGCGGCGGTCACACCATCGGCAAGGATGAGGGCATGAGCCCGAAGCCATCCGCCGGACAGATCCGCGACATCAACGACAGCATCCGCTACGCGATGTGGTCGGTGTTCAAGGTCACCAGCCCTCTCAGTCCACGGTCGCAGGACCGCGCGAAGGTCGCTGCCGAGGTCGAGGCGCTGTTTGCCGATCTGGCCGAGCTGGGTGTCGTGGTGCGGGGGGTCTACGACGTCGCCGGGCTCCGGGCCGATGCGGACTTCATGATCTGGTGGCATGCCGAGGACATCCGGACGGTGCAGGCGGCATACCACCAGCTTCGTCGCACCGAGCTCGGCTCCCACCTCGAGTCGGTCTGGTCGGTTGCCGCACTGCACCGGCCGGCGGAGTTCAACAAAGGACACATCCCGGCGTTCATGGCCGACGAACAGCCCAAGGACTTCATCTGCGTCTACCCGTTCGTGCGTTCCTACGAGTGGTACCTCCTGGAGGACGAGGAACGCCGGGGCCTCCTGTCCGAGCACGGGCAGATGGCGCGCGACTACCCGGATGTGCGTGCGAACACGATCGCGTCCTTCGCGCTGGGTGACTACGAGTGGATCCTGGCGTTCGAGGCGGACGACCTGACCCGCATCGTCGACCTCATGCGCCACCTGCGGGGCTCTGAGACTCGCCGCCATGTCCGCGAAGAGGCGCCGTTCTATGCCGGTCCCCGGGTCGAGGTCACAGCGCTGGTCGACTCCCTGCCCTGATTTCGTCCCCGCGCTGCGCTGACTGACCCCGGGTTCGTTCAGTCGCCTGTGGCGCCATCGATGCGCTCGCGGAGCAGGTCGGCGTGGCCGTTGTGCCCGGCATACTCCTCGATCATGTGGACGTAGACCCAGCGCAACGAGATCGGACCGTGTCTGCCTTTGAACATGTCGTCCAGCGACATCTCGCGAACGGCTTCGTCGGCGGCTTGGCACTCGGCTGTGAACGTCGCGATGTCCTGCTCGACAATGGCATCCGCGACGTTGTCGAAGTCACCGGTCTCAGGGCTGGAGAGATCCGGCAGCGTGAGACCGGCAGCCTTGGTGCGGAACCACCATCGCTCCACCTCGGTCATGTGTCTCAGGAGACCGAGCAGCGTCATGCTCGATGGGCTGACCGAGGCAGTCTTGAGCTGGTCGTCGGTCAGGCCTGCGCCCTTCCACAACAACGTTCCGCGATGGAAATCCAGCCAGCTCTGGTACATCGTTCGCTCGTCGGCCACGCGGACCGGATCAATGCGGAATCGGCTTGAGTCTGGAGTCGTCATGACCTCAATTTACCGACTACTGCAGCATGACTGCCACCGTCATTGCGACGCCGGCTCGAGCCGCAGACTGAGGCTGTTGATGCAGTATCGCTGGTCGGTCGGGACGTCGTAGCCCTCGCCCTCAAAGACGTGGCCCAGGTGAGATCCGCAGTTGGCGCAACGGACCTCGACCCGTTTGCTGCCCGTGCTGTGATCCTCGAGGTACTCGACCCTGTCTTCGGCGAGAGGGGCGTAGAAGGAGGGCCAGCCGCAGTGGCTGTCGAACTTGGTATCGCTGCGGAACAGCTCGGTGCTGCAGGCGCGGCAGGCGTACACCCCCTGGGTCTTGGTGTCGGTGTACTCGCCGACGCCTGGCCGTTCGGTGCCGGCCTGGCGGAGGACCTCATACTCTGCGGGGGTGAGCTCCTCGCGCCACTGCTGCTCGGTCTTGGTCAGGGGATAGGCGCGGCCGTCGTTCATGGGGGTCCTCCTACGCAGGGCTGGAAAGAACTTCACGATCTACACAACAACCCCCCGCCGGAAACGTTCCCGGCGGGGGTGCCGTCGTGCGGCTAGGCTCGTTCCATGGCGAGCAGTGCGCAAGTCATGCAGGTTGCCGCACCCGACGGCGCTGTGCGCGATGTACGGATCTCCAGTCCCGATCGGGTCATGTGGCGAGACGCGGGTATCACCAAGTGGGACCTCGCGACCTACGTCACGTCGGTCGCGGACGGACTGATGCGCGCGGTGGGGGATCGGCCGGTGACCCTGCAGCGCTTCCCGGACGGCGTGGAGGGTGAGGAGTTCTTCTCCAAGAACCCTCCCAAGGGAGTGCCAGTGTGGGCGCGGTCGGTGATCTGCACCTACCCCTCCGCCCGTAGTCATCCGCAGCTGGTCATCGACGAGATCGCCACCGCAGTGTGGGCCGTGCAGATGAACACGGTGACCTTCCACCCGTGGCCGGTCCGAAGCGCCGACAACGACAATCCCGACGAGCTCCGGATCGACCTCGACCCCCAGCCGGGGACAGGTTTCGCGGACGCCGTGAGGGCGGCATACGTCCTGAAGGACCTGCTGGCGGAGATCGGGCTCACCGGCTGGGCCAAGACGTCCGGCAACCGCGGGGTGCACGTCTTCGCCCGGATCAGCCCGACTTATGAGTTCCTCGACGTCCGGCACGGTGTCATCGGGATCGCGCGCGAGCTCGGACGTCGTATGCCGGACGAGGTCACCACCGCCTGGTGGAAGGAAGAACGCGGCCAGAAGGTCTTCGTCGACTTCAACCAGGCCAATCGTGATCGCACCATCGCCTCCGCCTATAGCCCGAGACCTCTGCCGGGAGCACCAGTGTCCATGCCTGTTCCGTGGGAGCGACTGTCAGATGTGGGACCGGACGACTTCACGGTGCGCACGGTGCCGGCGATTCTTGCCGCTGAGGGTGACGCGTGGGCGGGGATTGATGACGCCGTGGGCGACGCGTCCGGGGCAATCGCCCTCTGGGACCAGGACACTGTCGAGCGAGGGCTTGGAGAGATGCCGTTCCCTCCGGACTTCCCGAAGATGCCGGGGGAGCCGCCCAGGGTCCAACCTTCACGAAAACGTGCTGAACCCAACGAAATTCACTGATTTAGTTATGTGTCATTGAGTAGCACAACGCTCACTCACCTGATAACCTAGCCCCATGAGCGCTCGACTGCAAGACCTTCATCGGTCCTTTGCGCGTCACCTTCGAGCCGAAGGGCGCAGCGACCGCACCATCGTCATCTACGGGCAGGCCATCACGTTCTTCTCCCGCTGGCTCGAAGCACAAGGCCGCGAAGCAACCCTTGATGAGATGACCCGTGTCGCCATACGCGAGTGGCTGGCGCACCTGTCCGACATCAACGAGGCAAGCACAGTCAAGACCCGGTATCGCGGACTCTT
>DASRUA010000025.1:0-12025 GCA_035655615.1 Dermatophilaceae bacterium
CCAGGTCACCGAGACGATCGCGATCGTCACAAAGCTCTGCATGATCATGGCGAGCGCGTGCTTCGACCGGACCATGCCCGCATAGAAGAACGCGAGACCAGGGGTCATCAGCAGCACCAGCGCGGTGCACACGATGATCCACGCGGTGTCTCCGGAGTTGACCTGCGCAGCTTCGGTCAAGAGGTGCATCGTCGTCATTTCTCTCGCGCGGTGGCCCGAAGATCCTCGTCAGCGGCCCTCCCGCTGGTCAGGCTACTGGTGTGGGCACCTCGCTGTCGGCACGCTTCACGGAGTGGACTGACGAGCGTCGAGGCATCGAGCCGGGGCGCCGTGGCAGAGGGGTCTGAGATGGTCTGCGGGGATGTCACTCCCCGGCAGCCATCGCGCTTCAGGTTGAGAGCCGCAGAATCGTGCGCCCTTGCGGGGTTCGTATCTCAACGGCCGCGATGTCCCGGCGGGCCCTTGAGCTTGCACCCATGACGCTGAGCTCACGGTTGGGCAGGGCCTTCCAGGTGGCGACTTGTTCGGCGGCACCGTTGCGGTCGATGACGACCATTGCGTAGGGGACTCCACTGGCCGGGTAGGACCCCTGGGTGCGGTAGGCGCAGGTCAGGTCGATCCGGGTGCCCCAGGCCATGTCGACCAACCGCGCGCTGGCGGTGACCGGCGAGGGAACGACGGCAGTCAGTGGCAGGTCCGCGGTGCCGGACGGGGCCGAGGCGGAAGAGGCGACAGGTGGTCGGGCGGGGGAGTCCGGCTGGGTGATCGCCACCGCGCCGACGGCGATCAGGCAAGCCGCTGCGGAAGCCGCTGCCCCGACGGCCAGTCGACGTTGCCGGCGCTCGCGTCGTACCGCCCGGGCCAATGACGGCAGCAACGTCTCGGGTACGGGCTCGGGCTCTGCCGTGAGCTGATCGATCGATACTCTGGACATCAGTCCGGGCAGACCTGCCAGCTCACCCACGGAGCCGGCGCACGCCGCACAGACCTTGAGGTGGTCCTCGAAGTCGCGTCGATCGGCCGGTGACAAGGCGCCCAGGACGTAGGCCGCGTCATACAGCGCGAACTCGTCGGTGGTCATGGACCCACCCCCATCTCCTCGAGCGCCAGGCGCAGGGCTCGCAGGGCGTAGTGCGTGCGTGACTTGACGGTCCCTTCAGGGATGTCGAGTCGTCTCGCCGTCTCGGCCACCGAGCGCCCGCGGTAGTAGCACTCCACCAGGACCAGCCGGTGGTCCTCCGATAGTCGGCTCAAGGCGTCGGCGACGACCCAGGACTGCAACAGCTGGTCCGTCTCGTCGCCGACCGGCGCGGCCTCCGGGGGCTCAGCCGTGGTCACCTCGAGCTGAGCGCGGCGCGTTCGCCACTCGTCGATGACCAGGTTCCGCGCGACGGTGAAGAGCCAGGCCCGCGCCGAGCCCTGGGTCTGGTCGAGGATCTTGGGGTTGCGCCAGGCGCGCAGCAGCGTCTCCTGGACGACGTCCTGAGCGCGCGGGCGGTCGCCGTTGGTCAGCCGCACGCAGTAGCCCCAGAGGGCTGCGGCGTGCTCGTCGTGGAGCTCGCGCATGAGATCCTCTTGGCTGCTGCTGGTCACTGGTCCTCCTGCCGGTTAGAACGCAGGCCCGGTGCAGATGGTTCACCCAAAGCCCTGCACATGCAAGGTCGGGCCGGTGGGTCGATGGCAGGCTGTGCGTATGCCCCACGTGAACGATGAGATCGCCGACTACTGGAACGACTACGCCGACGCCTATGACGACGCGCCCGATCATGGCCTGGGTGACCTGGCGACGCGCGAGGCCTGGCGGGTGCTGCTCGAGCGCTGGTTGCCGGCCAGGTCGAGCCACGTCGCCGATCTTGCCTGTGGTACCGGTTCGCTGACCGCCCTCGTAGCTGGGCTCGGGCATCGTGTCGTGGGAGTCGACCTCGCAGGCAACATGGTGGAGCGGGCAAGGGCGAAGACAGCGGAGTTCGGCGAGCAGGTCGCCATCACCTTGGGCGACGTCTCGGATCCGCCGATCGGGCCGGCGAGCGTTGATGTGATCCTGGCGCGGCACATCCTCTGGACCCTGCCCGACCCGCAGGCTGCGCTCGCCGGCTGGCGCCTGCTGCTGCGCCCGGGTGGCCGGTTCCTGCTGGTCGAGGGTCGTTGGTGGTCGGTGGGTGACGAGGGCTACACGGACGAAGGTCGTATGCCGTGGGCCGGCGGGGTGCGTGCCGTAGATCTTGCTGCCGCGGTCGCCCCGCTGGTCCAGCGCACCGAGGTCGTGCCGTTGACGGACCCGGTGCTGTGGGGGAAAGAGGTATCCGACGAGCGCTATCTGCTGGTTGCCGACCTCTGAGGCCTGGCCGCCGATCTCGCCCGGGAGGGCGGCAAGTGGATACAGGCTGTCGGAGCGAGGCAGGCTGTAGGCAGGGCTGGCTGTGAGAAGAGGATGGGCTGTCAGGCAGGGCTGGCTGTGAGGAAGTGCACATGTTGATCAAAATCAACAAGATTCCTGTCACTCTCTAGCGAATGACTTCCCAAGTAGACGACGAGCCGCTGGCCGCGACCTCCCTGCTGGATCTCGAGACCCAGGCACCCTCCTCCCCCCTCAGCCCGGGGCTCAAGCCACGACACATCACCATGATCTCCATTGCCGGAGTGATCGGTGCGGGTCTGTTCATCGGCTCTGCCACTGCGATCAAGGTCGCGGGGCCGGCGGTGCTGGTCTCCTACGCCATGGCCGGGCTGCTTGTTGTCCTGGTGATGCGCATGCTGGGTGAGATGGCCACGGCCCAGCCGGACACGGGGTCTTTCTCGACGTATGCCGACCGTGCGCTCGGGCGCTGGGCGGGCTTCTCCATCGGCTGGCTCTACTGGTGGTTCTGGGTCATCGTCATCCCGGTCGAGGCCACGGCGGGCGCGACGATCCTGCACGGCTGGGCAGGTGCCGTGCCTCAGTGGGTCTTCGCCCTGGCGATCACCGCGCTTCTCATGGGCACGAACCTCTTCAGCGTCGCCAACTACGGTGAGTTCGAGTTCTGGTTCGCCCTGATCAAGGTCGTCGCCATCGTCGCATTCATCGTGGTGGGTGCGCTGGCGATCTTCGGGCTGCTCCCGGGGGCGCATGTCTCAGGCCTCAGCCGCCTGACCAGCGACGGCGGCTTCATGCCCAACGGCTTCGGTGCGGTCATCGCGGCCATGCTGGTGACGATGTTCACGTTCATGGGCACCGAGATCGTCACCATCGCAGCGGCCGAGTCGCCGAACCCGGAGATGGGTATTCGCAAGGCGGTCAACTCGGTGATCTGGCGGATCAGCCTCTTCTACCTCGGTTCCATCTTCATCGTGGTCTCGCTCGTCGCCTGGAACGCCGACAATCTGACGGCCCGGGGCTCCTACCAGTCTGTGCTGGACCAGATCGGCCTGGGAAGGTTCTCGATGCTCCTGGAGCTGGTGATCCTGACGGCTGTGGCTTCGTGCCTGAACTCCGCGCTCTACACGGCCTCCCGTATGGCGTACTCGCTGTCTGCACGTGGTGACGCCCCGGCTTCGTGGTCCCGCACCACGAGCCATGGTGTTCCCGCGGTCGCAATCATCGCGAGCACGGCTGTGGGCTTCCTCGGAGTTGTCGGCAACTACCTGTTGCCGGGTCAGATCTTCGGTTACCTGCTGGCAACTTCAGGCGCCATCGCACTCTTCGTCTACCTCGTGATCGCGTTGTCGCAGCTGAGGATGCGCCGTGAGCTAGATGCCGCAGGAGTGAAGCCTGCCGTGCGGATGTGGGCCTTCCCGGTTCTGACCTGGCTGACGATCGCGTTCATCGCCGTCGTGTTGGTGATGATGGCGATCCTGCCCGGCCAACGACTTGAGCTCTGGTTCAGCCTGGCTCTCGCGGGCGTGATCGTCGCCATCGGGGTGACGAGACACAAGGGTAGGTCGCCGCTGATGATCCGGTAGTGCCGTCTGCGCCCAAACTCGCTCCCACGGCCTGCGGGGTCCCCAAGTCGGCCCTCTGCCTGCTCCTCAAACGGGTCAGCCAGTGGCGAGGCGTCGGGGAAGGCGCGGGCATACGGAACGAGACGGATTCGGAATACCTCCGGGCGAACGGAAAGATGGGTTCCATGACTATTGCCCCCTCCGTCTCGAACTCGATCACCGTCCGGCTCGAGCTGCCGGCCCGCGCCACCGCCGTCAGTGAGCTCACCACCGCGATCGAGGCCACCGGAGGGCTGGTGACCGGTCTGGATGTCACGGCATCGGGGCCGCGCCGGCTCCAGGTGGACGTCACCATCGCGACCCGGGGCACCGAGCACGTCGACGAGATCGAGGCCGCGATGCGAACGGTCGACGGCGTGGAGATCGGCAAGGTCAGTGACCGCACGTTCCTGATGCACCTGGGCGGCATGCTCAAGATCGAGTCCACCGTGCCGATCCGCACCCGTGACGACCTGTCGATGGTCTACACCCCCGGAGTGGCGCGGGTGTGCATGGCGATCGCCGAGAACCCCCAGGATGCGCGCCGCCTGACCATCAAGCGCAACACGGTCGCGGTGGTGACCGACGGGAGCGCGGTGCTGGGCCTGGGCAACATCGGCCCGGCTGCGTGCCGAGCTGGATATCCCGGTCTTCCACGACGACTAGCACGGCACCGCGATCGTGGTGCTGGCGGCTTTGCGCAATGCCTTGCGGGTGGTCGGCAAGAAGCTGGCCGACGTCAAGATCGTCCAGAGCGGCGCCGGGGCTGCGGGCACCGCCATCCTTAAGCTGTTGATCAAGGCCGGCGCGACGGACATCGTGGTCTCTGACATTCACGGGGTGGTGCATGGAGCCCGCGAGGACATCGTCCGTGACGGCTCCGAGAACCTGGTCTGGCTCTCCGAACGCACCAACAAGCGCGGGGTGACCGGCACACTCAAGGAGGCTGTCGCCGGTGCGGACGTCTTCATCGGGGTCTCGGCGCCCAATCTCCTGACCGGTGATGACATCGCCACGATGAACCACGACTCGATCGTCTTCGCCCTGGCCAATCCCACCCCCGAGGTGAACATCGCCGCGGCCTCCAAACACGCGGCAGTGGTCGCATCAGGGCGCAGTGATGCCGCCAACCAGATCAATAACGTCCTGGTCTTTCCCGGCATCTTTCGGGGACTGATCGATGCCGGGACCAACGAGGTGAGCGATGACGTTCTGGTCGCGGCCGCTGAGGCACTGGCGAACATCATCGACCGGGAAGAGCTCAACCCCACCTACATCATCCCCAGCGTCTTCAACCCTGACGTTGCCAAGGTGGTGGCAGCAGCAGTTCGTGCCGCGGCGCTGAAAGCCCAGGCGGCTTCGAAAGCCCAAGCGGCTACGACGGTATGACGAGACTCCCCGAGAGCGCAGCTGATACGGCCGCCAGCCCCGTTGTCCGCAAGCCGAAGCGGCTGTGGCGGGTGGCTCTTGTCGTTGCCGTGGCCCTGCAGCTGATCGCTCTGTATGCGCCGCGGGTTCCCGCCGGACCGCAGATCACCGGGCTCGACAAGGTGGTCCATGTCTGCATCTTCGCCGCGCCGGCTCTGGCCGCGCTGATGGCGGGTATCAGCGCTCCTTGGGCACTCGGCATACTCGCTGTGCATGCACCTGCCAGTGAGCTGATCCAGCACTTTGCGCTGGCGCACCGCAGCGGTGACGTGTTCGACGCAATGGCCGACTTTGGTGGCGTCGCACTCGGCGCGCTGGCGTACTTGGTCTGGAGTCGTCGCCAGCCCTGATAAAGTTTGCGCATACCCGATGGCTACGGCGCGCACATAGCGTCACAGACACAGCAAGTTGAGAATCATCGGGCCCTGCCGGATAACGACCGTTATCGTCGGCCCGCCGGGCGCAGTCAAGACCATCGCGCCTGAGGTGCGTTCTCATTGTTGCCGTTGGACCGGTGATCCCGAGGCGTTCCTACCTCGATCACCGAAGTGGATATCCAAGTGAATAAGCACATCAACAATTCCGGCGCGCCCAAGAAGGCCCGCTGGACCACGGCCAAGAAGATTGACGCCAAGTCAGGCCCCAAGAAGGCTCACCGCGGACAGACCCAGGCTCCTCGCGGATATGACGACCGCGCGCCCCGCACCTCCGATCGTCGTGACGACCGTGCCCCTCGCTCGTATGGCAGTGACCGTCCGGCCCGTTCGAACGACTCTCGTGACGACCGCGCTCCTCGCTCGTACGGCAGCGACCGTCCGGCCCGCACGTACGGAAGCGACCGTCCGGCACGTTCCAACGACTCTCGTGACGACCGCGCTCCCCGTTCGTACGGCAGCGACCGTCCTGCCCGTTCCAACGACTCCCGTGACGACCGCGCACCCCGCTCGTACGGAAGCGACCGTCCGGCCCGCTCGTACAGCAGCGACCGTCCGGCCCGTTCCAACGACTCTCGTGACGACCGCGCACCTCGCTCGTACGGCAGCGATCGTCCGGCCCGCACCTATGAGAAGCGTGAGCCGGGCGCACCTCGCTCGGACTTCAAGCGTGACGCGAACTACGGCAAGCGCGCAGACCGTCCGGCTCGTACCTACGAGAAGCGCATCCCCTCGCCGGTCATCGACACGACGCCCGTGGACATCGCGGAGGACAACGGGTTCGCGGCTCTCGGGCTGCCGGCCCCGCTCGTCGAGCGACTGGCACGCGAGGGCATAACGTCCCCCTTCCCCATCCAGACGGCGACGATCCCGGACGCACTGGCTGGGCGCGACGTGCTTGGTCGCGGACAGACCGGCTCAGGCAAGACCTTCGCGTTCGGCCTGCCGACGCTGACCCGGCTCGCTGCCGGTGACCGGGCCCTGGCCCGTCGCCCCCGCGCGCTGATCCTGACCCCGACCCGCGAGCTGGCGATGCAGATCAGCGACGCTCTCGAGCCGTTCGTGCACGTCATGGGCCTGCGTCACAAGCTGGTTGCGGGCGGTATGCCGTACCCGCCGCAGCTGATGGCTCTCGACCGTGGGGTCGATCTGCTGATCGCCACCCCGGGCCGGCTCAAGGACCTTATCGAGCGTGGAGCCGTCCAGCTCACCGACATCTCGATCATGATCCTCGACGAGGCCGACCACATGGCGGAGATGGGCTTCCTGCCTGAGATCACCTCGATCCTCGATGGCCTTCCCGAGGGTGGCCAGCGGCTGCTCTTCTCGGCCACCCTGGACCGTGGCATCGACGAGGTCGTCAAGCGTTACCTGACGGACGCGGTCACCCACTCCACTGATGACGCGACGGCCAGCGTCACCACGATGGACCACCACATCCTGCTCATCGACCCGCAGCACAAGAAGTCCATCACCGCAGAGGTCGCCAACCGTGAAGGCCGCACCCTGGTCTTCGTCCGGACCAAGCTTGGCGCCGACCGGGTGGCTGAGCAGCTGCGCGAGCAGGGAGTCTTCGCTGCCGCTCTGCACGGTGGCCTGGCCCAGGGCGCTCGCAACCGGGTGCTTAGCGCGTTCAAGGATGGCAGCCTGCCGGTTCTGGTCGCCACGGACGTCGCAGCCCGCGGCATCCACGTGGACGACATCGGCGTCGTCCTGCAGGCCGACCCGCCGGCCGATCACAAGGACTACCTGCACCGTTCGGGCCGTACGGCCCGCGCAGGCGAGAAAGGCTCTGTCATCACGTTGGCGCTCCCGCATCAGCGGAAGGGCATGGAGCGCCTGGCTCGCGAGGCCGGGGTGGACGTGATGGCGACCCGGGCAGTGCCGGGTGACGCGATGCTGGCTTCGACGGGTGCCTGCCCGCCCAGCGGGGTGCCGATCCCGGCCAGCCAGTCACGTCGTCTGCTCGAGGCTCCGCGGCCAACCCGTCGTCCCTTCGGCGGCGGCGGTCGGGGCGGCCACAGCGCCGGTCCGCGTCGCAGCAATGACGGCTCGCGCGGATATCGCGGCTCGCGCGACTGATTGACCAGCACTCTGATTGACCAGCACTCTGATTGACCTACGACCACCCAGAAGGTCTGACCGGCAACAGCCGACCAGACCTTCTGGCGTCTCCACTGAGACCGCGTCCGATCACTGCCACATGTGGCGGATTATCGGCCGCCCCGGGGGAGTCACGTCGGCACGGCCTGAGCGAGAATGGCTAGGTGAGCATCGACAACGCCACGGGCAAGCTGCTGGTGGCGACCCCGCAGACCGGGGGCAAGGTCTTCCGGCGGAGTGTGGTTCTTGTCCTGCAGCACGATGAGGAAGGCGCGCAGGGCGTCGTCCTCAACCATCCCTTGCATGCGTCCGTCTCGGCGGTGTTGCCATCGTGGCAGGAGTACGTCACCCATCCGTCGAACGTCTTCCAGGGCGGCCCGGTGGCGCTGGACTCGGCGCTGGGCCTGGTAACTGTGCCCGGCGACCAGCAGGAGCCGATGGGAGTGCGGCTGCTGTTCCGCGGGATCGGACTGGTCGACCTCGATGTTCCGCCGTTGGTGGTGATGCCCGGGGTGGCCGGGCTCCGGATCTTTGCCGGGTACGCCGGGTGGTCAGATGGTCAGCTCGAGCAGGAGATCCAAGATGGGGGCTGGTATGTCGTGGAGTCCGAGGCCCGCGATGCCTTCACCCCGGAGCCGGAGACACTGTGGTCCACCGTGTTGCGTCGTCAACGCGGCAATCTCGCGTTGGTCGCGAGTCTGCCGGAAGACCCCACGATGAACTGAAGCACCCGTCATATTGGCGTTGGCTAGACTGGATCACATGAGCGACTCGCGGATTCCCGTCAACGGGCTCGATGACCCGAACGACCCCCTCGCACCCCAGAGGGAGCCCTCTGGGCCCTCGACGTCAACTGGGGTGATCGAGCGCGAGCAAGTCGATGAGCAGATCAGCGAGCCGGGCGACCACGAGCGCTTCTCGCACTACGTCCGTAAGAACAAGATCATGGACAGCGCCATGTCGGGAGAGCCTGTGGTGGCGCTCTGCGGCAAGGTCTGGGTGCCTGGACGTGACCCCAAGAAGTTCCCGGTGTGCCCCACGTGCAAGGAGATCTTCGACGGTCTGCGCGCCCCGCAGGACGGCCAGAAGTAGCACCGACGTACTGGCTGCGACGCGCATTAGCACACCGCAGTGCAGGCGGATCGCCACTGCCCTGGGAGTATCCCCCCCGGTATGTCGTCGGCCGAATCCCGTTACTATTAGCGGCCTATGAGCACCGCGGCCGCATCCCATCTTTCACCAGCATTCCCGGAACGAGCCGCCTGGGGGACAGCGTCCAAGCTGCGTGCCTGGCAGGCCGATGCGCTGACCCAGTACCTGCGTTCAACCCCCCGCGACTTCCTGGCCGTCGCGACTCCAGGGGCCGGTAAGACCACCTATGCGTTGCGTCTGGCCACCGAGCTGTTCGCCATGGGCCTGATCAGCCGGGTCACCGTTGTTGCGCCGACCGAGCACCTGAAGACCCAGTGGGCCGATGCGGCCTCGCGGGTCGGCATCCGGATTGACCCGCACTTCACCAACGCTGCTGGGCGCCATGGCGCGGAGTTCCACGGTGTCGCCGTGACTTACGCGCAGGTGGCCAGCAAACCGTTGTTGCACCGTGCGCGCACCAAGGCCGCGCCCACGCTGGTCATCCTCGACGAGATCCACCATGGCGGCGACAACCTGTCATGGGGCGACGCGATCCGCGAGGCTTTCGAGCCGGCTGCCCATCGACTCGGGCTGACCGGCACGCCGTTCCGCTCCGACACCAGCCCCATCCCGTTCGTGCGCTACGAGATGGGGAAGGACTCGATCCGCCGCAGTGAGGCCGACTACACCTACGGGTACGCCGAGGCGTTGCGTGACGGGGTTGTCCGGCCGGTGCTGTTTCTCGCCTATGGCGGCTCGATGCGCTGGCGTACCAAGGCCGGCGACGAGGTTTCGGCCCGGCTGGGGGAGCCGATGACCAAGGACTCGACCGCCCAGGCGTGGCGCACCGCGCTGGATGTCAAGGGCGAGTGGATCCCGTCGGTCCTTTCGGCTGCTGACAAGCGGCTGACAGAGGTACGGCGTGGTGTGCCGGACGCCGGCGGGCTGGTGATCGCGTCCAACCAGACCCAGGCGCGGGCCTATGCCAAGATCCTGCACGGCATCTCGGGCGAGAAGCCCGTCGTCGTGCTCTCGGACTATGCCGGCTCTTCCGGCAAGATCGAGGAGTTCGCGGAGGGCAAGCAGCGCTGGATGGTCGCGGTCCGGATGGTCTCCGAGGGCGTTGACGTCCCGCGGTTGTGCGTCGGCGTCTACGCCACGTCCACGTCCACGCCGCTCTACTTCGCCCAGGCTGTGGGCCGATTCGTCCGCGCGCGACGTCGGGGCGAGATGGCGTCGATCTTCCTGCCGAGCGTGCCGCTCATCCTCGAGCATGCTGCACGGCTGGAGGATGAGCGCGACCACGCCCTGGACCGGGTCCTGAAGCCGGGGGACGAAGCCTCCATGTGGTCAGCCGAGGACGACCTCCTGGCAGCAGCCAACCGGACCGGTTCGACCCCAGACCTGGATGCTCTGTCGTTCGAGGCTCTGGAGTCCGAGGCCGAGTTCGACCACGTGCTTTTCGACGCCCAGCAGTTCGGTCTCAACGCCGAGGTGGGCAGTGCTGACGAGCAGGAGTTCCTGGGGCTGCCAGGACTGCTCGAGCTCGACCAGGTGGCCACGCTGTTGCGCGCGCGTCAGTCGGCACAGAAGGGGCCCTCCCGCAAGAAGGCTGACCCCGAGCTGGCCACCCACCGTGCCATGGCGGCCTCTCGCAAGGAGCTCAACTCGCTGGTGTCCGCCTACGCCCGCAAGTCCGGCGCGCGGCATGCAGTCGTGCATGCCGACCTGCGCCAGAGCTGTGGCGGGCCGACCCTCGACCAGGCCAATGCCGCTCAGGTTGCCCAGCGGATCGAGACGATCCGGCGCTGGTTCGTCGGCCGTCGCTGACCCCCAGGCTCTGAGCTCCGGTTCTGTCTCTCTCTGTCGTGAGCTCACCGAGCTGTCCCTGACCTCCGTTCCAATGTGACTTCTGGCCTATGCCGCGCTGCTGTCCGGTGGGAAACTGCACCTGACAACTAGGTGCTGGGGTGTGCGATGTCTGAGCGACGATCTATCGGACCGGTGGACACCATGTGGCTGAACAGGGACCAGCCCACCAACCTGATGGTCATCGACGGGGTGATGTGGTTCGACGAGATGATCGACTTCGAGCGGCTCGGCCCAGTGATCCAGCGCCGGCTTATCAACCGCTACCCCGTGTTCTCACAACGGCCAGTGCCGACGTCCGTCCCGTTCGGGATGCCGCACTGGGAGGATGACCCAGACTTCGACCTCAGCCGCCACCTGAAACGGGCCACACTGCCGGCGCCCGGCGACCAGGTGGCGCTGCAACGCTTCGTCGAGAACCGGATGAGCGTGCCGTTCGACCGAGCTCACCCGTTGTGGGAGTTCTTCCTTGTTGATGGCTACCTCGGTGGCTGTGGGCTCGTCTCGCGGTTCCACCACTCGCTCGCCGATGGCATGGCTCTTTCGCAGGTGCTGCTCTCGTTGACCGACGCCTCACCCACGGTCGACCTCGAAGAGCTCGAGGAGCAGGAATCGTCATCCCAGCACAATGGGGGCGTCATGGGCGCGGCCCGGGCGGTGCTGGACACGGGCGCGCAGACCGTCCGGGGTGGTCTGCGCGCCATCTCTCTTCTTACCGAGCTGGTCAACCCGTCCCGGGCCGCGGACGTGTTGGAGGTCGGCTGGCGAACAGGGAAGGTTGTGGACACGCTGTTGCTGGGCCACAACCCGCCGAACCTGTTCTCGGAGGGGAAGCCGGGTGTCGACAAGCGTGCGATCTGGTCCGGGCCGCGGACGATCACGGAGGTCAAGCGCGTGAGTCGGCTCACCGGGGCCACTGTCAATGACGTGATCGTTGCGGCGGTTTCAGGGGCCATCAACACCTACCTGCGCGACCGCGGCGCCGATCCGGTCGATCTCACCACCATGGTCCCGGTCAATGTGCGACCCCCCGACCAGCCACTGCCACGCGAGCTGGGAAACAAGTTCGCCCTGGTCTATCTGAAGCTGCCGAGCGGGGTGAG
>DASRUA010000026.1:0-2253 GCA_035655615.1 Dermatophilaceae bacterium
GCTAGCCACTGTTGACCTGGCCGCCCGGCGCGTCACGCTCTCCGATGGCGCCTCCCGCATTGAGGTGCGGCTTACGCCAACCGAGTGGCACCTGCTCGAGGTCCTGTTGCGGCACCCCGGCAAACTCATCAGCCAGCGGCAACTGCTCACCGAGGTGTGGGGACCCGGCTACGAGACCGCGGGTGGAAACCTGAGGTTGTACATGGCTCAACTGCGCCGCAAGCTCGAAGCGGACCCGGGACGCCCCCGCCACCTGCTCACCGAACCCGGCCTTGGCTACCGGTTCCAGCCCGACGAGCAGGCCGAGACAACACCCTGACCGCCAACGCCTCGCGGATCATGCACGTTCGCGAAGGCTCTTCGGGACCGCCGTGCCTGGGCCTTCCGCCAGGAACGAGAGTCCTGGGCTGGCAGACGCCGTACCCTAGGCGCGCGTAGGACTTTCCAACGCCACCCACGATCCGTGGGCAGCGCCAAGCGCCTTCCAGGCCTGCCTCAGGTCCGTCGTCGGGATCACCCTTCAAGGGAAAAGTGGTTCCACTGTGCTGCAATGCGACATAACCGGGGAGGTCGCCATGACGTATAAGCACGCCGCACGGAATCTCGCTCCAATCCGACGCCTCACGCTGCAGAGCGTGGATCTGCTCCGCGGCGCGGACCACCTCGACACAGAGAAGACGCGCAGGCTGGATCAAGTCACTAGCCAATCGACCCGCGACACCGCAAACCTTGGACCCAAACGGACGCAGCCGGCTCGCGAGACGAGTGCAGCATGACCGCGTCGAGCCCCACCTTCGTCGGCGTGCACCACGTCGGCCTGCCGGTAACCGATATCGAGCGAAGCCGTACATGGTACGAGACCGTCCTCGGCTTCCGTTCCGTCCTCGACGAAGAGAGCGAGGACCGCATCGTCACGGTCACGCTGGAACACCCCTCAGGTGGCATCATCCTCTGCCTGTTCGCTGCGCCGCCGCAGGCTCAGGCTATGGCCGACTTCAGCCCGGTCAGTCTGGCCGTTGCCAGCGCATCCGAGCTGAACCGATGGGAGAACCACCTCGCCGCCCTCGGCATCGAACATACGGAGCCACGGAACGCCTACCTGGGATGGGCACTGGACGTCATCGACCCCGACGGCAAACGGATCCAACTACACACCCGTGAAGGCCTCAGCGGCGACGCCAACTAAAGCGCAACGTTGCTGTCCGCCGACGACCCACGTGCGTGAGCCGACGAGCAGGTCCCCGCTGTGCCGCTCAGCCATCCCTCAATGGAAATCGCCACCCCCTGGGGGAGTGCGTGTAGCGACTGATGTAGGTCTCGGCTAAGATGAATCTCTGAAAGTAGGAATGTCAGAAGGAGTGAGTGCGGATGACCCGAGCAGTCGTGAGAAGCAGGGGTCAGATCACGCTGCCCCGGGAGGTTCGGGAGGCTCTACACGTCGAGGAGGGAGACGACGTGGCGTTTGTCGTCGAGGCCGGCCAGGTGACGATGCGCGGACTGAAGTCGATCCCAGCCGAGCAATCATGGTTCTGGACCAACGCATGGCAGGCCGGGGAACGAGAGGCTAGCGACCAGATCGCCGCCGGCGAGGGAACCGTGTTCGACAACGGCGACGCCTTCCTTGACTCACTCCGTTAGGTGCCGACCTACCAGCGGCTTCCTCGATTCGACCAGGACTGGCGATCGCTCGGCACTGCCGAGCAGCAGCGGTTTCGTACTGCGGTTGCCCGGTTTGTCGAGGATCTGGAAGCGGGTCGTCCGTTCCGGGCCGGTCTCCGGGTGAAAGGCGTGCAGGGGGCCCGCGACGTCATGGAGATGACGTTCGCCCCTGACGGGCGGGCTACCTGGGAATTCGGAGCCGAGGTCAAGGTCGGTCAGGTGCACGTCATCTGGCGCCGGATCGGCACACATGACATCTTCCGCGCCCCGTAGCACCTCGAATGCGGTCCGATCACGCACCTCGGCCGGGCATGCCGCCACCATCGCCGGAGCCCCAATCAAGCCTGGCTTCCCGTCGTCCCGCAGGACGATCCGCTTACGGGTTGCCGGCAGGACCGGCGGTCCGGATGCTGAGGCGTGCGGTCATGTCGAGCTTCACTTCGCCGTATGGGAGCACGTGCTGCCAGAAAAGTGGGGTGAGACCGCGTCGGTCTTCGGTGGTGAGCATGTCGGCCCAGGCGTCTTCGGCGAGCACGTCCTGGAGCATGAGGGTGTTCACGTAGACGAGAGCGGCTTGAAGGATCCGCAGGCAGA
>DASRUA010000027.1:0-4701 GCA_035655615.1 Dermatophilaceae bacterium
TGTTGACCAGGATCGCGTTCGGGTTCCGCTCACCCGAAGCACTCGTCGCCCTCGCCATGCTCGATCTCGGCGGCATGTGCCCGCCGCTCCCCGGCCGCGCAGCCGCCTGAAACCGCCCACGGATGAGTCACAAGAGCCGTAAAAGGCGTGGGGGACTGGACCGGCGCTCCGTTTGCCATGGCTTCAGCCCTGACGTCAGCCGACCAGGTACGACTTGAACACATCGTCCAGGCGCGCGTCAGACCAACCGGATGTGTCGATTCCGATGCGGGGAAGAAAGTCCCGCAGCCGTAGCCGGCGCTGCCCCTGATACGTCGTGAGGCGGTCCCGGTATGCGGCGAAGTGTCGCTCCGCAATCGCGTCCCAGTCCGAGATCAGGTCGGCGATGGTCCTCGCATCGGCCCAGCCATTGGCCATGAGCCACTGCTCGACGCCTTTCGCAGCCGCGCCCTCGTGGTCGACCAGCGTCCCGTCGAGGTCGAACAGCACGAGGCGCTGCACGGAACGACTCGCCTCAGTCTCGGCTTCCTTCGCCATTTCCGGCAGTCAATTCCGGCCCAGGCTCGGGGCATCGAACCTGAGCATCACTGCGTCTCCGACACGGCGGTAGCCGACCGCCTGATATATGCCGTTCGATGTGGGGTTGGCAAGGTCGGTGAACAGCATGCAGGTGCGCCCTGGCGTGGCGAGCTCACGGGCGGTCAGCGATGCGACACAGGCACTCGCGAAGCCACGCCTGCGCTGCTCTGGAGGTGTGTAGACGAGCTGTACCCGGCTGACCCCGCCTTGCGCAACGCTGACCGCTGCCATCGAGACCAACGCGCCGTCAACCTCCCAGACGAACAGCAGCCCCTGGTGGATACGCGGCCCGACCTCGTCATCGGCCGCGGACGTCGCGCCGGCCTCGGCGGCAAACTCGTTTGTCCAGCCTCGCAGCAGTGACGCATCGTCGTCGTTCGCCAGCCGAAGCCGACCGGCGATGCCGACGGGGATGCTCACGTCATCTGCGGCATACAGCCCCATCCGCATGCCGGGGGTGGTCTGCGGGCCACCGAGCCGCGCCCACTCGTTCGCGAACTCCTGAGGCGCGGTGTCCAGGCCCGTCACGCCCGGCAGCCCAGGGCGCAGCCGCCACAGGGCGCGGGCGAGGGTACGCATTGCCTGGGCGGGACCGATGGACACGTAGGCCCCATGCGGAGGTGTGTGTTGTGCGGTGGCGACGACCTCCTCGTCGTCCTCAACCCAGAGCCACAGGTTCGACCCGGCGCCCGCGACCTTTTGGCCGACGCGGGCTGCTGCGGTGCTGAGCAGCACGCTGTGCTCGACCGGCCGACGTCGAAGGAACATGCCAACGTGATCCAGGTACTTCCCGGCGTCGGTTGTCTGCCGCGGGATCAACATGCTCGGCCTTGCCCGGTTTCCATGGGGTCATAGTGCCAGTGGTACGGAAGTCCGGGATCGATCGTTGTGTACGTTCGTCCGCATGAGTGAAGATCCGCGGAGCCAGCGCGAGCGGATGCTCGCGGGCGATTGGTACGAGGCCGATGACGAGCTGCACGCGCTGATGCGGCGGGCCCAGCAGCTGGCTGACCTGTACGCCGAGATATGGAAGGCCGATCCGACGGAGGCGCGTGAGGTGCTTGGTGATCTGCTGGGGTCCTTGGGCGAGCACACCGTCATACGCCCGCCGTTGTATGTCGACTACGGCGTGCACATCCGGGTGGGTGCGCGCACCTTCGTCAACTTCGGTCTGGTTGCCCTCGATGTTGCCGAGATCACGATCGGTGACGACGTTCAGATCGGTCCGAATGTGCAGTTGCTGACGCCGGTTCACCCGGTCGAGCCCGAGCCTCGACGCAACAAGCTTGAGGCTGCCAGGCCGATCACGGTCGGGAACAACGTCTGGCTGGGCGGCGGCGCCATCGTGTGCCCCGGTGTGACGATCGGTGAGAACACGGTCGTGGGCGCGGGCGCAGTTGTCACCAAGGACCTTCCGGCGAACGTCGTGGCCGTCGGGAACCCAGCGCGGCCGATCCGCGCTACCTCCCGGACCCGGCCGGACTCGTCCTGACCGGATGATGTGCCGCCGTTCCAGCCTGACCATTCTCGGTGATGAACTATCAGCGAAGTCGATGACTTTGGGCGGACGATGACCGATTTCTTGAAGGTGCTGCCGCTGGCGGTCGTGATGGTCGCCGGACCTCAGATGATCACGGCCATCATGCTCGTGACCAGTACGAAGCCACGGCAGAACTCTTACGCATTCGTCGGGGGAGCGGTCCTGGCCACGGCCGCCGCGACGTCCATCTTCTACTACGTGGCGAAGGTACTGAAGCTGAAGGGCTCGAGCCAGAGCTCCAACTCGGCGACCGTGGACTGGGTACTTGTGGTGGTCCTGGTCCTGGCGGCGATCTGGACCTTCCGAGGCCGGGAGAAGTCGGAGCCGCCCAAGTGGATGAGCACGTTACAGACCGAGACTCCCAGGGTTTCCCTCAGGCTGGGTGTTGTGCTGTTCCTGGTCATGCCAACCGACGTGATGATGACATTCACGGTCGGCACGTATCTTGCGGCGCATGGTTCACCACTGTGGCACGCTGCCGGTTTCCTGCTCCTTACCGCGCTTCTGATCGGGTCCCCGTTGTTGATCCTGCTGCTCCTGGGTAGGCGCGGAGACACGCTGCTTCCCCGGATGCGCGACTGGATGAACGCCAACTCCTGGGTGGTCAGCGAGGCCGTGATCGCGTTCTTCCTGCTGATGGAGATCAAGACCATCCTGAGTTCCTAGCGGGCCCAGATCTCGACCAACGTGCCTGATCATTACACCTAGTCGACAAAGACCCGGTCGTCGACCAGCTCCTCCTCGACCCGCCCACCGTCGGTATCGAACCTGCTCTGCTCAAAGCGCTTTCGGAACTCGACGTCGACACTGTCCGCGCCGCTGCGGTTCTTCTCGATGCTCATGACCACCCAGTGGTGGAACTTCTCGGCGTTCGCCGTGTTGTACATCAGGTGATGCCGGGCTACGACGTCGAACTTGTTGTTGAGGATGAGCACGACATCAGCCTCGTGGGCAAGTGCGGACGATCCGCGCAGGTCCTGCAGCCTCGTTCTCTTTGCGGCAGCCAGTCCGCTTTTGTCGACGGCGACGAGGGCGAGAACGGGGACCGTGAGATCCAGCGCCATGTCTTTGAGCCCTTCAACGACCTCAGTGATCCGGTCCTCATCCGAAAGATGGACAAGCTGGCGACGATCAGTCACCGGTGCGCCGGGGGGAACCTTCTGCAGGTAGTCGACGATCACGAACGGCGTCTGGTCCGTGCGCTCCCGGATCGAGGCGATGACCTCTCTCATGGTCTCGACGTTGGTGTCGGCGCCGCTGGAACTGTGCAGGTGGAGTCGTTCGGAGTACTCCTCCAGCGCCTCAACCGCCTCGGCCCCACCCTCGGTGTCGGCGAGTCTTCCTGCCATCATCCGATTCGAGCTCTGGGGGACTTTGAACGCCTCACGGACCTGCGGCAGCCGAACCGCGCCGGTACCTGCGATCTCGGCCGCCTCCATGATGATCAGCCGCTCCAGCAGGGAGTGGTTGTCGTGCTCGAACGAGAAGTAGACCGCGCTGTCTTTGGCTACGACGAGGTTGCGCGCTATCTGCAGCGCGAACGTGGTCTTGCCCAGACCCGGCCAGCGCCGCGTCCAACGCGCCGAAGCCGCACGGCCAGACTTGGGCTCCGGCGTCTCCGCCCACGTCCAGCCGGCCGTTCGTTTCCTCCAGCACGGTGTGGAGGGTCTTCAGCCGATCCGCCCTCATAGTTCTAGTCCAGCACGAAGATGAGCCCTTCGTGGCGCTTTGGCCAATCCGGGAGGAGGACTGATGCCGTGTTCGCCCCGCCGGCCCGCGAAAGCCCCCGCCGTCCGCCAGATCTATGACGCGATCCGGCCCAGACCTGACAGCGGTCTTCGGCGAGCGGTCCTCAGGTTCGGCGGTCTTGAGGTGCAGCGGTCTTCAGGCTCAGCGGCCGAGCCGCTGGTAGGTCTTCTCCGTGCTCTCCTTGGCCGGCGCCCACCAGGACTCGTGGTCGCGGTACCACTGGATCGTCTGGGTGAGCCCGGCGCGGATGTCCTGGTACTGCGGCATCCATCCCGTCTCGGCCCGCAGCTTGCTGGAGTCGATGGCGTAGCGCATGTCATGGCCGGGGCGGTCGGAGACGAGGTCGAACCAGTCGGCCGGCTTGCCCATCAGCTCCAGCAGCAGCGCCACGATCTGGCGGTTGTTCATCTCGCCGTCGGCGCCGATGAGGTAGGTCTCACCGACCCGGCCCTTCTCCAGGATGGTCACGACGGCGTCGTTGTGGTCGTCCACGTGGATCCAGTCGCGCACGTTGGCGCCGGCGCCGTACAGCTTGGGCTTGACGCCCTGGATGATGCCGGTGATCTGGCGCGGGATGAACTTCTCGACGTGCTGGTACGGGCCGTAGTTGTTGGAGCAGTTGGACAGCGTCGCCTGGAGGTCGAACGAGCGGATCCACGCGCGCACCAGCAGGTCTGCGCTGGCCTTGCTGGCCGAGTAGGGGCTCGAGGGGTTGAGTGGCGTCTGCTCGGTGAAGCGCGACGGGTCGTCGAGCTCGAGGTCGCCATAGACCTCGTCGGTCGAGATGTGGTGAAGCCGCACGTGATGCTTGCGGACGGCCTCGAGCAGCCGGT